>NZ_JBEXVQ010000004.1:0-365964 GCF_040629405.1 Lentzea sp. NPDC005914 | reverse complement strand
TTCCTTCGGAGCCACCTCACGGCAACAAGTCATCAGCCACACCCCATCGCACTGGGCATCCGGAGCACTAACCCCGAACAACATCAACCTTAGGGACACGTCATGACCACGTTCGGACTCGACACGTTCGGCGACGTCACCCACGACGCCGACGGCAAGCCGCTCACGCACGCCCAGACCATCCGCGACGTCGTCGAGCAGGGCGTGCTGGCCGACCAGGTGGGCCTGGACTTCTTCGGCATCGGCGAACACCACACCCCGGACATGCCGTTGTCCGCGGCCGACGTGGTGCTGGCCGCGATCGCCGCCCGCACGTCCCGGATCCACCTCGGCTCGGCCGTGACGGTGCTCAGCTCGGACGACCCGGTGCGGGTGTTCCAGCGCTTCTCGACGCTGAACGCGGTCTCGGGCGGCCGCGCCGAGGTCATCCTGGGTCGCGGGTCCAGTGTGGACTCGTTCCCGCTGTTCGGCTACGACCTCGCCGACTACGAGGACCTGTTCGAGGAGAAGACGCAGCTGTTCGCGGAACTGGTGAAGGGCGGCCCGGTCACCTGGCAGGGCAAGACCCGCGCGTCGCTGCACGAGCAGGACGTCGTGCCGTTCACCGAGCCGTTCCCGACGTGGATCGGCGTGGGCGGCAGCCCGCAGTCCGTCGTGCGCGCGGCCTCCCACGGCTTCTCGCTGATGCTGGCGATCATCGGCGGCCACCCCGGACGGTTCGCCCCGTTCTCCGAGCTCTACAAGCACGCGCTGGAGAAGTTCGGCCGCGACCCGTTGCCGATCGGGATCCACTCGCCCGGCCACGTGGCGCCGACCGACGAGCAGGCCCGGGAGGAGTTCTGGCCGCACTACCTCGACGTGATCTCGCGGCTCGGGAGGACTCGCGGGTTCTCCACGCCGACCCCGGAGTCGTACGCGCACGAGGTGGGCCCGCACGGCGCGCTGTTCGTGGGGTCGCCGGAGACGGTCGCGGAGAAGATGGCTCGGACGATGAAGACGTTGAGCGCCAGCAGGTTCGACCTGAAGTACGGGATCGGCGGGCTGTCGCACTCGTCGCTGATGCGGACGATCGAGCTGTACGGGACCGAGGTCGTGCCGCGGGTCCGCGAGTTGCTCAGCTGATCAGCCGCTCCATCTCCGCGCGGCTGATCGGCAGGCGCCGGCTGGGGTAGGCCGTGGCGCCCCGTTCTTCCGGGCTCGCCGGCTCCCAGCCGCGGGCGGGCCCGGCGAACTTCTCCTCGGCCTCGTCCCTGCGCCGGATCACCAGCTGGGCGTGGGAGAGGTCGAGTGCGACGAGACGGGCTGGGAAGACGGCGATGTACTCGTACTCGCCGTCGCGGTGCTGCCCGGATCTGCCGAGGCAGGCGACGTCGAACCTCAGGTTCGTCATGGTCCTCTCGTCGATCTCGGAGACGGACCACGAGTCCTCGCCCGGCAGCCGGGTGAGCACGTCGGACGGCTCCCAGCCCAGATCGACGGCGAACTCCTCGGTGGTGCCGGTGAGCCGGAGGAGTGCGACGCGTCCCGTGCCCCGGACCTCCAGGTAACGGGACTCGGCGGCCCCGAGCCTCGCCAGAACCGTCTCCAGGTCGTCCGGGCCGAGCGGCAGCACCGTTCGGTGTTGCGGCGGCCGCGACGCCGGTAGCCACTCCCCCGGCCTCAGGAACATCTCCCACCTCCGCGAGTCCACTGTGGACCGTACGGCCGAGTGGGCGTTGCGCATGTCCGCCGCCGCGCTGATGCTCTGGAACAGTGCGAAGTGCTGACGGCCATCGACCGGAGCCGCTCGCCGTTTCGCGTTCCTGAGGCGGACCAGCCCTGCCACGTGCTCCGTTTCCCACAGGGCCAGCCGCACGGTGAACTCGTGCTCTTCTGAACGCTCGGGCACGACCGCGCTGGCGGTCACGAGGTCGAGCGCGTCGGCCAGGCGGCGGAAGACCGCGTAGCCGCCGGTCAGCCCGGCCTCCTCACGCCGCCGGACCTCGATCCGCGCCAGGATCTCGGGGACCGCGGCCGGTTCCGCTTCCTCGACGGCCCACGACTCCTCCGGTGCGCGGTCGAGGAGGTCCGTCTCCGTTCGCCCGCGGTGCCCGTCACGCGCGATCAGCACGGGACGCGACCGATGGTTCTTCGCGGTCAGGACCACGGCGAACGGCACCGCGTCGGCCGAAACGACGTGATGGTGCCAATTGGCCGCCCACGACGCGTCGATCTCCTGCCGGAGCTGGAGTTCCTCGGCCTCGGTGAGCTGGCGGTAGTCGCTGTTCATGTCCCGGCCGGAGTCGATCTGGTAGAGCTTCTCCGTCTCCACCCACAGGCCGTGGCCGGCGTACTCCTCCTCGCGGTAGGCCTCCAGCTTGCGCACGAGCATCGAGGCCCGGTCCACGCTGCCGACGCCGTCCCTGAAGACCCCGTAGTAGCGACACTCGGCGAGTTCGAAGTCCATGAGATCGCCCCCCAGCGCATCCTTTCGCCGAGTCTAGATCACTTCTTGGAGGACGCGATCTCGCATTCCTTCGCGTGTTCGAGGCCGAGCGTGATGGACGCGGAGTCGTTGTTGGGGCCGCCGAACGCGTAGGAGACGGTGTCGCCGCCCGGTTCGTTGTGCACCTCGACATAGCGGACGCCCTTGTCGCGCAGGCACTGCACGACGCGGTTGGCGAAGTCGACGGCCTCCGGGTTGTTGACGTCCTTCTCCCACGGCGGCAGCGGGAGCTTCGACTCGCACGCCTTCAACGCCTTGTCGACCTCCTCCTTCGACGGCTCCGGCTTGCCGCTGCCTCCGGGCGCGCGGCCCTTCTTGTCCACGCCGTACCCCAGCAGGCACTGCTCGTACGGCGCGCTCAGGGCCTCGTAGTCCTCGGGCGTCATGTCGAGGCGTTCGCGGGGCCGTTGTTCCTGCGACGCCGACGTCGGAGCCGCACTGCTGCCGGGCGTGCTGAGGGAGGCGACCTGGGGCGGCGTGGTCTGCGAACCACAGGCCGCCACGAGGAACACCAGGGCCAGGGTGGCCTTCTTCATCGGGCACAGTCCTTTCGTCACGCGGAGAGCGCCTGCGTCGGGGTGAGCCGGGCGGCGCGGATGGAGGGGTAGAGGCCGGCGGCGGCGCCCACGACGAACGCGGCGAGCACACCGGAAACGAGCACTGGCAGGGGAATGACGACCGGCCAGTCGTGCAGGGTGGCGTAGCCGGTGACGCCGAGCGCGCCCAGTGCGGTGCCGGCCAGGCCGCCGAGGCTCGACAGCAGGACCGCTTCGGTCAGGAACTGGGCGCGGATGTGGCCGCGGGTGGCGCCGAGGGCTCGTCGCAGGCCGATCTCGCTGCGGCGTTCCAGCACGGAGATCACCATCGTGTTGGCCACACCGACGCCGCCCACGAGCAGTGCGACGCCCGCAAGGCCGAGGAACAGCGCGCTGTAGGAGTTCTGGGTGGCGCGTTTGGCAGCCAGGGCGTCGGACGGGCGGCTCACCTGCACGAGGCCGGGGATCTCGCCGTACAGCGTGGCCGGCAGCACCGCGCGAACGTCCTCAATGGACTCCTCGCGCGCCTTGACGTAGACGACGGTCGGGTGGCCGTCGAAGCCGAGCTGCGTGCGGGCGGCCTCCCAGCCGACGAGCACCGAGCGTTCGATGTCGGGCGCCAGCGGCATCGGCGCGAGCACGCCGACGACGGTGAACCACCGGTCCCCCACGAAGATCGCGGGCTGCTCGCGGGCGTCCGGGATGCCGAGTCTCGACGCGGCGACGCTGCCGAGGACGACCGACGGGAAGTCCGGCCGTGGCAGGAACTCACCGCTGGCGACGCGGCCGTTCACGGTTTCCAGCAGGCCGGGGGTGGCGGCCAGGACGGTGATGTCCGAGCTGTGGCCGGGATCGAGCAGGTCGTTGCGGCGCACGCGGGTGTGGGTGTTCGCGACGGCAGCGGCCCCGGTCACCGGACCGATGCGCCCGACCATCGCGACCGAGGACTCGGGGAGCAGGACCGGGTCCTCGTTGCGCTGGGCGGGTTGGGCGCGCAGCAGGTTGGTGCCGAGCGCGGTCAGCTCGTCGAGCAGGGCCTGCTGGCTGGAGGCGGGGATGCCGGTGACCACGACGACGGTGGCGATGCCGAGCGCGATGCCCAGCGCGGACAGGGCGGCGCGGAGCCGGCGGGTGCGGATACCGAGCGAACCGAGCGACAGCAGGTCGGCGGGAGAAAGACGCGTCATCGCTCACTCCCCGCGGAGAACCTGGGCAACCGGACGGCAGACAGAGCGGCACGGGACCGACGAACGCGGACACCGAGCGAATCGAGGGACACGAAGTCGGCGGGAGAGAGCGTCATCGCTCACTCCCCGTGAACAGCCTGGGCAACCGGACGGTCGCGGCATCTGCACGCGAGGCGAAGACCCGGCCGTCCAGCCCTCCTGCGGCACCCGAGTCCGACACGATCCGCCCATCCCGCAATTCCACCCGACGTGGCAACGCGGCGGCGATGTCCCGGTCGTGCGTGATCAGCGCGATCGTCGTCCCCTGCCGGTTCAGCTCCCTCAACAACTCCAGCACCGCGAGCCCGTTCGCCGTGTCGAGCGCCCCGGTCGGTTCGTCGGCGAGCACCAGCGCCGGGTTGTTCACGACCGCCCGGGCTATCGCGACGCGCTGCTTCTCCCCTCCCGACAGCTGCCAAGGCCGATGATCGGTCCGATGGCCCAGCCCGACCCGTTCCAGCGCCTCCAAAGCCAGCGCGCGACGGTCCTTGCGCCGCACGCCCGCGTACAGGAGTCCGGTGGCGACGTTCTCGGTGGCGGTCAGGCCGTCGGACAGGTGGAACTGCTGGAACACGAACCCCAGTCGGCTCCCCCGCAACGCCGACAGCCACCGGTCGCTCAGCGAGGACACGTCCTGGCCGTCGATCGAGACGGTGCCCGAAGACGGCAGGTCGAGCGTCCCGACCAGGTGCAGCAGAGTCGACTTGCCAGACCCGGACGGGCCCACGATCGCGAGCAGCTCCCCCGCGCCAACCTGCAAGGACACGTCGGACAACGCCGTCACGCCGCCGGGATAGTGCTTCGAGACCGACCGCAACGCGAGCACCGGGGTCACTGGGCGGTCACCACTTCGAGGCCGTCGGTGATGCCGTCGCCGGAGATCTCGACCTTGTCCTGCGAGTACAACCCGGTCCGCACGGCCTTCAACCCGCCGCCGGGCAGCTGCACCGCGTAGCCGCCCTCCTTCAACGCCACCAGAGCGGCCAGCGGCACGGTCAGCACCCCGGTCCGGCTCTCGGTCGTGAACTTCAGCCGCACCGGCGCGGTGTCGAGGTCGGCGACGGTGGCCGGGTCGTCCGGCGTGACCACGATGGCGGTCTTCGGGCCGCCGCCGTTCTCCGGGGCGGGCGCGGCAGCGACGGAGGTGACCTTGCCGGGCACCTCGCGCGAGTCCGGGCGCACGATCGTCACCGGCATCGACGCCTTGACCGCGCCCGCCTCGGACACCGGCACCTGCAGCGTGATCAGGCGGGTGGTCGGCGTGACCTCGAACAGCTCCTCGCTCGCTGCGGCGCCGAGCTGGGCCTTCACGGACGCGACGCGCATCGGCCGCTCCAGCACGAGCACGCGGCCGGGCTGCAGCACGCCGGTCTGCTCGAGGCCCAATGCCTTCTGCCACGCCTTCACGGCGTCGACCAGGCGAGGTGTGAGCTCGGCCTTCGCCGCGTCCTTCGGGCGGGTGCCGACCTGGTAGCCGAGCGCGGCGAGGTTGTCCATCAGCACGGCGACGTCGGATCCCTTGACGCCCGGCGCGTCCAATGCCCGGAACAGCGGTGTGGCGCCGATGAACACCACTACCGGCTGGTCGTCCACCCGGTACAGCTCCTTGCCCACCTCGGTGACCTGCCCCACGGCCGGCAGCTTCGTGACCGTGCCCGCTGCGCCCTTGACGGGTCTGGCCGCGCCGAACCCCAGGTCGGCCTGCAGCATGCGGGTGTTCGTGAGGTCTCCTTTGCGCACGGTCGTGGTCTTCGTCGCCGGTGGTGGGGCCGCGGCCGGTTCGTCGTGTCTGCCGCGCACCAGCAGCACGGCGGCGGTGACGACCACGACGAGCACAGTGGCCGCGATGACGGTGTTGCGCATGCGGTGGATCTTGTTCGGCACTTGTGAGGATCCTGTGTCGAACCGGTGACCGGCCAGAGGGCGTCCGTATCCTCGCCCCCGTGAGCGCTCTCATCCTGGTCGCCGAGGACGACGAGAACCAGGCCGAGCTCGTCCGCCGTTACCTGGAGCAGGACCATCATCGCGTTGTCGTCGTCCACGACGGACGGGACGCGCTCGACGTGGTCCGGGCTCAGCAGCCCGAGCTCGTGGTGCTGGACCTGATGCTGCCGGGACTGGGCGGGCTGGACGTCTGCCGCGCACTGAGAGCGGACTCGGACGTGCTGGTGCTGATGCTCACCGCGCGGTCCACTGAGGACGACCTGCTGCACGGCCTCGGGATCGGCGCCGACGACTACATGACCAAGCCGTTCAGCCCGCGCGAACTGGTGGCGCGCGTCCGGACGTTGTTGCGGCGACGCCCGGCCGCGCGGCCCGCGCCGATGCTGCGGGTCGGGCCGATCGTGGTGGACCCGCTGCGGCACGAGGTGACCGTGCGCGGCGCGCTGGTCGAGTGCACGCCCGGCGAGTTCGGGCTGCTGGAGGTGATGGCGTCCGAAGTGGACCGGGTGTTCACGCGGGAACAGCTGCTGGACCGCATGCACGGCCTCGACAGCTTCCTGACCACCCGCACGATCGACACGCACGTCAAGAACCTGCGCCGCAAGATCGAGACCGACTCCCGCACTCCGGAACACCTCGTCACGGTGTACGGGATCGGCTACAAGCTCACCGCCGGACGCGTCGATGCGCCGTAGCGTCTTCACCCGCCTGCTGATCGTCGTGGTGCTGATCGCGGTGTGCTCGATCGCCGCGACCGCGTGGCTCGCCACCCAGCTGACCACGGCGTCGATCGCCCGCGAGCAGGGCCGTGAGCTGGCGTCCGACAACAGGATCTACGCGGAGCTGCTCCAGCACGCCACCGCTCACCGCGACTGGTCCGAAGTGGACGCCGTGGTCACGTCCATCGCGGAGCAGCACCCGAACCGCCGGATCGTGCTGGTCACCAAGGACGGGCGGACGGTCGCGGACGTCGGCGGAGACGGCGGTCAGCTGCCCGCGACGGCCGCCGCGGTCGTGGACGCGCTGGCCGTCGACCCCGTGCTGGTGCCGGACGCGCCCGCCGACCGGATCGACAAACGGGTGCTGGGGCCGTTCCGCACGCCGATCGACTTCCGCGAGCGCGAGGACCGCACCGGGACGTTGTTCTGCCTGCGGCTGGTCAAGAAGGAACAGACCCGGCTGGGCTGCCGGGAGAACGAGCTGCCGTTCGACACCGCCGCCGACTTCTACGCGCTGCTCGACCTCGAAGACCTGGTCAACGCCTGTCTGGCGCGCAAGTCGCTGCCGCCGGTCGACCTGGACCCCGACTACACCCCGGCGCGCAAGCAGTCCTCGGGCGTGGACCCGCCAGACGAGCCCGCCGTCGCGGCGTGCGTTGCCGCGTCGCGCAAGGAGCAGCTCGCGCCGTACGTGGCGCCGCCGGTCCTGCTGTACCTGACGACCCCGACGGGCCCGCCGACCGCCGGGATCTCGTTGTCCGGCAACGGCTGGCGGGTCGCGGGTGCGGCTGCCGCAGTGCTGCTCGCCGCGATCGGGGTGGCGGCGTTCGCGGGCGCCCGGATCACGCGGCCGTTGAGGGCGCTGACCGCCGCCGCGCAGCACATGTCCAGCGGGGGCGACATCCCACCGGTGCCGGTGCGCGGCCAGGACGAGATCGCGGGCCTGACCAGGGCGTTCAACACGATGGCCACGAACAGGGCTCAGCTGGAACAGGCGCGCAAGGCGATGGTCAGCGACGTCGCGCACGAGCTGCGGACGCCGTTGAGCAACATCCGGGGCTGGCTGGAGGCCGCCGAGGACGGGGTGAGCGACCTCGACCCGGCGCTGGTCGCGTTGCTGCTGAAGGAAGCGCTGGTGCTGCAGCACGTGGTGGACGACCTGCAGGACCTCGCCGTGGCGGACGCGGGCTCGTTGCGGCTGACGATCGAGCCGGTGCCGGTGCGGGCCGCGCTGGAGCAGGTCCTGGCCGCGCACGAGGTCCGGGCCGCGCAGGCCGGGGTCGCGCTGGAGGTGTCGGCGGATGACCTCGTGGTGGACGCGGACGCGTTGCGGCTGAGGCAGATCCTGGACAACCTCGTCGCGAACGCCCTGCGGTACGTGCCGTCCGGCGGATCGGTGTCGGCCCGCGCGGTCCGGGACGGCTCAGACGTGGTGATCTCCGTGGCCGACACGGGCGCGGGCATCTCCGCACAGGACCTGCCGCACGTGTTCGACCGGTTCTGGCGGGCGGACAGGTCGAGGGCGCGCAGCACCGGTGGCAGCGGCCTGGGGCTCGCGATCGTGCGCAAGCTGGTCGAGGCGCACGGCGGATCGGTCGGCGTGACGAGCACACCCGGCCTGGGCACCACGTTCACGGTACGGCTGCCGATGCGTGATCATGGTCACTGAGGTGGAACTCCAGGGCGGGTTTTCACGTTAGTCCGCTGGGAGGACACCGGTGATTATTCCGATGCCGTCGAGCGCGCCCCGTCGCACGGGTGCGTTCGCGTTGACCGAGGACGTCGCGGTCCGGGTGACGGGGCAGGCGCGCACGGCGGCGGCGATGCTGCGCGAGCACATCTTCGCGCACACCGGCTACCTGCTCGCCGAGTCCGCCGACGGCATGCTGATGGTGTCGCACGACCCGGCCATGCGCGGGCTCGGCCCGGAGGGGTACGCGCTGCTGGTCAGCAACTCCGCGGTCATGCTCCGCGCCGGCACCCAGGCCGGGCTGCGGCACGGCGTGCAGTCGTTCCGGCAGCTGATGACGAACGACGGCACGGTGCGCGCGGCCGACGTGCAGGACTCCCCCGCGTTCTCGTGGCGTGGCGTCACGAGCGCGCTGCTGGCGCCCGCCGAGATGCGCAAGGCCATCGACAAGATGGCCGCCTACAAGCTCAACGTCATGCACGTCTTCCCCGAGGGCGATCCCGACGCGCTGCGCGAGCTCGTCGAGTACGGGCGGGACAACGGCATCACGGTCGTGCCGGAGATCAGCCCGGCAACGCTCGACCTGCTGGAGCTGTTCCCGAGCCGCTGGGTGCACATCGGCAGCGCCAAGCTGACGTCCAAGCTCGCCGGGGTGCTCGAGCGCCACGGCCGGTTGCCGGTGCGGTGGCACGACGGCACCTCCTCGGCGGACGTGCTCGGCCCGCACGGCCAGCTGACCGAGGGCGACCCCGGACTGCGCGCCATCGCGACCGCGGGCTGGGTCGGCGGCCGGTTCACCACCCCCGCCGTCGTCCGCGCCTGACCGTTCACACCCATCGCGCTCTCGCAGGTCACGCCATGCGCGTGTTTCATCTGTTTATCGTTGAATTACCGGTCCCTGATGGCCGCACAGGTTCGCCGAGCGCCGCAGTGGCCGAGGACGACCGGACTGAGCTGTCGGTATCACATTCGTGAACAAATCCGGGCGCCTGTCCATTGGCTGTTGCACTGCCTCGATGACCTGGTCGGATGCCGTGGCAGCGTGGGATTCTTCGTCTTGTGCGGCTACTGCTCGTAGAGGACGACAGAGAGTTTGTGGAGTTGCTCGCCGCCGTGTTGAGAAGTGAGGGATATGTAGTCGATGTCGCCCTCGACGGGCAACGCGGACTGCACCTCGCCCTCAGCCGGCCCTACGACGTGGTGGTGATCGACCGCGGGCTGCCGGTGCTCGACGGGCTCGACCTGCTGGCGCGGTTGCGCTCGCGTGCGGTGCGCACGCAGGCGTTGGTGCTGACGGCGATGGGGTCCGTGCGGGACCGGATCGACGGGCTCGACGCGGGCGCCGACGACTACCTGACGAAGCCGTTCGACCTGGGTGAGCTGTTCGCGCGGCTGCGGGCGCTGTGCCGGAGGGCCGCCGAGTTCGCCGCGGTGCTGCGCATCGGTGCCGGTCGGCTCGAGCTGGAGCAGCATCGGGTCGTGCTGCCCGACGGGCAACGGGTGCCGCTGACCGAACGGGAGTTCGGGCTGCTGCGGGTGCTCGCGACGCATCCGGAGACGGTGTACACGCGGGCGTCGCTGCGGCGGACGGTGTTCCACGACGCACTCTCACCGTCCATCGTGGACACCTACGTGCACTACCTGCGGACCAAGGTCGGGCGGTCCGTGGTGCACACGGTTCAGGGGGTCGGTTACCGGTTGGGGGATCTGTGAGAGCGTCCTGGGCCGAGGCGGAACGTGCGGAGGTCCGGCGGGCGCGGCTGCGGGTGAGCGTGCTGGTGGGCCTGGCGATCACGGTGATGGTCACGTTCGTCGGCGCGATCGCGTACGTCGTCATGGTGCACGCGCAGGAAACCCAGGTGACGCGCGAACTCCAGTACAACGCCCGGTTCGGCGTCCCCGGCATCGCACCCAAGTGCGCGTGGGTGTTCGTGCTGAAGGACGAAGTGCTCGATCTCGGTCCTCTGGAGGTGCCCGCCGGGTTCCCGCTGCGCGACGACCTGGGCTCGGTCCGGTCGTCCGGCCGGGCGATCTCGCGCGACGTCTCCGCCAACGGCACCGAGTACATGGTGCTGACCGCACCTGGCCCGAACGGCACCGTCGTGCAGTCGGTGTTCGACATGCGGTACCTGCTGGCCGACCGCACGCACCTGTTGCAGGCACTCGGGATCGCGCTGGCCGCCGGGCTGCTCGTGGCGGCGTTCATCGGGCTGAGCGTCGGGCGCCGGACCGTCGGGCCGCTGGCCGAGGCGCTGGCCCGGCAGCGGCGGTTCGTCGCGGACGCGAGCCACGAGCTGCGGACACCAATCGCCAGGGCGTACCTGCGCGCGCAGTTGCTGTCGCGGCTGGCGAAGGCGGCGGACCTGCCCGACGACCACCGCGACAGCCTCGACGCGCTGGCGAGGTCCATTCGCGGACTCGGGGACGTGGTGGACGACCTGCTGCTGTCGGCCCAGCTGAGCGAGCGGCCCGGCCAGGCGGTGGATCTGACGGCGGTGGCCGGCGCGGCGGTCAAGAGCGAGAGCGAGCGGGCCGCCGAACGAGGGATCGTGCTGTCCGTTGCGCATCCCGGAACTCCGCTGGAGGTCAACGGGGTCGCGACGGCGTTGCGGCGTGCGGTGGACGAGCTCCTGGCCAACGCCGTGCGGCACACGCCCGAGGGCGGGCGGATCTCGGTGCGGCTCGGGGTCGCGGGCGGGTGGGTGGAACTGGTGGTCGCGGACACCGGCGAGGGGTTCGACCCGCGGGAGGCGGAGCGGTTGTTCGAGCGGTCCCGGCACGGGGCGGGCGAGAACCGGTTCGGGCTGGGGCTGTCGCTGGTGCGAGAGATCGTGACGGGGCACGGCGGGTCGGTGGAAGCTGTCGGGCATCCCGGCCGGGGCGCGAGGTTCACGGTGCGGCTGCCGTTGGCCGGGCAGCGCCGAAATCCCGCTGCGCTGCGCGAGAGGATCGCGGCCGCCTGTCCATGACCACGTCCGCCGCGATCCGCACGTCGGCGTCGAGCGGCCGGTCGGGGTCGATCGGTTCGATGGCCTCGACCAGGGCGTCCAGCAGCTCCGCGCACCGAGGCGCGGTCGGGCGCCGTCCGCCCACGTGCACGGCCTGCCGCAGCCCCAGTGCGAGTGAACCGGCCAGCAGCCGGAGCAGTTCGGCGAGGTCGTAGGCGCGCAACGCGGCCTGCGTCCCGAACGGCACGACGTCCTGGTTGCGCAGGTTCGTCGACAGACTCTGCGTGCTGGCGGGCAGAACGTTGCGGCGGATCTCCGCGACGAACGCGGTCGTGGCCAGCTGGACGCCCTGCAACCCGTGCTGCTGACCGGGTCCGGCGGCGAGCATCGGCGGCAGGCCGGTGTTGCGGGACGGGTCGACCAGCAGGTCGAGCTGCCGTTCCGCCAGGTTGCCGATCGACGCCGCGACCATCGCCAGCACGTCGGCGGCGAACGCGGCGGGCTGGCCGAAGAAGTTGCCGCCGTGGGCCACCAGGTCGTCGCCGGGGAAGAACAACGGGTTGTCGCTGACCCCGCCCAGGTCCGCGGCGACGACTCCGTCCACGTAGCGCAACGCGTCCTCGGCCGCCCCGAGCAGTTGCGGCGAGCACCGGATGCTGTACGGCTCCTGCAGAGCGCGGTCACCACTGGGCCTGGTTCCTTCCAGCAACGCACGCATCTGTGCGGCAACGGAAGTAGCGCCCGAATGCCCGAACGCCGCGATCAGCCGCGGGTCGAGGAACCCGGGGTCGGCGCCGAGAACGTCCACGAGCACACAGGTCAGGTCCGCGACCGCCCGGTGCGACGCCCGGATCGACGAGAGGGCGAGGGACGTGGCCGCGGTGGTGAGCGACGTGCCGTTGACGATCGCGAGCGCGTCCCGGCCGTCCAGGTCCAGCGGCGTCAGCCCGGCGGCGGCCAGGGCCTCCGTTGCCCCGAGACGAACGCCGTCGAGGTAAGCGTGCCCGCGGCCGCGCAACGCTTGCGCCGCATAGGCCAGCGGAATCAGGTCACCGCTGGCGCCAACGGAACCGTAGCGCGGGATCGCCGGGACGAACGGGGTCGCGAACATCGCCGCGAGTCCCTCCACGACGTGTGCGGACACGCCGGAGAGTCCCTGCGCGAGCGACCACGTCCGCACCAGCAGGGCGGCGCGGGCGATGTCCGGCGGGAGGTCGGGTCCTTGGCCCGCACCGAGGTGTGCGAGGGTGTTGTCGCACTGGTCAGCTTCGGAGGCCCGGCCCGCGAAGCCCACCAGGGCCCCGAACCCGGTCTTGGCGCCGTACACCGGCCGCTCGTCGTCGGCGAGCACCGTGCGCAGGTACGCGCGGCCCTGCTGAACCCGGTCCAGCACAGCGGGCCCGACGAGCACGGGCACCGGCGCGGCGGCGGCCAGCAGGTGCGCGGCCGTCAGCGGCGAACCGAGGTCCACGGACGTGTCAGAAGCGGTCGTGGTCACGGCACGGACGGTAGGCAGCTGATCTCAGAAAGTTCTGAGATCTCGCCGGTAGCTTCCCGGCTCATGGCGCACGACTACCTGATCATCGGCGCGGGACCGGCCGGTTTGCAGCTCGCCGCACTGCTGGAGTGGGACGGTCGCGACTACGCCGTCCTCGAACGCGGCAGCGGGGCCGGTACGTTCTTCACCCGCTATCCCCGGCATCGCAAGCTGATCTCCATCAACAAGGTCCACACCGGGTTCTCCGACCCGGAGCGGCGGATGCGGATGGACTGGAACTCGCTGCTGCTCGACGACCCGGACCTGCTGTTCACCCGCTACAGCCCCAGGTACTTCCCCGACGCCGACGACATCGTCCGCTACTTCCAGGACTGCGCGGCCGGGCTCCACGTCCAGTACGACATCGATGTCACCAAGATCTCGCGCGACGCCGCCGGGTTCACCGTCACCGACCACAGTGGACGGACGTGGCAGGCGAAGAACCTCGTGATGGCCACCGGGGTCTCGCAGCTGTACGTGCCGGAGATCCCCGGTATCGAGCACGCCGAGCGGTACGACACGTTCGACACGAACCCCGAGTCGTTCACCGATCAGCGGGTGCTCGTGATCGGCAAGGGCAACTCCGGTTTCGAGACCGCGGACGCGCTGGTCGAGCACGCGGCCGTCATCCACGTCGCGGGGCCGCACTCGGTGAAGCTGGCCTGGCAGACGCACTACGTCGGGCATCTGCGCGCGGTCAACAACAACTTCCTCGACACCTACCAGCTCAAGTCCGAGAACGCCGTGATCGACGGGTCGATCGAACGCATCGAACCGCGGCCCGAGGGCGGGTTCCGGATCCAGTTCCGCTATGCGCGCACGGTCGAGAAGCTGCGCGAACTGGAGTACGACCGGATCATCGCGTGCACCGGGTTCCGGTTCGACGCCTCGGTCTTCGACGACGGCTGCCGCCCGGCGCTCGTGATCAAGGACCGGTTCCCGCAGCTCACCTCGGCGTTCGAGTCGGTGAACATCCCGGGGCTGTACTTCGCGGGCACGATCACGCAGTCGCGTGACTTCAAGAAGTCGACCAGCGGGTTCATCCACGGGTTCCGCTACGGCGCCCGCGCGTTGCACCGGGTCCTGACCGTCCGCAACCACGAGACTCCGTGGCCTCACGCGCTGGTGGACGTGTCTCCGGAGGCGATCAGCGACGCGGTGATCGCTCGGGTGAACACGTCTTCCTGTCTGTGGCAGCAGTTCGCGGTCATCGGTGACGTCGTGACGGTCGACGGCGGCGAGGCGCGGTACGAGGAGGAGGTGCCGGTCGCGTACATTGCGGACGGCGGGCTCGGGCCGGCCGAGCACCGGTTCGTCGCGACGCTCGAGTACGGGCCGGACCACGACACCGTGGATCCGTTCGACATCGACATCCCCCGTGTCGCGGAGAACGACGCGGCCAACGCTGCGCAGGCGAGCTACCTGCATCCGGTGGTGCGCTACTACCGGCACGGTGTGCTGGCCGCGACGCACCACCTGGCCGAGAACCTCGAGAACCACTGGGACTTCCCGGACGTGCACCAGCAGCCGCTGGTCGTGTTCGTGAAGGAATGCCTTGCCGGTGCGTGAGCCGTTTCCGCGGGCGGTGCTCGATGTGCTCGGCGCCGCCGCGGACCGGCCGATGTTCGAGCACGGCACCCGCGTGGTGACCGGCGGAGAGATGCTCGACCTGGTCGCGCGGATCGCGTCCGGGTTGCGCGCCAAGGGAATCGGGCCCGGTGACGGTGTCGCGTTGCTGCAGGGAGTGAACCCGGAGGCGTTCGCGACGATCTTCGCGGCGCACGCGGTGGGCGCACGAGTCGTGGGTGTGCGGCCGGGCCTGACCGTCGCGCAGGTGGAGCACTTGCTCAGCCTGGACATCAAACTCGTCGTGCGTGACTCGGACATCCCTCAGGCTCACGCGTCAGAACTGCGGTGCGACGGCAGGTCCGACGACATCGCCCGGCTCATCCACACCAGTGGCAGCACGGGCGCTCCCAAGGCTTGCGCGCAGACCTACGCCTCGATGACCACCGCCTGGGCCGCCCGTCCCGACGCCTGGCCACCCGCGGTCCGGGAGCTCGCTGGTCGCCTCCAGCGGTACCTCGTGTTCGGGTCGCTGTCGAGCCAGGTCATGTTCGAGTACGCCGTCCTGACGTTGACCGCAGGCGGCACGATCGTCGTCGCCGACAACCCCGCCGACGCGATCACCCGGCACCGCGCCACCGCCCGCGTGATCACCGTGCCCGGCCTGACCAGGCTCGTCCACTCCCCCGCCGACCTGTCGTCGTTGCGCGCGCTGCTGGTCTCGGGTTCGCCGCTGACCACCGAACGCCACCGCGAGGCCCTGGAAGTGCTGGGGCCCGTGCTGTTCCACGGTTACGGGCAGACCGAGACCGGCATGATCTCGATGGCCACCCCGTGCGATCCGCCGGGCACGGTCGGGAAACCGCCGGTGGACGTGGAGATCCGCGATGGCGAGCTGTTCGTGCGCACTCCTGGCCAAGCCTGCGCGTACTGGGGGAATCCCGACGAGTCGGCGCAGGTGTTCGTGGACGGCTGGGTCCGCACTCGCGACCTCGGCCACTTCGACGCGGACGGCTACCTGCGTCTGACCGGGCGCGCCAGGGATGTCGTGATCGTCAACGCGAATCTCCACTACATCGGGCCGATCGAGCACGTGATCGCCGAGCACCCGGACGTCGCCGAGGCCTACGTGGTCGCGGTGCCGGACGACGAGACCGGCGAGGCCGTGCACGCGTTCGTGGTGCCCAAAGGTGATCGGGTCCCTGAACTCGACGAGCTCCAGAAGCTCGTGACCGCACGGCTCGGCGCGGCCTGCGCTCCGGTGAAGGTCACCGCCATCACCGAACCCCCGGTCGCGCCGAGTGGCAAGCCCGACAAGCGTCTGTTGACCGCGTAGAGGAGAGAAGTCGTGTCCAGCGAGGTTTCGACCGAGTGTCTCGTGATCGGCGCCGGTCCGGCGGGGCTGCAGGCGTCCTACCTGCTCAAGCAGGCGGGCCGGGACCACCTGGTGCTGGAGTGCGGTGCGGCGGCGGGGACGTTCTTCACCCGCTTCCCCCGGCACCGCCAGCTGATCTCCATCAACAAGGTGTACACGGGCTGGGACGACCCGGAGCTCAACCTGCGCGTCGACTGGAACTCGTTGCTGTCCAACGATCCCGAGCTGCTGTTCACCGGCTACACGCCGCGCTACTTCCCGCAGGCCGACGACATGGTCCGGTATCTGGGCGACTTCGCGGTGAAGAACGACCTGCCGATCCGCTACGACACCCAGGTCGTGTCGGTGAGCAGGCCGGACGACTTCGTGGTGCGCGACCAGCACGGGGTGACGTACCGGGCGAAGCGGATCATCGCGGCGACCGGGGTGTCGAAGCAGTACGTGCCGGAGATCGACGGGGCCGAGCACGCCGAGCTCTACTACGACGTCTCCGTCGACCCGCAGGACTTCGTCAACCAGAAGGTGCTGATCATCGGACGCGGCAACTCGGCGTTCGAGACCGCCGACGCCCTGGTCGAGACGGCGTCGGTCATCCACGTCGCCGGGCCGGGTTCGCTGAAACTGGCGTGGCAGACGCACTTCGTCGGCCATCTCCGGGCGGTGAACAACAACTTCCTCGACACCTACCAGCTCAAGTCGCAGAACGCGCTGCTGGACGGGCACATCGCGGGCATCCGGCGCGACGGCGACGGATACCTGGTGAAGGTCAGCTTCCAGCGGGTCAACGAGGTGATCAAGGAGATCCGGTACGACCGGGTGATCCTCGCGACGGGGTTCCGGTTCGACGCCTCGATCTTCGCGCCGGAGTGCCGGCCGCAGCTCACGATCAACTCGCGGTTCCCGGACCAGACGGCGGAGTGGGAGTCGGTGAACGTGCCGGACCTGTTCTTCGCGGGCACGATCACGCAGGCGCGGGACTTCAAGAAGTCGACCAGCGGGTTCATCCACGGGTTCCGCTACGGGGTTCGCGCGCTGCACCGGATCCACGAGCGCCGCTACCACGGCGTGGACTGGCCGAGCCGCGAAGTAGCTCCCTCGGAGGTCACCGAGGCGATCATCGAGCGGGTGAACCGGACTTCCGCGCTGTGGCAGCTGTTCGCGTTCATGGCCGACGCGGTGCTCGTCGGACCGGACGGCGTTCGGTACGTGGAGGAGGTTCCGGTCGCGCACCTGCACGAAGCCGTGGCACGGGGCGACTTCGGTGACGTCGAGACGTACCTGACGGTGACGCTGGAGTACGGGGCGGACCACGACAAGGTCAACCCGTTCGACATCTCGGAGCGCCGGAAATCGCAGGAGGACACCAGCGGGCTCGACGGGCGGTATCTGCACCCGGTGGTGCGGCGGTTCCGCGGTGGCTCGCTGGTCGACGAGCACCACATCACCGAGAACCTCGAGAACGAGTGGGACAGCGAGGCCGTGCACAAGGCGCCGTTGCGGGAGTTCCTGCGGTGAACCCGGTGCTCGCCGAACTGCACGAGAAGGCACGCGCGGTGCTCGACCCCGTGCACTACGACTTCTTCGCGGGCGGGGCCGGGGACGAGGTCGTGCTCGCGGAGAACGAGGCCGCGTTCCGGCGCCTCGCCCTGCTGCCACGGGTCCTGCGGGGACAGACCAGGGACCTCGGCTTTCCCGTGCTGGTCTCGCCGACCGCGTTCCACAAGCTCGCGCACCCCGAAGGTGAGCTGGCGACGGCACGGGCGTTGGACGGCACGGTGCTGGTGTCGAGCATGGCGTCGACGGTGCCGATCGCCGACGTCGTGGCAGCTGCCACCGGGCCTGTGTGGTTCCAGCTGTACGTGCAGCCGGATTTCGAGGTCACACAAGCCCTGGTGCGGCGGGCGGAACGGGCGGGCTGTGCCGCGGTGGTGATCACGGTCGACTCTCCTGTGTTCGGCCGGCATCGGCGCGACATCGAGCACGGCTTCCACGACCTGCCGGACGGGCTGGCGGCGGAGAACATGCGGGACCTGCCGGGAACACCGGGTCTGCGGAAGATCGAGATGACCGCGTGCTCGTGGGACGACGTGGAGCGGATCCGCTCGATGACATCGCTTCCGTTGTGGCTCAAGGGAGTTCTGCATCCGACTGATGCGGTGCTCGCGGCTGAGCGTGGGATCGGGATCTTCGTGTCGAACCACGGCGGACGTCAGCTCGACCTCGTCCCGGCGGCGCTGGACGCGTTGCCCGCGGTGGCCGAGGCCGTGGCCGGACGGGTTCCGGTGGTGCTGGACGGCGGTGTCCGAAGTGGAGGCGACGTGGCTCTGGCGCTCGTGCTGGGGGCGTCCGCTGTCGGCATCGGCAGGCCGGTGCTCTGGGGCCTCGCGGCGGACGGCTCGGCCGGGGTGCGGACGGTGCTGGACGTGCTGCGGGACGAGTTCGAGCACGTCCTGGCCATGTGCGGCGGCGACCTGACCCGTGACATGGTGGTGGTGCGATGCTGAGCCAGTTCGTGGTGTCGTTGCGCGCCAAGGTGTTCGAGAAGGTCAACGGGGACAACGCGATCACGTTCCCCAACGAGCAGGTCGGCGCCGACCGGTTCGAGGAGCTCTACAGCCATCCCGCCGCGAACGGCCGCAGCAGAGGCGCCGGGCTGTCGGACCTGTTCTGGTACTGGCTCTCCCCCGGTCCCGAAGTGCACCAGGAGCATCTGGAAGCCGGGCCGCGCTACGACGACGTCGCGCGGGCGACGCGTGTCTTCCTCGCCGGGTCCAGCGAAGAACTGTCAGCCGCCGCAACCCGATGCACGGCGAAGGTGCTGGACGAGGTGATCACCAAGCCGGTCACGCACGTCCGGCTGCGCGACCTGATGATGCCGGTGTGGGCGGAGTTCTTCTACGAGCTGGTGTTCGGCGAGCCGTGCCCGCGCTTTGCCCGCGGCCTGATCGTCGAGCACGCCAACGACGTCGTGACCTCGTTGAAGTGCACGGGTTTGCGTCACCCCGCCCGGCGCGCCCGCCTGACCCGCTACCTCGCACACCGGCTCCCGGACGTCCGGCATCCGTTGCCTGAGACGCTCTCGGCTGTCGAACAAGTGCATTACCTGCAGGGCACGTACTTCAACACCGCCGTGGTGCAGATGTCGGAGGCGATGTCGCACCTGCTGCTCGCGCTCGCCCAGCACCCCCATGTGGCGCAACGAGTCGACGACGACCGGTACTTCGCGCACGTGCTGGACGAGACGTTCCGGCTGTACCCGTTGTTCGGCATCGCGCACCGCATCACGACCGCGGACATCGAGCTCGACGAGCACACGAGGTTCCCCGCGGGTTCGGTGCTGTGCTTCAACTATCCGGCCTACCACGCGACCGGGTACGCGAACCCGCACGAGTTCGACCCGAGCCGCTGGGAGCACACCGCGGCTCGCGACGAGCACCACATCCCGTTCGGCATCGCCGCCAACCGCCCCTGCCCGGCGTGGCGGCTGTCCCCGATCATCATGCGGGCCGCCACGAGAGAGGTGCTGCGCCGCGTCACGCTGCACTCGTCGGTCACGCACACCCGGTCCTTGCCGAGCCGGGGCCCGTGCTTCCTCGTCCGTGACGGGTCGGTGCCACGCCTCGGCTGGATGCGGGTGCGGGACCGCGGGGAGGACGTGGGGCGCAGCGTCGTCCAACTGGTTCTCGGCACCGTGATGGTGCTGCACGCCCACCGGCTGCGGCTGGCGGGGCGGTACTTCGACACCCACGACACGCACGGTTGCCCGGTCCGGCACTGACCTCAGGAGATCCCGGTGAACCAGATCCACTTCGCGTTGCAGGTCTTCGCCGCGCTGGCGGTGGTGCTCGTCGCGACCACCCTGTGCGGGCGCCTCGCCATGCTGGTCAGACAACCCAGGGTGGTCGGCGAGATGGTCGCCGGCGTGCTGCTCGGCCCGGCGTTGCTCGGTGCCGTCGCCCCCGGTGTGCAGGCCCAGCTCTTCCCAGCGGACGTCAAGAGCACCCTGTACGTGCTGAGCACGATCGGGTTGACGTTCTACATGTTCCTCGTAGGGTCCTCTTTGGACCACAAGCTGACCGCGGGGTCGAACGCGCGCAAGGCAGGCATGCTCGCCGTCTCGGGCATCGTGCCCACGTTCCTGCTCGGCGCCGGGACCGCGGTGATCTTCTTCGACTCGCTGAGCCCCGAGGGTTCACGCCTGTGGGTGTTCATGCTGTTCTTGGGTGGCGCCCTGTCGATCACCGCGTTCCCGATGCTGGCCAGGATCCTGCAGGAGCGCGGGATCGCGAACACCCCGATCGGCGGCCTGACCCTGGTGGCGGCCGCGATCGACGACGCCGTGGCGTGGGCGTTCCTCGCGCTGATCATCGCCGTCGGTACCTCGGGCAGCCCGTCCGGTGCGTTGCGCACGATCCTCGGCGCGGGGATCTTCGCCGGGCTGATGCTCACCGTGGGCCGCAAGTGGCTCGCCAAGCTCGGCGAGCGGGCCGAGCGCGACGGCAAGCTCAGCCGCGACATGATGGCCGTCATCCTGCTCGTCGTGCTGCTCGCGGGCTGGTACACCGACTACATCGGCGTGTTCTCGGTGTTCGGCGGCTTCGTCACCGGTCTCGCGATGCCCAAGACGAACGTCGTGCGGCACGAGCTCGAGACCAAGCTCACCGACCTCAACTCGATCCTGCTGTTGCCGGTGTTCTTCGCGTTCAGCGGCCTCAACACGCAGGTCTCCGGTTTCGGCGCGGGCGGAAAGCTGTGGTTCCCGCTCGCCGTGATCATGCTGGCGGCGTTCGCCGGAAAGTACCTCGGCTGCGGCCTGGTCGTGCGCGCCCAGGGTTACTCGTGGCGCTACGCCTCCGCCGTCGGTGGCCTGATGAACGCGCGCGGCCTGATGATCCTGATCTTCATCAACATCGGCCTCGCGTACGGGCTGGTGACGCCGGAGATGTTCGCGATTCTCGTCCTGGTCGCGATCGTCACGACCGCTGCCGCGATGCCCATCTACCGCGCGTCGCTGCCCGAGCACCTGGAGGCCCAGGCGGACGTGAAACCGGCCAGGGCACCCGTCCGGTAAATACAGTTCCTGCGACGTAAAACCATTATCGAATCCTATTCGTGCACACGGGAGCCGTATTTCCGGCCGAGTGGAATGGTGGTCCGTAACGGAATCGGGGCGATCTCCGTTTGGACATGCATGACGCGAGGAGCCTGTTCAGTCAATGTGCGAGGGCGGAAAGCCGTATCGCCTTTCCGCACCCGCACATCCGGCCTCTTTCGCCGTTGTTCACCTCTTGCTGTCCTCGCCGTTGCCACCACCGGACATCGCTCATCACCTCCACCCGGGTATGGCGGCCCGGAAGGTGAGGCGGCTGGTCAGCCGCCCGCGACGAGTGCGGTGAGGCGGGCTCGAAGTGCGGTGACGGTGCCGTGGTAGCGCGACTTCTCGACCTGGTCGCCGGCGTTCTCCTTGAGCCACTTCTCGACCAGGCGCACGAGCTCGTCGGCCCGGTCGAGAGCACCGTTCCGGTCGGTGGCGACGCCGTGCTCGACGGCGAGCAGCAGCACCGGGGTGGCCCGCAGCGCGAAGAGGCAGTCGTCGAGCCGGGGGTGGAGCTTGCCGGGCGCGAACAGCTTGTCGGCGAGCACTTCGCTCACCCAGCCGTACGCGCGTTCGACCCACTGCAGGGCCTCGACGTCGCCGCGTTCGTGCAGCAGACCGGCGAGTGCGGCGGCCGCGTCGGCGGCGAGGTACCAGCTGCGGGCCAGTGGCCTGATGTCGCGGTCGCGGTTGAACAGCCGCGCGCGGCCGGGGATGACCGACTTCTCGAACAAGTGCAACGCTTTGCGCAGGTCGGACTCGCTGGTTCTGTTGCCGCCCAGGAACGCCGCGAGGTTGTGCAGCTGGAAGCTCAGCCCGCTCAGGTCCGCGTCCGGTCCGAAGAGGTCGACCTCGACGGCGTCTGCGAACGCGGTCCAGTAGCGGCGCAACGCTTCCGTCAGCGCGCCGGTGTCCTCTGTGGCCGTTCGCGCCATGTTCAGCTCGATGCACGCGACCGACAGCACGTCCGCCAGCGCACCGCGGTCGAGCGTGCCGGACGCGAGGCACCCGTCCGTCGCGCCGAGCACCTCGGCCACCGCGGCGGCGCTCACCTGACCGCCGTGCCGCTGGATGCCCGCTCGCTGGACGGCGAGGCGCAGGCGGATCTCCGGCACGATCGGGTCGTCGGCGGCGAACACGCCCAGCAGCGCCTCGATCTCGTCGATCATGGCGGCGAACTCGGGGCCCTTCACCCAGGCCGACGGCGCGAGCAGGCCCATCTGCCGCACGATGCCCGTGGCCGCGAGCACCACGACCCGGCGGGTCAGCACCGGAAGTGCCGCCAGCTCAAGGGGCGCGGGCAGCCGCACGCGGTGCGCGATCGCCACGGCGAGGTCGTCCGCGAACTCGTCCGGCCGGTCCAGCTGGCCCGGCCCGTGCGCCCACGTCTCGACGAGCTCGCGCACCAGACCGGCCGACGGCACCATCGCCTCGACCACGGCCTGACCCGGCTCGCGCTCGCTCACCCACACGTAGCCGACGCCGTCCGGCGTGCCCATGTCGACCATCAGCCTGATCAGCAGCTCGGCGAGCCTGTCGCCGATGCTCGGCCCGGCCGCCACCGCCACGGCGTCCGGGTCCGGCAACGGCAGCTGGCCCGTCGCGTTGAGCCTGCCGACCGCGATCGCGTCGAGGAAGTCGAGGTCGCGCGGCCTGGTCACCGGGTCGTGCGGGACGGGCTCGCTCGCGCCGATCTCGCAGCGGGCCTTGACCGTGCCGGAAAGCCTGTCCGCCCAGGGGAACGCGGGGGCGCTCAGCGACTCGCGCTGGATCGCCCGTGCCTTCATCGCGGCGACGACGAGCGCCGGCTGCGACCGGTACACCTCGACGGCGGCGGCCGCCCACGCCGCGATCCACTGGATCGGCGGAAGCTCGTCCCCGTCCGCGGACCGCAGCAGCGACAACGCCGTCGTCATCGCTTCCGTGACGGGTGCGAGCAACACGTTCGTCGCGGTCAGCACGACGGCGGCCTTGGTGTCGGGGCCGAACCTGTTCATCGTGGCGGCGACGATCTCGTTGGGCAGCGCCTTGCCCTGCGCCGGGACAATCGCCCGATCGTGTACCGCCCACGCACCGTCGTGGCCGTGGTCGCGCAACTGTGCGGCGGCCGCGCGGGTGGGCAAAGGGGCGCCGCGGGCGATCTCCGTGACGGTGATCGCCGTGAAGTCGCAGACCCACGTCATCGGGCCGTAGGGGTTCTCGTCCGACGGGACACCGAAGAGAGCAGCCACTTTCCTCGCGAGGCGAGCCGGGACCAGCTCGGACCTCTTCTCGACCAACTGCGGCACCACCGCAGGCAGCAACGCCATCGCTCTCTCCTATTCCACGGCACCCAAACACTCGCACATCTGCTGCGCACGCCCCCGACAGGCGCTTGCGTCACGGTTCAGCAACCAGCGTTTACATATAATCTTCCGTTAGCGTAGAAAACTCTCATGATGCTGCCGCCACAGACATCCCACCTTTCACCCGAAGTAGTGCGCGCCACGCTCGCCGAGCTGCAGAAGGCCAGGACCGATCTGCACCGCAGCCACCAGGTCGCGCGCTGCGACATGGGTCTCGCCGTGAACGGTCTGCGGATCGGACGGCCGGTGCGGGCACCGGGACTGGTCGTCTCCGGTGACTGCGTGTGCCGCGATCTGGTCCTGGACGTGCTGTGCCTCGTCGCCGTCTTCCTGACGGAGCACGGGATGCAGTGCCACAACGTCGTCGGCGCCGTGCGGTTCCACGTGCGCAAGCGGGTCATCGACGTGCTGCGCGGCTACCGGGCGTCCAAAGGCGCCCAGGTGAAGCCGAAACAGGTGCGGCAGAACAGGTTCGGCCGCGC
The DNA here is from genome assembly GCF_040629405.1 of Lentzea sp. NPDC005914. Lineage (NCBI taxonomy): Bacteria > Bacillati > Actinomycetota > Actinomycetes > Pseudonocardiales > Pseudonocardiaceae > Lentzea > Lentzea sp. NPDC005914. The sequence goes on along the minus strand of NZ_JBEXVQ010000004.1, from coordinate 342,016 downwards.
GCTGCCCGACGAAGAACACCGCGCCGTGCTGGGCCATCTGGCCGACGAGGCCGGCTACACCGCACCCCTGCCCGGCCAGACCTACCTGTTACGCAGGCTGGCCGAACGGTGCGTCGCCGAGTTCGGCAACTCGGTGCCGTACTACCTGGAGCGCATGCCCGCGATCCTCCGCACGGTCAAAAGCGTCTGCAGCGCCGGCAACCAGGTCAACGTCGGCACGCGGTCCTCGCCCGAGTACGTGTCCTGGTACGACGCCTACATCGAACGGCCGCTGGGACGCAGACCGGAGTCGCTGGTCCACCCGCTGTCCGACGAAGTAACCGATGTGGAGCCGGTGAACACCGATACCGACGCCGCGATCGTCGGCCAGATCGTGGACGCCGTCACAACAGCACCGTCGTCCGACCAGCTGACCTCGCTGCGCGCCGCCGTGCACGCGCTGGCCGACCAGGGGCTGATCGCACGCCGGGAGGCGGAAGCGCTGCTGGCGGATCGGGCGCGTCTCGACGACGTGCTGGCCAGTGCCCGCGAGGTAGCCCATGCCTGACACGGCCCACGCGCCGCTCGCAGACCGGGCACGCCTCGACGACGCGCCAACCGACGCCACGAGAACGCCCACCACACACGACCACGCACCACTCGCAGACCACACGCGCCCCGACGACGCACCCGCCAACGCCGCGAGGCCGCCCACCACACACGGGCACGCGCCGCTCCTCGCCGCCGCGCCCGAGGACGCCATGTCTGCCACCGCTCAGGACCACGCATTACTCCTCGCCGCCGCAGACATGCTGGCCAACGTCGCGAGGTCGCCCATCGCCCACGCACCGCTCGCAGACCACACGCGCACCGATGACGCGCCCGCCAACGCCGCGAGGCCGCTCAACACACGCGCGTTGCTCCTCGCCACCGCACCCGAGGTCGCCCATGCCTGACACCGCCCACGACCACGCGTTGCTCCTGGCCACCGCCCTCGACGAACAACCAGACCAGGTCGACCCCGAGGAAGCCGGCACAGCAGGTCTCGCGCACCTCGACGTGCTGCTGGACGAGGGCGGCGCGACCGAGGAGACCGTCGAGCTCGGCGTGCGGCTGCTCTCGTTCGCCACGGAGCGCCTGCCTTCCGGCCCGCTCACCCCGATGTGGCGCTACCGGGCGGGCGGCGCGCTGTCGTTCCTCGCCGAGGTGCTGGACTCGGTGCCGCACCTGGACTCCGCCATCGCCTTCCTCACCGCCGCGGCCCACTCGGCCGCCGAGGGCGAGCTCGCCGAGCAGGCCGCGGTCGACTGCGCGGAGCTGATCCGGTTGCGGTTGCTGGTGTCCGACGAACTGTCGCCCGTGGACGCCCGCAGGTGGACCGGCGAGGTGGCCGCGCTGGGCGCGTTCGTGCACTCCGAGGACGAGTTGCTGGAGTACCGGCGGGAGCGGGCCCTCGCGCACCGCTGGGCCTACCCGCACACCCTCGCGCCTGTCGACCTCGACCACGCGCTGGCCGGGCTGGAGGCGGTGCTGCCGTTCGACCACGACAACCGGGCCGATCTGTTGCAGACCCAGGCGATCCTGCTCGAGGAACGGCACCGGCTCACCGGGGACCCGGCCGCGTTGACGGCCGCGATCGCCGCCGCAAAAGAGCTGGCCGACCATGCCGGCCACGGACAGCTGTTGCTCTCCGGGTTGCTGACGACCGGGTTCTGGTCCGAGGCGGGCGTGGGGATCGACGAGGCCATCGACGCCTACGCGGCGGTGCCCGGCGACGTGGCGTTCGACGCCGAGCACACGGTGAACCACGGGGTGCTGTTGTGCGCTCGCGGCGCGGAGAACGAGCGCGTCGCCGATCTGCTTGCGGGTACCGCACTGCTCGCGTCGGTCGCCGACGAGCCGGAGGGGCATGTTCTGCCGGTGTTGCTCGTGCTGGCGGAGTCGTTCCTCGTGCTGACGCGCCTCGACGGGCCCGCGCACCTGTGGGCGGTCCTCGACTGGACGTCGGCCGCGATCGCCGTCGCGGAGGAGCACACCGATGCCACGACGATCGCCAGGTCGTGGCGGCTCGAGGCGGTGGAGGTGGCGGCCAAGGAGTTCGGCGTCAGGGCTGTCATGGCGCGGCACGACGTGCGCGGCTTCCTCGCCGACGCCGAACGGACGGTGCGGTCCGAGGACGGGGTGGGACCCGAGGTTCGGGCGTTGCTGGTGCTGCGGATCGTGATCATCCGGACGCAGTGGCTCATGGACGTCGCGCCGATCGGCGAACACCCGGACGTGACGTTCCGCAACCTCCGCGAGCTGCTCGCCGACTTCGAACCGCACCTGCCGCCGGAGGACATGAGCCGGCTCAAGGCCATGGTCGACACGCTCGACGCGGCGACCCGGTACGCCGTCAGCGGCACCGCCCCGGACGCGGCGGTGTTCCAGAGCATGCTCGCCGGCTTGGACGACGGCGGGGAGCGCGACGCGGCGGGCGACCTGGAGCTCGACGTCGTCCGCCTGCTGAACGAGATCATCGCCGACCCGCGCCAGGAAGCGGTCCGCGCACAGGTCAGCCGGATCACGTCGCTGGTGTGGCGCGTCGACGCCCTACCGGACTGCGAGGAGAAGACCGGCCTCGGCGCGATGGTCTCGCTGTTGTCCAGGATCATCGGCCCACCCGGCGGTGTGCCCTCGGAACTCGTCGCAGAAACCGGCGACATGACCGGGCTGAGCGAGTTGCTGGCCCAGACGCACGCGTGGCAGGCCGCCTCCTCAGAAGGCGATGTCCAACAGGCGTTGCGCGCCTACGAAGGCATCGAGCGCGCCGAATCCGGCGCCACCTCCGACAGCGGGCTCGCGATGATGGCGCGGATGTTGCGCGGCGTGTACCGCGCGCACCTGGACGCCGACGTCCCGACCAACCCGGAGGCGCTCGACACCGCCATCGCCGAACTGGAGGTGGCTTTCGCGAAAAATCCCTCACCGGACAACGCGCTCGCGCTCGGCTCCCGGCTGCGGATGCGGGACCGGCCGGGTGACCGGGCCGCGAGCCGCGTCGCCGGGCTGGCCGCGGCCGGGGACCAGGTGACGGCGTGGTGCCTCGACGACAGCGCGAACGACGACCTCGTCCAGGTGCTGGAGGCGAGGCGACGGTCGCTGCTAGGACTCGAAGTCCACAGTGGACCCACCAAGGACGTGCTCATCTACCTCGTCCCGGGATGCGACGCCCACGAAGGGTTCGCCGCCACGATCGCCCCGGACGAGGACGTGCGCGTGATTGCGTTGCCCGAACTGAGAACCCGCGCGATCAGGGCGTGGCGCGAGGCCGTGGAGAAGGCGCGCGTGACACCGTCGTGGCGCGGCTGGACGACCGAGCTCGCCCGCATCACCGCGTGGGTCTGGAAAGCCGCAGAAGACGCGTTCACCCCGTGGGCGGGCAAGCGGCTCGCCCTCGTCCCGATGGGCGACCTGGGCCTCGTACCGTGGACGGCCGCGTGGCGCGAGATCGACGGCGAACGCCGATACCTGGTGCAGGACAACGAGATCACGCTGCTCCCCGCCGCGAGCACGCCCCAGGCGCCCGTCCGGGAAGGCGCGGCGGTGTTCGTCGGCAACCCCGACCGCACCAACGGCGACGCCGCGACGATCGCCGAGCAGCTGCGCACCGCGTTCCACCCCCAGGGCAGGTTCCTCGGCGGGCACGGCCAGCCACCGCGGCCATGGCGCGAGTCGCCTCAGGGCCGCGGCACGCCAGACGAGATCCGCGCGGCCGCACAGCAAGGCCTCGCCATCCTGCACCTGGGCTGCCGCACCACCTCCGACCCGGCCGGCTCGACGATCCAGCTGCACGGCGGCGAACTTCCGGTAGCGGAGCTGCACGGCATCGGGCTCGTCACGCTCACCGATCACGTCTCGAAGCACCACCCGCACGACGACGCACTGACCGCACCCGCCCAACTCGTCGCGAACGGCACGCGATCCGTGCTGGCCGCGCAGTGGCCGAGACCGTCCGGGGCGCTGCTCCACCTCGTGCACCACCACCTCGCACGGGGCCTGGAACCGAGCGCGGCGCTCAGGGCCGCCCAGCTGCAGCTGATCGACCCCGGCCGCGTGCTGCCCGAAGGCACACCGGCGGATCTGCCGCACGACCCCGCGGCGATCGAGCACTGGGCGGTCCTCGCGCACCACGGCAGGTGAGTCCGATGTGCACCACCACCCCTCCAGCTGTCCGTCAGGGAACAAACGTGGTCTGGAACAACGTGATCTGGGCGCTCTCGGCAGCGCTCGTGCTGGCACTGCTGGGAACCGCGGCCGCGTGGTTCACCACCAGGCGACGGCGCCGTGCCCACGCGGAACTGCTCCGCGGCGCCGTCGCCGCCATGTGCGCGCAACGGCCCGATCAGCCGGGACGGGTGGCGAGGCTCGGACGGGAGGTCGTGGACGTGCTGGCGAGGCAGGAGAAGGGTGCCGCGCTGCTGGACAGCGGGCGGCACCAGGACGCCGAGCGGCTCGTCGGCGGCGACCAGGACATGGCGCTGCTGGTCGCGGCGGACGCCTCCACCGCGGCACATCCGTTGACCCGCACCGGGAACAGGATCGACCCGTGGCAGGCGACGGACGGGGCGCCGCGGGTCACCGGCCACCCCGCGCTCGCCCAGCTCTGCTCGGCGCTGCGCCGCACCACCGAGAACCGGATCTCGCGCGCCCAGCTCGTGCTGGCCCAGGCGAAGCAGATCGATGACGTGCCACCGGCCGAGATCGCCCGCGTCAAGGCGGCTCTCGACCGCGGCCTGGAGCTCCTGCGGCACGTCGACGAACGAGCGGCGGCCGGTGACACGTTGGAAGCGCTCACCATGCTCACGCACGTCGACCTGCCGGTGCCGGAAGACGGCGTCCCCGGCCAGGCGGACGCAGCCGAGTTCAAGGAGCAGACCAACGCCCTGGCCCGGCTCGCACTGCTGCACCGCGAAGCTCTCAACGCCCATCGCGGCGAGGTCACCGTGATCATCCCCAAGGAGCGGCCGTGAACCGCTACCTCAGGCGCGAGCAGCTCAAGGACCGGTGGCGCGGCCGCCGGGACGGTCGCAGGCGCACCCCGTCCTACAGCGCGCAGGCCGAGCTCGCGGAGTCCGGCCAAGCCGTCAGCGCGCCGTACCCGGACCAGCTGCTGGCGTTGGCGCAGCAACAGATCGCCGGAATCCGCGAGAACTTCGAGCGAACCGCGGCGGCCAACCGCACCTCGCTGCAGACCCTCCGCGCGCAACGGCAGCTCGCCGCGAAAGAGGTGCTCAAGGCGGCGGCCGAGGTCACGACCGCCGAGCTGCCGATCACCGAGGAGGAGCTGAAACCCCGCAACCACACCGAAGCGGCGTTCGCGGGCACCGACTCCCTGCGCGGCCGCCGCGACGAGCTGCGGCGTCACCGCATCGCCAAAGCGCAGGCGCACGAGATGGCGCGGATCAAGGCGCACGACGAGATCGTGGCCCGCATCGCCGCCGTCGAGGAACAGATCAAGACGCAGTTCGTCACCGCGCAGGCGAACGCCGCCGCGATGAGCGAGCACTACGCGACCCGGATCAGCACCTATTGGGAGCACAACGCGCACGTCCACCCGGAAGGCACGTACTTCGCTCCCCTGCTGCGTTTCGTCGCGCAGCAGCTGCCGACGTGGGTGACCGACCCGCCCGAGGGCGACCCGCTGGACCTCGGGCGGGGACGGCTCGAGCACCGCGTCGTCACGCGGAGCCTGGACGTGCCGGCGCCCCCGGTCCACTACCACGAGGCCGACCCCGACATCGAGGAGTCCGCATGAAGTCGTTGCCCCTCCTGCGCACCTCCCTGTCGCTGCGCAAGGTGAAGCTGCAGCTGCCGAGGCTGCGCGGCAAGTCCGTGCCGGTCATCGACCTGAAGGCGTTGAGCCGCAAGCTGCTCGGCATGGCGAACGAGGTCACCGCCGCGCAGGCGAGCGCCGCGGAGCCGATCCTGTACGGCTACGTCGACACGCACGTCGGCGAATGGCTCGCCGACGCCAGGGCGCACCACGACAAGGTCGCCACCCAGCTCGACCTGATCGCCACCAGGGTCGTCGAGGCCGAGGCGCTGTACCTCGCCCACCACGAGGACCAGGAGAACGTCCTGCACGACCTCGAAGGCGCGGTGTCGCACGCGCTGGACCGGGTGGCCAGTCCCGACGTCCCGTTCTTCGACCCGGAGCCCCGGAGCAAGCGCAGAGGCAGGAAATCATGACGATGACGGGCGGACATCCGCCGAACCCGTTCCGGCGCCGTCCGGTGATCAACGGCAACCTCGCGCTGATCGCGGGCCAGCCGTGGACCGCGGGACTGCACTACTTCGTGCTGCTCGCCGCCGCCGGTGTCGACCTCGTGACGTTCAAGCAGGTCCTCGGTTCCGCCGTGAACGAGGACGACGTGATCCTGTGGATCATGGTGGTGGGCTTCACCGCCGTGTGCCTCGCGTTGTCGCACAACGCGGGCTCGCAGGCCAAGGTCGCGGTCACCGGGCACGTCGTCGGGGCTCGCGCCGCCGCGATCGTCAGCTTCGCCGGTTGGCTCGCGCTGGGCGCGTCGGCGTTCGTGTTCCGCCTGTTCTACGCCGGCTCAGATCTCACCGGTGGCACGACCTACCAGGTCGAGGGACAGACGTCCAACACGCTGGCCGAAGCGGCCGCACAGGAACGCCAGCTGTCCGCCTTCCTGTTCCTGGCGCTGTACCTGGGCACCGGGATCGTCGCCGGGGTCGCGGGGTACGTGCGCCACCACCCCGAGGCACGCCAGTACCTGCGCGCGTTGTCCCGCCGCACCAAGGCGGCGGCCGAGTTCGGCCGGTTCGACTCGAAGGTCAAGTCGGTCGCCGAGCTCCGCCGGTCGGTGCAGGACGCGAGGGACGACCACGAACGCGCCTGGCTGGCACTGGAGGCGAGGTGCAGGGCGGCGGCCGAGCGGCTGAAGAAGGAGATCGAGTTCGAGCTGTTCAAGAAGAACGGCCAAATCGGGACATCCGACCAGCGGCCACAGGAGCTGACGGGCACGGACACCGAGCCGGAAGCCGAGGAAGGCAACCCGGAGAAGCAGGAAGAGGACCAGAGATGACTCACCACCGCCACCGTCGCCTGTTCGCCTGCGGCCTCGTCGCGGCGGTCGCGCTGACTGCCTGCGGCGCGGAGAAGGAACCCGACTCGCCGATCGGCACCACGCCCGCGTCCGGCTGTCCCTCGGACACCGCGAAGCCCCTCACCCTGGTCATCGGCGCGCGGATGGGCAGCCCCACGCCGTCGTTGCCCGCGGAGATCACCGGGCTGATCGAGCAGGCGGTGACGCAGAGCCAGCGGGTGCAGGTCGTGCGGGTCGACGGCCAGCCGACCGTCGCGCTCAACGCCGACGTGAAGCTCGGCTCCAAGAACGACGAACGCCGCAAGCGCGAGATCGCGACCCACATCCAGGGCATCACGTCGTTCGTGGCGGGGATGAAGCCCAAGCAGCCGGAGGCGAACGTGCTCGGCGCGCTGTCCGAGGCGGGCCGGGTCACGCCGGAGGGCGGCACCATCGTCCTGATGGACTCCGGTCTCGCGACCGCGGGGCCACTGTCCTATCAGGACGAGTCCATGTTCGACGTGCTGCCGGCCGACGAGGCCGCGTACCTGAAGGCCCAGGCGCAGCTGCCTGATCTGAAGGGCCGCTCGGTGGTGCTCGTCGGTCTCGGCAGCACCGCGGAACCGCAGGCGGAGCTGGACAACGCCTTGCGCGCACGCGTGGTCGAGCTGTGGAAGGCCGTTGTGGCCGCGGCGGGCACGGCGTGCGTCGACTCGGTGGACATCGCGTCGCGGCGCAACGCCTTCGACACCACCGTGCCGGTGGCCAAGATCCCGCTGCCGAAGGAGGAGCCGCCCCCGCCGTGCGGCACGACGGTGCTGCGCGACGCCGACTCCGTCGGTTTCGTGCCGGAGAAGGCGGAGCTGCGTGATCGGAGTGCCGCGGAGAGCACGCTGCAGCTGATCGTGGACCAGGTCGCCAAGGGACAGCAGAAGGTCCTGCTGGTCGGCAACACCGCGACCGTGGGGCCGGAGCAGGGGGCGCGAGACCTGTCGAAGGCCCGCACCGAGACGGTGAAGTCGATTCTGGTGGCCAAGGGCGTCGCCGCCGGCCGGATCACGACCCGCGGCGACGGTTTCTCCGGTCAGTACCACGAGAACGACCAGGGTCCCGGCGGTGTGCTGCTGCCCGGACCGGCCGCGCGCAACAGGTCCGTCGTCGTCAACCTCTCCTGCCAGAGCTGAGCCGATGACAGCACCGCAGGCCGTGGACACCTCCCGGAACGTCACGGTGGTCGACCCCGGACGCGGCCGGGCGGGCGGGGCGGCGGGTGAGCTCGCGGACGCGGAGACCGCGCTCGACCCCGGCAGACGACGGCCGCGCGACGAGCCGGTCACCGTGCTGGATCCCGGCCGGACGCGCCTCACGTCCGGCCTCGGCCGGCCCCTGCCGCCGGGCCTGGAGGCGCGGTTCGAGGTCCTGGAGGACCTGACGGGAGAAGAGGCTCAGCAGGGGCACGTCTACCTCGTCCGCGACCGCGACTCCGGTGACCAGCGCGTGCTCAAGGTCCACCACGGCGGTCCCGGGCTCGACGGGCACACGGCACAGTTCCTTCAGCAACGCACTTCGCGGCACGTCGTCGCCCTGTACGAGACGGGGATCGAGGACGGCCGGCCGTACGAGGTGATGGAGCACCTGCTGGGCGGCACGGTGGCGCGCTGGCGGGAGCAGCGGGAGTCCGGTGTGGACGGACCGGTGCTGACCGAGCTCGTGCGCCAGGTCGCCGAGGGACTGACCGCATTGCACGGCGCGCAGGTCGTGCACCGCGACATCAAGCCGTCGAACCTGCTGATCCGCGCGCTGGAACCGCTGGACGTGGTGATCGGTGACCTCGGCGTGAGCTGCCACGTCCCGACCGGACTGATGCACGTCGAGGAGACCGAAACGCTTGTCGGCACGATGCGGTACATGGCGCCGGAGTATCTCGGCGGCCGCACTGTCACGCCGGCGATCGACTGGTGGGCGCTGGGCGTCACGGTTCTGGAACTGGTGACCGGCGAACCGTTGTACAAAGGGATGAGCGCGCAGAACATGCGGTCCTACATCCCACGCAGGCCGGTGACGGTCACGGGTGTCGAGGACGGCCGGATCGCGTTGCTGTGCCAGGGTTTGCTCACCTACGACGACGACTCCCGGTGGGGTGCGCGGGAGGTGGCCGCCTGGCTGGGCGGCGAGTCGCCACAGGTCGCGGCGAACCCTGCGCCGACTGCGAGCGCGCAAGCCGTGCGGAACCCGTACGTGTTCCTCAGCGAGGAGTACTACGAGCGGGACCTGCTCGCGGCCGTGATGACCCGGCAGTGGAACGTCTCGCGGGAACTGTTGTACGGGAAGGGTTCCGGGACCCGGCGCGGGGAGCTGACCGCCTGGCTGGAGCAGTTCCCCGGTTCCTCCGCGCAGCAGACCAGGGCGGGCAGGCGCGAGACGGACGACGCCCGGTTGCTGCATCTGTTGCGGCACATCGATCCCACGCATCCGCCGGTCTACCGCGAACGCAACATCACCCACAGCCGGCTGCCCGAGCTCGCCGCGCAGGCGATGGAGGACGACGGGCCCGAGCGCGAGATCGTGAGCGAGCTGTGGGCCGGGGACCTGCTGCTGTTGCTCGCCACGGGATCAGGCAGCGACGGCCTCGGCGGCGGTGACGGACTCCCCGGCGTCCAGACGCGGTGGCACGCCGAGTTCGAGCGGTTGACCGTGCTCGCCCGCGCGGTGCCGGACCTCGGTGCGCGCCACGAGATTCACCTGATCCTGCGCGAACGCCGCGAGTACGCTCTGGCGCTCGCGTTGCTGGCGGCGACGGCGAACGAGCCGACGCGCCGCAGGATCGCCGCGGAGCTCGGCTCCGGGCAGGCACTGCGGCTGCCCTGGTACGCCGATCTCGCGAACCGGCCCGAGCACGAGTGGCTCGCTCTCGCGCTCATCCCGTACGCGACCCGTGAGGTGCACCGGATCGAGTCCGAACAAGCGGCTCGGCGTGCGCGTGAGGAGTGGCTGCGGCGGACGGCGTGGCACCGCGAGTCGTCGCGGCGGCTGAACCGGCCGATGGCGCTGGGGTACGCGGCCGCGGGGGCGGCGGTGGTCGCGGTCGGGTTGTTCGCGCTGGTGGCCGTGGCCGATGTCGCCTGGATGGCGACCGACGCGCAGATCGTGGACACGTGGCTCGCGACGGTGGTGGCGCTGGCCGTGACGCTGACGGCCGAGTCGCTGCTCGCGTGGGACGCGAGCGACCGGTTCCACCCCGCGTACTCGTTGCTGGGGGCGGGCCGGATCGTGCTCGGCCGGGTGGCACGGCAGCTGATCATCAGGGGGATCGCGGTGCCGGTGGTGCTGGTGGCGCTGGCGATTCTGGCCGCGCTGACGGTGTTCCAGCCGGTGTTCACACCGTTCGTGCTCGCGGCTCTGGTCGTGGTGTGGACGGTTCAGCGGTACCTGGCGTGGCGGGCGCAGGAGCAGCGGGAAAGGGACATCGTCAACCAGGGGTGACGTCGTCCGTCAGGTATGCGGCAGGGAGGTTGGACATGAGTGCAGGTGGGTTGGTGCTGGCGCCGGCGGTGGTTCCCGCGGTGGCCGCGGGGGCGATCGTGATCGGCGCGGCCGTGGTCGTCGGCGGCGCGATCCTGGTGGCACGGGCGGCGAGCGCGGCCATCGAGGGCTCGGTGCGGATCATCGGCGAGCAGGGCGAGCTGGTGGAGGCCAGGGTCGCGGCGATCGAGGCCAGCGCCGAGGCGGCGTTGCGCTGGGAGGTCGCCGCGGCCGACGTCGTCTCCGTCAACGCCCGCATCCGGTTGCTGCGCGAACGCGTCGCGGAGGCCGGGGTGCCCGTCGCGGTGCCGCCGCCGGTCAAGCTGTCGTCGAGCTGCGAGCCCGCCGAGCTGTCCCGCATGGCGCGTGTCGCCCAGATCGCGCTGGCGAAGGCGCAGGCCGAGCTCGACGGCAAGCTGCCACCGCTGCGGCTCGGGCTGGTGAGCGCGCGGGAGATCGACGACCGGACCTCGAAGGCGCTCGCGGGGTACGAACAGGCGCTGCGCCGCCGTTACGAGGTCGCCGTCACCGCACCGGTGTCGCCGCCCGACGTCTCGCAGCAGGACGTGGACTCGGTGCTCGCGCTGCTCGACCCGGACGCGACGACGGCCGAGCGGAACTCGGTGCTGGAGGCGGCCGAAATGGCCGAGCTGCAGCCGCACAACGCCGACATGTACGTCTCCGAGATGCGAACCCGCATCAACGTGATCAACCCGAAGGTGGCCAGGCGCAGGGTCGCGGCGAGCTGGCTCGAGTCCCTGGAGGACGGTCCGCTCCCCCACCCTCCGGCCGACATGGCCGAGACCGTGGACCGCCTGCGGCAGGTGGTGGCCGGTTCCGCCGACCTCGGCCCCGAGGACCGCACCCGCGGGCTGCGGATGCTCGCGTGGGTCGAGGAGACGCGGCGCCAGCAGCTCGTGCGCGAACTGGTGAGCCACTGCCTCGAGGAGGACGGGTACCACGTCGACGAGACGTTCGACGTGCAGAACACCGTCGGCCTGCGGCTGTCCAAAGAGGACTGGAACGGTCAGCACTCCGCCGACGTGTGGGTCGACCGCAACGGGCTCATGCACGCCAGGGTCGTCCGGGCCAGCGGTGCGCGCAGTGCCGACGCGCGGCTGACCGACGAGACCCGGTGCGCGGAGTTCGCCACCGCGCTCGAGCAGGCGGGCGAGAAGCTCGTCATCGAGGGCAGCCGGGTGAAGGTCGTGATGGACCGCAACGCGCCGGTGCAGGCGAAGTCCGAGAGCCGCCAGGACAGCACGCGGGTCCACGCCCCGAACGCTCAGGCCAGAGAAATGCCGAAGGGGAACTGACATGACGCAGCCCACCGCGCCCTCGTTCGCCTCGGAGGTCGCCGGGACGTTGGCCGTGCACTCGCAGTACGTGCTGCACGGCAACCTCCGCGACGAGTTCCTGGTGGCCGGCGAGTCGGGCGCGCCGGAGATCATGTCGTTGCACCGCGTGTTGTGGAACGCCTTGCGCCCCAGCGGGTTCGAGGCGCTCATCACCTACGACCCGGTCGACGGCATCGGGGTGTACCCGCCGAACGACCCGGCGGCGCTGATGGCCGCGGAACGGGTGCTGGGCGGCCACGTCGTCGGCCGCCGCCCGACTCTCGAACGACTGCGCACCCACCTCGCGAAGGTCGTCGGTGTCCCGGAGCAGCCTCCGGCCGAGACCGGGGGCAAGAACTCCCAGCCCGCACCGGCCGCCCAGCCACCGGCCGCACGGGTGGCCGTCGTCGTCGACTACGCGGCCCGCATGGTGCGCGTGCCCGGTCAGCTCGACGTCGAGGAGCGGGACTTCTTCCTGTACTGCCAGAAGCTCGCCTGCACCGCCAACGCCCACTCGTTCCCCGGCCCTCGCACGGTCGCCCTGCACAACCCGGTGCTGTGGCTCGTCGACGGTGAACGCGACCTGCCGGCGTGGTTCACCGCGTCGGTGGAGCAGATCAGGACGGTCGCGGTCGGCATGCCCGCGCTGGCGGACCGGCTCGCCATGGCGCGGCTGCTCGTGCCCCTGCTGCCCGAGGCCCGGACCGAGGAGCGCACGCTCGTCGACCCGGCCGAGGTGTTCGCGAACCGCACCGACGGCATGACGTTGCAGTCGATGCGGCGGATCACCCTGCTGGCGCGGGACCGCTGTCTCGGTGCGGACCGCATCTCCGACGCGGTCCGGATCTACCAGCTCGGCGTCGACGACAACCCCTGGCGGCGCAGCAGTGTGCGCGACCAGATCATCAAGGGCGAGGCGGTGATCGCCGAACGGGTCAAGGGCCAGGACCGGGCGATCACGAAGACGCTGGACATCCTCAAACGCGCGGCGCTCGGGTTGTCCGGGGCGCAGGCGAACACGTCGGACTCGCGGCCGCGCGGCGTGCTGTTCTTCGCGGGCCCCACCGGTGTCGGCAAGACCGAGCTCGCGAAACAGGTGGCGGAGCTGCTCTTCGGTGACGCGCAGGCATATCTGCGGTTCGACATGAGCGAGTTCTCCGCCCAGCACGCCGCGGACCGGTTGACCGGCGCGCCTCCCGGCTACGTCGGGTTCGAGGCGGGCGGCGAGCTGACGGGGGCGGTGCGGCGCAAGCCGTTCCAGGTGGTGCTGTTCGACGAGATCGAGAAGGCGCACCCGCTGGTGATGGACAAGTTCCTGCAGATCCTGGAGGACGGCAGGCTCACCGACGGGCAGGGCACGACGACGTACTTCTCGGAGTGCGTGCTGATCTTCACGTCCAACCTCGGCATCATGGTCGAGAACCCGGAGACCCGGCGCCGAGACCGGATCGTGGATCCCGGCATGCCGTACCCGGAGCTGGAGAAGAAGGTCAAGGACGCGATCCGCGAGCACTTCACCACCGTGCTGAGCCGTCCCGAGCTGCTCAACCGGTTCGGGGACAACATCGTCGTGTTCGACTTCATCAGCCCCGGCACCGCGAACGGCATCTTCGCGAACCAGCTGCGCAACGTCGTGCGCAAGGTGCACACCGAGCTGGGCGTCGAGCTGGAGATCACCGACCAGGGCGCGCGGGTGCTGGAGGCGGCGTGCACGGCCGACCCGGACAACGGCGGCCGCGGCATCGGCAACGCGCTCGAGAGCAACCTCATCAACCCGTTGGCGCGGCAGCTGTTCGAGAACGACGCCCAGCCAGGAGACCGCGTCAGGGTCACCGGGCTGCAGACCGGAGACGACAGCCATCCGCCCCAGCTGTGGACGTCGTTCGAGAAGGGCACGTCATGACCCGCCAATGCCCGCAGGACCCCACCGAGGTCTTCAGCGACGACGAGTCGATCTGCAAGAACCACTTCCGCCCGCTCGTCACGGCCGAGGAGACGACACCCGAGCCGATCACCACCGCTGGACCGGCTCCGGGCACAACAGCCACGGCGAGTCCCGCTCCTGGTGGCACCAGACCGGAGCGGGTGACGTGGTCCCTCGCGGTGTGCTGGCGGTGTGGCACGGAGTCGCCGAACTCGACCAACGTCGAGTGCCTCAAAGCGGAGTGCCGCCGCTCGCTCACCCCGCCCGCGATGCACATCCGCTTCCCGCAGGGCGAGGTGGAGGTGCAGCCGGGCGAGAACGTGAGCCTCGGCAGGCAGGGCCCGCACGGGCAGGTGTTCCGCGACTACCCGAACGTCTCCCGCCGGCACGCCACGGTCGGCGTCGACCACGACGGGAGGGCGTGGATCGTGCCGTTCGCGGTGTCGAACGGGACCTTCCTCAACGATCAGGAGCTCCCCGACTCGCTCAACCGGACCCTGGCCAGCGGCGACCGGATCCGCTTCGCCGCGAGCGCCGCCGTCGGCGCGATCACGCTCTACGAACGCTGATCCCCTGACCGGACAAGGACTTTCGTCTTGACCACTCTCACTGGACCGCCCGGCTGGTTCCGGCGGCGCCCGGCACCGGACGCCACGCCGTTGCCCGCGCCCGTCGTCGACCCCCGCACGCCCGCGTCGGTGCTGATCGCCCAGGCGCAGGCCCAGGGCGTGGCGGACGCGCGGGAGCACGTGCGGGACAGCTGGTCGTTCGGTGACGCGGCGCAGGACCGCTCCGCCGAGTTCGACCCGACCTACGTGCTCAGCCTGCGGCATCTGCGGGAGGCGGCGGTGCAGTCGGCGCTGGAACGCCACACCATCGCGAGCGCCCGCGTGCGGTACCTGAGCGAGCGCAGTGAGGAAGCGGGCCGATTCATGCGCTCGGCGCGGTCCATGATGGACAGGATCGCGAGGACCACGGCCCGTGCGCGGGAACCAATGCCCGACCAGCCTCTCGCCGAGCCGCGCGGCATCGACGAGATCCCCGACGACGACCCGGTGTGGGAGGGCGAGACCGTCGCGCTGCGGCTGGTGTGGCGGTTGCTGATCATGCTGCTGCTCGTGGCGGCGCAGACCCCGTTGCACCACCTGGTGTTCGAGCACTTCCTGATCGACCAGGTCGCCCCGGCGGCGATCTGGACGCTGTCGGCGGCGATGGCGGTGTTCCTGGTGGCCGCGCCGCACCTGGCCGCGCTGCTGGTCCGGGCGCGGGAGGCGACCGGCACCGAACGACGGCTGCCGCTGGTCGTGATCATCACCGCGCTGTTCTGGATCGCGGTGGTGACGCTGCTCGCGATCCTGTGCGGGGCGGTGCTGAGCCTGCACCGGGAACGCCTGGAACCGTTGCACATCACGCCGTTGACCGTGGTGCTGATGTTCGCGGGCGGGCTGGTGATCGCGGGCGCGATGGCGTACATGCTCGGGCTGTCGCGGCGGCATCCGTTCCAGGAGGCCTACGCGCTGAACCGGGGCCGGCGCGAGGTGTTCGAGGCGCAGCGCCAGGAGCTGATCGACCGGATCTGCCCCGAGCACGCGGGCGACGAGGACCAGGGCACCCGGCCGCTGGTGGAGGCCGTGCGGGCGGCGTACGCGGCGGCCGAGGAGGCCTACTTCACCGCGCTCACCCAGACCGTCGGCGACCCGAGCTTCACCGAGGCCGTGCAGCACCGGCGGGGTCTGCGGCGCGAGGTCGTGCCGTGAGCACGCTGAGGATCACCCACACCGTCGGCGTCCCCAGCTTCACCGAAGCCGTAGAGCACCGACGCGGCCTGCGACGCGAGGTCTTCCCATGAGCACGCTGCGGATCAGCCGCACGCACTTCCCGGTGACCGCGCTGGGACCCGGTACCCGGCTCGGCGTGTGGGCGCAGGGATGTCCGCTGGCGTGCCGGGGATGCATGTCGCAGGACACCTGGAACCCGTCGGGCGGCACCGAGGTCGAGGTCGCGGACCTGGTGGCGTTGTGGACCGAACTGGACGCCGACGGGCTGACGGTGAGCGGCGGCGAGCCGTTGCAACAGCCCGAAGCGTTGCGGGAGTTCCTCCTCGCGGTGCGGGAGACGAGTCCGGGCAAGGACGTTCTGCTCTACACCGGGTACGAGGAGTCCGAGCTGGACGAGACGCAGCTGGCCGCGGCCGCGCTCGCCGACGTGCTGGTCACCGGTCGCTACGACGTCACGAGCCCGACATCGTTGATCTGGCGCGGGTCGGCGAACCAGCGGATGGTGCTGCGGACCGACCTGGGGCGGCGGCGCTACGAGCAGTTCGTCGACCACGAGCCGGAGCACCCGCCGATGCAGACGCGGTCCGACGCCGACGGCGTGTGGCTGATCGGGGTGCCCCGGCGGGGTGCGCTGACCGCTCTGGAACGCCGGCTGCGGGCACTGGGGCTGCGGCCCGAGGACGTCAGCTGGCGTCCCTGACGCATTCCCGCGTTTGTCGCTTTCCAATTCCGTGCCAAAAACCTGACATAGGTTGAGAAGATCGTCGGCGACCGGTTTAGTTGGGTCCGAAAGGCGGTTGAGATCACCGGCCAGAAGCCTCTCTCGACTAGTGGTTGTTGACGATATCAAGCCTGGTTGATGGCTTGTCTGGCACCGAGATCCATAGCGTCGCGAGTACCGGATCGAATCCGGCTCGCGGCGTCGGAGGTTCATTCACTCCCCGACGCCGAAATGCCCAATGGTGCAGGGAGTGGAATCTCATGACCAGAAGTGGAATCAGTCCTGCTTTCGTGCGGGACCTCGCGGCCACCGGTGAGCTGGCCGTGGTCGCCGCCGAGGCGTCGGGCGACGAGCTGCGGGCGTTGCGGGCGGGATTGTACGAGATCGTGCAGCCCGTCGTCTTCCAGTGCCTGACGCGGAAGTTCGAGCTGGCGCGTGGCCACCGCGGGTGCGCGGGGTCGGTGTTCCGCCTCGACGACGCCTGCCTCGACCGCTTCCACGACGACATGGACGCCGTGTTGGAGGACGTGTTCCGCAACGCCACCATGCCCGTGCACAACCTGGAGGGCTGGGTGCGCCGGCGGCTGACGATCGCCACGGTGAACGGCTACCGGCGCCGGCGTGGTGAGCGGGGTGCGTTGCAGCGGCCCAGGATTCCGCGCTGGCTCGCGACCCGGCTCGGTGAGGTCCCGCGGCTGACCGCGCTCGCGACCGACCTGCTGGAGTTCGTGGGCAGCGACGGCGTCGCGAGCACCTCGGTGTGGCCGGTGGACAGCTGGGCCGAACGCCGCGCGCTGCTGACCGGTGACTTCGAGTCCGCGCGCCGGGAGGTGGTGCGCGACATCGAGATCGTGCTCGCCGCGATGCGCGCCCGCCCCAACTGGTACGAGGCGTACGTCGAGCGTCCCCTGGGCCACAAACCGCACCCGGCCGTGCCGATCCAGCGGACCTCCTCCGACGCGGACGACCTCCCACAGCCCACCGCCTCCGACGAGGTGCTGCTGTTCGAACTGGCCAGCATCGCCGTGCGCACCCTCGGCAGCCGCATCGCCGAGGGCGAGAACCCGCGCACCGCCGCCGTCGACGTCGTGCTGCAGGTGTTCACGAACGGCACCAGCACCGCCGGGCTCGACCTGCCCGCTTTCGACGAGCTCGTGGCCGCGGGTCTCGCCGACGACGCGACCGTGGACCGGGTCGTGGCCACCGTCCGTCAGTAGTGGACAGGACCTGTCGCACCACCGGGGAGAGCGCCGGATGACCGAGTTGGACGAGATCCTTTCGCGCGGCGAAACCGCCATCGCGGGCGCGCGGGCGTTGCGCGAGAAGGACCTGGCCGCGTTCGTCGCCGATCTGGCGCTGCTCCCCGAGGACCACCCGGAACGCAGCCGGCTCGCCGTCACGATGCTCATCGCGCTGACCAACGGCGGCGGGCCCGCGCCGACCGACGTCATGGCCCACTTCGACCAGTTGCTGGGGATGGTCGGCCACGTCCCGTCGTCGCTGGTGATCTGGCCACAGGTGCGCGCCTCGGTGCGGGCGCAGTCGCTGATGCACGCCGCGGCCTCCAACGAGCTCCGCGACCCCGTGGCGGCGGAACGGGAGCTCACCGACCTCCTCGAGGTGGGCCGCGACTTCCCCACCGTGACGTCGATGATCACCTTCGCCCAGGACACGATCACCGCGACCGAGGACGGACCCGCGGGCATGTCCCGCATCGCGGACGCCCTCCGCACGAAGGTGAACGCTCTGCCCGAGAACCACCCGGCCACCTCTCAGCTCCGGGAGTTCGGCGACCTCCTGAAGGACATGACCGTCGCGTCGAGGGACTTCGACCCCGTCGAGATGCGAGGGCTGCTGCAGAGGCTCCAGGAGACGACCGACGCGTTGCCGTTCGACACGGGCACCCTGGAGAGCTTCACGAAGGCCACGGACGAGTTCGCCTCGCTGCTCGACCTGGTCGACCCGGCATCGACCTCTGCCGCTCGCGACGCCGCGCTGGACACGGCGCGCGCCACGCCGGGCGACGGTTCGGCCAACGACCGGGCCAGGATGCACCTGATGGCCGCCACGGGGTGCTTCGCCGGCGGTGAGGAGACCGACCTCGCCCGCGTCGACGAGGGCATCGGCCACTTCCGGGAGGCGGTCGCGCTCAGCCAGGACGGCGAGCTGCACGTGCTCGCCGTCAACGGTCTCGCGATAGCCCTGTTCCGGCGCTCGGAGCTGGCGGGCTCGACCGAGGGTCTGGAGGAGGTGAGAGAGCTCCTCGCCCACAGCCTGCCCCTGATGGACGGGCCGCGCCATCCGCAGTGGGCGCTGGCGAACGAGGTCGCGGCGTCGGTCGGGCACCGCCTCGGTGACATGGGCGCCTCGGTGACCTTCGGCCTGTCGGCGCAACGCAGCTACGTGTGGCGGGCACTGCTCGATTCCGACCCGGCCGAGACGCGGCACTCCATCAAGGACGCCGCCATGAGCGCCGTCGAGACGGCACGCCGGTGCATGTCGACCAACAATCTCACCGACGCCGTGCGCGCGCTGGACACCGGCCGCGGGCTCCTGCTGTTCGCGGAGACCGAGCTGCGCGCCATGCCCGCGCGGCTGAAAGCCGTGGGACGTCCCGATCTCGCGGAACGCTGGCAACGCGAGGGCCGTGACTCGGCGGGGTTGCGCCGCGAGGTGCTGACCGCGGTGCTGGGCAACCCGGAGTCGATGGCGGGCCTGCTGGACCCGCCGTCGCACGGCGAGATGCGCACCGCGCTCGCGTCGGCCGGTGCGGACGCGCTCGTCTACCTCGTCCCAGGTGACCACATGAGGCCGGGTGCCTTGGTGGTCCTGCCGAAGCAGGGTCCGGCGGCGATGATGGCGTTGCCGGAACTCCAGGTGGGCAAGGGTTCCGAGGTCGAGCGGTACCTGGTCGCCCTGGCCGACCGGTCACGCGAGATCGAGCCTCCGCCCGGCACCGGTCTGCGGGAGAGCGTCGAGACGCTGTGCGAGTGGGCGTGGAACGCCGCGATCGGGCCGTTGCTGGAGACCTACTTCGCCCGCACGATCCCCGGCACCGAGCCGAGAATCGTCCTGGTCCCGATGGGCGACCTCGCCCGCATCCCGTGGCAGGCGGCGCGCCGGGCCGACGGAACGCACGCCGTCGAGCTGGCCGCGTTCTCCCAGGCCGTGTCGGCGCGGCTGTTCTGCGAGAACGCCAAGAAGTCCCGCATCAAGGCGACGTCGACCGCTCTCGTCGTCGGCGACCCGAACACGGAGAGCCCGGCCGTCCCGCTCACAGCGGCGCGCGAAGAGGCTTACGCGGTGCGCAACGCGTTCTACCGGGCTGGCCGCTACGTGGGACGCCGGCCCGACAACTCGACGAGCCCGTCGGGCAGAGGAACGTTCACCGAGGTCCGCGAGTGGCTGGCGGACACCGCGCCCCAGGCGGGCACCACACTGCACCTCGCGTGCCACGGCCGTTTCCGCGGCGGGGAGTCCAGCGGTACGGCGGAGCTGCTGCTCGCACCCGACGACCCTGCCGGTCCCGGACCGGGCGAACTGGACGCAGCCGAGATCATGCGGGTCCTCGCGGCCGTCCCGGAACGACGCATCGGCCTCGTCGTGATGGCGGCCTGCAACACCGGACGCTCCATCCACGGCTACGACGAGGCCTACAGCCTCGGCACGGCGTTCCTCGCGGCAGGCGCGCGAACGGTGTTGTCGACGCACTGGGCGATTCCCGACGAGGAGACGTCCGCGCTGAT
The DNA here is from genome assembly GCF_040629405.1 of Lentzea sp. NPDC005914. NCBI lineage: Bacteria > Bacillati > Actinomycetota > Actinomycetes > Pseudonocardiales > Pseudonocardiaceae > Lentzea > Lentzea sp. NPDC005914. The sequence continues at coordinate 321,915 of NZ_JBEXVQ010000004.1, read as the reverse complement.
GTTCGTCTTCCACCACTACCTGCGCGCGGAAGGCCTCCCGCCGTGGGACGCGCTGCGCAAGGCACAGCTCTGGATGCTCGACCCGAAGCGCGAACGCCCCCCGCTCATGCCCGACACCCTGGCGTCGCGGGAGGCGAACCACCACGACGTCGTCGCGTGGGCGGGCTTCGTCCACGGCGGCCACTGAACTCACACCACGACGAACAGGAGGAACCCATGTCGCCGGTGGACACCCTCATCGACCAGCTGCGCGCGGAGGTCGCCAGAGCGTCCGGCTCCGTCCGCGCCTCCCCGCTGTGCCGCCTCGGCCAGGCGCTGCTGCAACGCTTCAGCGCCAACGGACTGCACGCGCCGGGTGCCCTGCCCGACCTCAACGAGGCCGTTGCCGCGCTCGAGGAAGGTCGCGGGTACCTGGCGGAGAACGACATGATCAGGGCCAGCGCGAGCGTGATGCTCGGGATGGCTTACGGCTATCGCGCCAACTACGTCAACGACGGCAAGGACGAGAGCTCCGCGATCGAATGCCTGGAGGAGGTGCTCGGCAACCAGCACCTGGCGAAGCACAAGACCGACATGGCGCGAATGCTCCTCGGCACGCAGTACATCCGCCGGGCGATGAACCCGTCGGCGCTCACGGCCGTGATGATGATCGGACTGGGCGGCGGACAGTCCAACTCCGCCCTCCTGGCCGACGTCGAGCGCGCTGAAGCGTGCTTCCGGGCCGTGCTGGACGAGCCGTCGACCAACCTCAGCGCCCGCGAGCACTGCCAGCTCATGCTCGACATGGCCGAGGCGTTCCGGGTGATGTTCGGTTCCTCGTCCGGTGTGCTCAACATCGGCAGCATGACCGACTTCATCACCCGGCTGCAGCAGATGCAGGCCAGGGTGGCAGCGACGAGCCAGCCGGGCTTCGGCGCGTTCAACCTCAACGACATGTTCGAGGTCAGCAACGCCAACACGCAGAAGATCTTCCATTCGCCGCAGGCCGTGCGCCCGGTGATGGTGATGACCGCCGACGACGTCCAGGACGACGAATCCGCGGCTCCGGTCGTGGTGGAGGAGGAACCGGCGCCCGGCCGTCCCGCGCTGCGCAAGGCGTTGCGGGAACGGCTGACGCTGGCCGCGCCTGTGTGGGAGTCGGCGGGCGCGTTGCTGCTGCCGGGAGCGTCCACACCCGAGGTGGCCGTGGTCGACGACGCGGTCGCACTCGCCGCGACCGTGCTCGACACCGAGGAGGACTGCGCGCCGGAAGACGAGGCGGTGGACCAGTTCCTGCTGGCGGTGCTGTTGTTCCTGCGCCACCGGCTGGACAGCGGTGGCGACGGGACGGACCTGCACGCGGCGGCGGACGCGTTGCTCACGGCGGCACGGCTGGTGCCACCCGACCACGCGGCCGCAGTGGTGATCGTGCGCTCGCTGGGCGCGTTCCTCGACGCGGACGCCCGTGTGCTGGAGCGGGTCGCCGCCGGGCTCGCGGGCAGGTTCGACGCGGTGCTGGCCTCCGTGACCGACGACGAGGACCGGGCGGATCTCACGGCGTTGCGCGCTGTGTGCCGGGCGGCGTGGGCGGTGGCGGACGCGAGCAAGGCGGTCGCGAACGTGTCGTCGCGCTACCCGTGGCCCGACGCGCTGAGGGCCGCGGCGCGAACGGCGGAATGACGTGGCAGGGCTCGTCGGACGCGACTACGAGATCACCCGGCTGACCGGCCTGCTGGGTGAGGTGGAGAACGGCACGCCCGCGTTCGTCGTGGTCAGCGGGGACGCCGGGGTCGGCAAGTCGCGGCTGGTCGGCGAGTTCTGCGACCGGGCACGGGCGTCCGGGGCCGTCGTGCTGTCGGGCGGGTGCCTGGAGCTCGACGGCGGCGTGATCCCCTACGGCCCGCTCGTCGAGGCGCTGCGGCTGCTCGTGCGGCAGCGCGGCGAGAACGAGGCCCAGCAGCTGGCCGGACCGGCGTGGAACGAACTGGGCGCGCTGATCGCCGACTTCACCGACGCCGAGCCCACCGCGTCCATGATGGGCGCGCAGACCCGCGTTTTCGGTGCTGTGTCGCGGTTGCTGGACCACATCGGGGTGCAGGCTCCGCTCGTGCTCGTGTTCGAGGACGTGCAGTGGGCTGACACCGCGACCCTCGACCTGCTCGCCTACCTCGCACTCACGTCGTCCGACCAGCGCATGATGTTGTTGTGCAGCCACCGTTCCAAGCTGCCCGCGGGCCACCCGTTGCGCACCAAGCTCGCGAAACCCGAGCTCACCCGCAAGGCGCACAAGATCGGCCTGGAACCGTTCACCGCCTGGGAGTCGCGCGTCTTCGTCGCCGCGCTCAGCGACGGCCAGGTGAGCCCGGAGCAGGCCGACCACTTCTTCGAGCTGGCAGAGGGAAACCCGTACTTCACCGAGCAGCTGCTGGCCGCCGGAGGAGACTCGCAGGTGCCGGAGTCGTTGTCGGACCTCATGCTCGCGCGGCTGATGCGGCTCGGCGACAACGCGATGAGCGTCGTGCGGGTGGCCGCCGTCGCGGGCCGCCGGGTCAGCGACGAGCTGCTCGCCAGGATCGCCGGGCTGGAGGACGCCGTGATCGACGCGGCGCTCACCGAGTGCCTGGACAACGGCATCCTGGTCGAAGAACGAGTCGACGACTCCTACCGCTTCCAGCACGCCCTGCTACGCGAAACCGCTTACAACACAGTGCGTTCCCGTGAACGCAAGAGGTTGCATGCCGCGCTGGCCGAGGCACTCACCGAAGAGGTCGCCTACAACCCGTACGTGCTCTCCGAGCTCGCCTACCACTGGTCGGCCGCGGACCGCACACCCGAGGCGCTGCGGGCCGCCGTCGTCGCGGGCGACCTGGCGATGCGCGTGCGGGCGTTCCAGGACGCGGAAGCCCAGTACGCGCGGGCGCTGGACCTGTGGTCACGGCAACCCGACGCCGAAACGGTCGCCAGGGTCGGCAAGGTCCGGATCCTCACCGCCGCGGCCGATGCCGCGCGCTGGGCAGGACACCTCGGCCCCGCGGTGGCGTGGATGGAAGAGGCCGTCGCGCACTCACCCCTCGACGGCGTCCTGCACGAACGGCTCGGCAACTACCGGTGGGAAGCCGGGTTCGACGCGCAAAGCGTTGCGGCGTACCAGGAAGCGCACCGGTTGCTGAGCACCGGCCCGGCCAGCGCGTCCGGGTCCCGCGCGCGGTCGGCCCTCGCGACCGCGCAGGTCAAGATCGGCAACTACACCGAGGCGCTCGCGATGGCCCGCCGGGCCGAGCAGGAGGCGCACGAAGCAGGCGCCGCCGCCGAGGTCGGCCGCGCCCGCAACAGCTCGGGACTCGCGCGGGTCCTGCTCGGCGAGCACGACGAAGGCGTCACCGAACTGCGCCAGGCCAAGCAGATCGCCGAGGAGACCGACCACCTCGAGGACATGCTGCGAGCCAGCGCGAACCTCGGCGTGTGCCTGGAACGCGCCGGGCACGTCGCCGAGGCCGTCGAGATCTTCCGCGCCGCCCTGGACCGCAGCCGCGAACTCGGCGTGCTCGGCTCGCGGCACGCCGGCCTGCTCGCGAACAACGCCTGCGCCACCCTCTTCCTCACCGGCGGCTGGGACGAGGCGGACCAGCTGATCAGGGAGGTCCTGCGGTACCACCCGGCGCGCGAGACCACGTTCCAGCGGCTGACCAAGGCCGAGATGGACATCGCGACCGGCCGGTTCGCCGAGGCCGGGCATCTGCTCGAAAGCGTCCGCAACCACCCGAGCGCGCAACCGAAGTTCCTCAGCCCGCTGTACCGGTGTCTTGCCGAACTCGCTGCCCGCCAGGGCAACACCGCCGCCGCGCTGGAGACCGTGCGGCACGGCATCGAGGCCATCGCCGGACGCGAGGACGACCTCCTCGTCCTGCAGCTGTGCGCGTCCGGCCTCGGCATCGCGGCCGACGGGAGCGATGTCCCCGACCTGCCGCTGATCGTCGAGGACCTGCTGGCACGAGCCGCCTCCGCCGGCGCCGAGGACGACGAGTCCTCCGTCCTCGCGGCCTGGTGCGCGGCCGAAGGCGACCGGTACAAGGGCGTCGACACCCCGGCCACCTGGCACGCCGTCGCCGAGGGATGGCGCGCGCTGGCCCGCCCGTACCCGATGGCCCAGGCCCTCGCCCGGCTCGCGGCCGCCGCCGTGCGGGCAGGCGAGAAAGAGCTTGCCGCACAAGCCTCAGAGGAAGCCGCCGACGTCGCCGAACAGCTCGGCGCGGCACCGCTGGCCACCGAGATCGTCAAGCTGCGCCGCACCCACCGGCTGCAGCCGCGCACCGCCCCGTCCGAGCGCCACGCGTTCCGCCTCACCGAACGCGAGCTCGACGTCCTGCGGTGGCTCTGCGAAGGGCTCACCAACAACGAGATCGCCAACCGGCTCTACATCACCAAGAACACCGTTGGCACACATCTGCACAACGCGTACCGGAAGCTCAGCGTCGACAACAAGTACCAGGCGATCGCCAAGGTGCGCGCCATCGGCCTGTTCGACGACTGAGACCCCGGCACGCCCACTGGGAGGAATCATGGCGCGCAAAGCGTTGCTCATAGGCTCGGCCACAGACGGTCTGATCGGCGTCGAGAACGACGTCAACGCGATGGAGAAAGCGTTGGCGCGCTGGCGTTTCACGTCCGTCCGATGCGAACGGGAGAAGGCCACCAGAGCCGAGATCCTGGACGCCTACGAAAAGCTCATCAGCCAGGCCCAGCCCGACGACGCGATCGTCATCTTCTACAGCGGGCACGGCGGCTACGCACCCGACCCCGAACTGGGCCACGGCACCCCGGGACCCGGATCCCTGCAGCTCATCGTGCCCACCGACCACGACGAGACGACCGAGACCGACTTCCGCTACATCACCGCGCCCGAACTGTCCGTCCTGCTGGCCAGGCTCACCGAACGCACGACCAACGTCACCGTCGTGCTCGACTGCTGCCACGCCGGCCACATGTCCCGCGTCGAGGGCCAGAAGGTGCGCGGCCTGCCCCGCGCGGTGAACGCCCACCTCGTCCAGACCCACCTCGACAACCTGCGCGCCGAAGGGCTCGCCGTCGAGCTGTGGAGCTCGCCCGGCAACCCCCACGCCGTCCGCATGGTCGCCTGCGCGCCAGAACAACGCGCCTTCGAGGCACCGAACGCCGACGGCGAGCAGATGGGCTACCTCACCGACGCGCTCACCCGCACTCTCGACGAACTGCGCGACAGCGGCCTGAACGCGTCCTGGGCCACCGTCGCAGACCGCGTCCGGCAACGGGTTCTCGCGGTCTGGACGGGACAACGGCCCGAGGTGGAAGGCCCCGCCCAGCGGATCGTGTTCAGCACCGACGAGCTCGAACCGCTCGTCGCGTTCCCGGTCTCCCTGGGCCGCGACGGCATCGCCCGGATCACCGGCGCCACCCTCACCGGCGTGCGCCGCGGCGACCAGTTCGCCGTGATGCCCGACGACTCCCCCGTCCCCGACGACCGCCGCAAGCTCGGCGACGTCCTCGTCGACCGCGTGGACGCCCAGGCCGCGTACGGGCGACTGGTCCCCGCCACCGAACTGCCAATGGGGGCTCGCGCGCATCTCGTCCGCACCGCCCTCCCCGCGCTTCCGGTGCACCTGCCCGACGAGCTCGCCTCGGTCGTCGACGCCGTTCCCTACGTCCAGCTCGCGACTCCTGACTCGGCGCAGGCCGTCCGCGTGGAGGCGAATGACGACGGCCTGACCGTGCACGACGACCTCGGCCCGCTGCACGCCCCGCGCACCCAGGACGCCGCCGGAACCACCGAGCTCGTCAGCGACCTGACCAGGCTGGGCCGGGCCCACGCGTTGAAACGGCTCACCGAGCCCGCCGGACTCGCCCTGACCACACCGGTGTCGATCGCGTTCTCCCGTGTGGTGCGCGGAGTCACGACCCGGCTCCCCCTGTCCGGCGCGACCATCCACAGCGGACAGTCGATCTGCGTCGAGGTCCGCAACGACGGCCACGACACGGTGTACGTGTCACTGCTGGACATCGGCGTCTCCGCGAAGATCTCCGTCCTGCACACGGCCTCACCGTTCGGCGTGCGGCTGGACCCCGGCGTCAAGTACGTCTTCGGCGCCGACGACATGTTCGCCGGCCTGCCCGGCCTGCGGGTGGGCTGGCCGGACACCGTGCCCGGCGGCGGCCCGCGCCAGGAGACGATCCTCGTGCTCGTCACCGAGGAACCGACCGAGACCAGGATGCTGGAGCAACGCGGATTCCGGGGCTGCCGCGCCGACGACCCGTCCCAGCTGGAACACCACCTCTCGCTGCTCGGCCTGTCCCCCGACCACAAGCGCGACATCACCCCGCCGATCGGGCGGCCCGTGCGGTTCGCCGTCCACTCCATCGACTTCGACCTCGCCCCGGACTCCGCCACACCGGAACGGGCGGAGTTCCAGGTGGACGACCGGCCCGTGGACGGCGCGGTGAAGCCGATCGGCAGAACCCCCGTGACGCTGTCGCTCTCCGAACTCGTCGCGCACCACAACCGATCCTCACGCGACACCGACGTGCGCCTCGACGCGCTCGTCATCACCAGCGACTCGACCGGCCGGCCCACCCTGCACACCCGCACCGAACATTTCAGCGGCATCACCGACGGCGCCGGCCTCGCGTTGTCCGGCATCCCGGTCTTCCGCGGCGACGCCCACGACCAGCTCGACATCGCCGTCTGGATCTCCGCCAACGGCCAGGACCTCCCCGACCTCGGCACCCTGCTCCGGCACGCGGCACCGACCGGCGCGGAGGTGTCCACAATGGTCGACAGCGCGCACCAGGCCCTCGGCGAGGTGCTGGACAAGGCGACCGGCGTCTACCGCAACACCGTCACCGACCGGATGCCCGGCTCGTTCGTCGTCCGCGCCCAGGACTTCACCTTCCGCTGCGCCGTCACCGTCGACAGCGGTCCGTCAGGAACAGGGCAGAACCCCCGACCGTGAGGACGAGACCATGACCGCCAGCACCGAGAGCACCAACTGGTACGTCACCATCGACGGCTACACCTGGATCGTCGACGCCGCGAGCACCGCCCAGGTCCTCGAGGACATCGAGCTCGCCATGACCAAGGGCACCGTGGCCCGGTTGTCCCTGGAGACCAGGGACAACGGCTCCGCGACGGTGTTCTTCAACGGCAAACTCGTGAAGAGCGTCGTCGTGGACAACGTCGGTGGGCCGAAGCCAACCGAGATCGCCGGGTGAGAGCCTCGCTGCGAAGAGCGGACCGGTACGCCCGGTCCGCTCTTCGTTTGTGCCAAGGATTTCTGCGGCCAGCGAGCACCGTCCACAGCTGCAGTAGTTCGTGACGGTGTGGTGATCGCGTGCCTCACTCTCCGGTTTCGGCCTGATTTCAGTCAACACTGAAGCTATAGCGACGTTCGTTGCGCTACGGTCGAATGCGGGGAGGTATTTCGGTGAGCATTTCCGCATTGCTGGGGGAGAACGCACGTCTGCGCGGGGACCGGGACGCCTACAGCGACAGCCGTCGTAGCGTCACCTGGGCCGCACTCGCGGATCGGACCGCCCGGCTCGCGGCCGGGTTCGGCGTCCGGCGTGGCGCGCGGGTGGCGTTGTTGCTCGACGACAGCGTCGAGCTGGTCGAGGCGGTGCTGGCGGTGGCACGGGCATCGGCTGTCGGGGTTCTGCTGAGCCCTTCCGCGACCGAGGCCGAACTGCGGTACCTGCTGGACGACTGCGCGCCCGAGTTGCTGATCACCAACCGCCGTCAGCTCCCGAAACTGCGCGGCCAGGTGCCCCGGATCGTCACGGAGGAGTCCTTCGAGGCGCTGGCCACCGCCGACGCGGGGCCGCCGCGCGACGACCTCGGGCTCGATGAGCCCGCGTGGATGCTCTACACGTCCGGCACCACCGGCGCGCCCAAGGGTGCGGTGTCCACGTTGGGCGCGGCCCTGTGGTCGCCCGCGGCCTGTTACGGGCCCGTGCTGGGGATGTCTCATGAGGACAGGCTGTTGTGGCCCTTGCCCGTGTCCCACAGCTGGGCGCACACGATGTGCATTCTCGGCGTGCTCACGCTGGGAGCGCACGCGCGCATCTGCGGCCGGGTCGAGCCCGGTGAGCTGAAGCGGTTGATCAGCGAGTACGAGCCGACCGTGCTCGCCGGTGTGCCGACGACCTACCGGATGCTGCTGGAGACCTCGCCTGCTCCGGCGCCGTCGTTGCGCTTCTGCCTGACCGCCGGTGCGCCCAGCGATGTCCAGCTGCGAACCGATGTGCGAGCGGCGCTCGGTGCTCCCCTGCTCGACCTCTACGGCTCGACGGAGACGTGTGGCGCGATCAGCGTCGAACTGCCTGACGGCGAACTGGGAACCAACGGGCCGCCGGTTCCCGGGGTGTCCGTGCGGATCGTCGAGGGCGAGGTCCAGGTCAGCAGTCCCGGGCTGTTCTCCGGCTACCACTCGCGGCCCGAGGCGACGGCCAGGGCGTTGCAGGACGGCTGGTACCGGACGGGCGATCTCGGCCGGCTCGACGACGGGCTGCTCACGATCACCGGACGGGTCGGCGACCTGATCATTCGCGGCGGTCAGAACGTCGACCCGGTCGAGGTCGAGGCGGTGCTGCTCGGGCTTCCCGGCGTGCGGGACGCGGCCGTCGTCGCGCAGCCGGACTCGGTGCTCGGCGAGGTGCCGGTGGCCTTCGTGGTCGGCTCGGCGGACGAACGGGCGCTGCTCCGCACATGTGCGGAGGTGTTGTCGCCGTACAAGGTTCCGGACGAGGTGCGGTTCGTCGAGGCGATTCCGCGCACCGCTTCGGGCAAGGCGCGGCGCAACGTGCTCCGGGAGTCGCTCTCCGAGGAGCCGGCGGTCGCCGGGATGTCCGTCGCGGCCCTGGAGGCACTCGTTCTCGACGAGGTCGCCGTCCTGCGCGGCTCGCGCATCAACGCCACCGCCGCCTTCGCCGACACCGGCATGACGTCGTTGGACGGCACCACGTTGCGGCACCGGCTGAGCGTGAAGACGGGGCTGCGACTGCCCGCGACGCTGGTGTGGGACCACCCCACACCGGCCGCGGTCGCCCGGTACATCTCGTCGCTGTCGCACGGCTCCACGGCGTCCGTTGCCGCGGCGCTGCCCGAAACCGAGCCGATCGCGATCGTCGCTGTGGGCTGCCGATTTCCCGGTGGCGTGCAGTCGCCCGAGCAGCTGTGGCGGCTCGTGGCGGACGGGGTGGACGCGACCAGCGACTTCCCGGTGAACCGGGACTGGCACACGGACTCGTTGTACGACCCGGAGCCGGACCGGGCGGGCAAGACCTACGTGCGGCGCGGTGGGTTCCTGCACGACGCGGCGGACTTCGACGCCGGGTTCTTCGGGATCTCGCCGCGCGAGGCGATCACGATGGACCCGCAGCAACGGCTGTTGCTGGAGGTCGCGTGGGAGACGGTCGAACGGGCCGGGATCGCGCCGACCTCGTTGCACGGCAGCGACACCGCCGTGGTCGTCGGGCTGATGCACAACGACCACGCGGCACGGGTCGACGGGCACGGCATCGAGTCGCAGCTGGCGCTGGGGTCGACGGGCAGCGTGGCGTCCGGGCGGATCTCGTACGTGCTGGGGCTTCGCGGACCGTCGCTGACGATCGACACGGCCTGCTCGTCGTCGCTGGTGGCGATGCATCTGGCCGCGAAGTCGCTGCGGGACGGGGAATGCGCGCTGGCACTGGCGGGTGGCGTGACGGTGATGGCCACGCCGGGGCCGTTCGTGGCGTTCAGCCAGCAGCGGGCGCTCTCGCCGGACGGCCGGTGCCGATCGTTCTCCGCGGGCGCCGACGGCACCGGCTGGGGCGAGGGTGCGGGGCTGGTGTTGCTGGAGCGGCTGTCCGACGCCCGGCGCAACGGGCATCCGGTGCTCGGGGTGTTGCGCGGATCGGCGGTGAATTCGGATGGCGCGTCGAACGGCCTCACCGCGCCCAACGGCCTGGCGCAGCAGGACGTGATCCGGCGGGCGCTGGCCGATGCGGGGCTTCGAGCGTCTGATGTGGACGTTGTGGAGGGACACGGCACGGGGACGACGCTGGGCGATCCGATCGAGGCCTCCGCGCTGGCCGCCACCTATGGCGCTGACCGCGAACGGCCGCTGCTACTCGGGTCGGTCAAGTCGAACATCGGGCACACGCAGGCGGCCGCGGGCGTCGCGTCGCTGATCAAGGTGATGTGGGCGATGCGGCACGGGATGCTGCCGAAGTCGTTGTACGCCAACGAACCGTCGCCACACGTCGAGTGGACCGGGGTGCGGCTGCTGGCGGACGCGATGCCGTGGAGCTCGGACGGACCGCGCCGGGCGGGGATCTCGTCGTTCGGGATCAGCGGGACCAACGCGCACATCATCGTGGAGGAGCCACCGGCGGAGGAACGCCTGGCTGGTGCGGATTTCGCGGCTCCTTGGCTGGTCAGTGGTGATGACGAGGAGGGCCTGCGGGCTCACGCCGCAGCACTCGTCGACGCGGTGACGGACGAGTCCGGGTTGGACGTCGCCTGGTCGCTGGCCACGACAAGGGCTCATCTCGGGCGGAGAGCGGCAGTTCTGACCGGCGGGGACATGCTCGCTGGATTGCGGGACCTCGCGCGCGGCGTCGACAACCCCGCCGTCGTCCAGGCGTCCGCACTCCGCGACCCTCAGACCACTTTCCTCTTCACCGGCCAGGGCTCCCAGAAACCCGGCATGGGCGCCGAGCTCGCGCAGGCGTTCCCGGTGTTCCGCGAGACGTTCGACGCGGTCTGTGCCGAGTTCGCGCTGGAAGTCCCGCTGGCGGAGGCCATCGCCGGGCCACTGGTCCACCGCACCGAGTACACCCAGCCCGCGCTCTTCGCCTACGAGGTCGCGATGTGCGCATTGCTCGCGTCCCAAGGCATCAGGCCGGCGAACGTCATCGGCCACTCCATCGGCGAACTGGCCGCCGCGCACGTCGCCGGCGTGCTGTCCCTGCCCGACGCGGTCCGGCTGGTGACCGCCCGCGGCAAGGCCATGGCCTCGATGCCGCCCGGCGCGATGGTCGCCGCCCGGATGTCCCTGGAGGAAGCCGCGCACAAGGGGTTGTCGATCGCGGCGGTCAACGGACCCAGGTCGATCGTGTTCTCCGGCACCGAGGAAGCCGTGGCGGCGATCGAAGGCACCCGGCTGCCCGGAACTTACGCGTTCCACTCCGAACTGCTCGACGACGTGCTGGCGGAGTTCCGGGAGGTCGCGGAGTCCATCACCTACCGGCTGCCGGACATTCCGTTCGTTTCGACGCTGACCGGGCGGCAGGAGTCCGAGGCGCTCATCCGGCCCGAGTACTGGGTGCGCCAGGCCAGGGAGACCGTGCTGTTCGCCGATGCCGTGCGTGGTGCGGGCACGACGGTGTTCGTCGAGGTCGGACCGGCCGCCACGCTCACCGCGCTCGCCCAGCAGTCCGCGGACGGGGTGTTCGTGCCGATGTCTCGTGGCGTACTGGACGGGCTGGCCACGTTGCACGTGCACGGCGTGAACGTCGACTGGAAGGCGGCGTTCACGGGCGGTCGGCGGATCGACCTGCCCACGTACCCGTTCCAGCGGGAACGCTACTGGCTGCGGCCGGGCACCAGGTCGTCCGAGCCTGTTCTTTCTACAGCGCACCAGCCCTGGCTCGCGGACCACCGCATCGGCGAGAACGTGATCGTTCCCGCGACGGCGTTCATCGAGCTGGCGTGGCAGGCGACCGGTGATCGGCTCGACGACCTGGTCGTGCACGAACCGTTGGTGCTCAACGGCGACGCACAGGTGCAGGTGCTCGTCGACCAGGACCGCGAGGTCACCATCTGGGCACGTTCGGGCATAGGGCCGTGGACGCGGCACGTCAGCGCGTCCGCTGTCGCGTCCACCGAGCCGAAGAGCGAGCTCGTGCCGTGGCCACCGGTGGGAGCTGAACCTGTTCCGGTCAGCTACGAGGGTCTTGCCGCGCTCGGTCATCACTACGGGCCGGCGTTTCAGGGCGTGACGGCGTTGTGGCGGCGCGGGGACGAGGTGTTCGCCGACGTGCACCTGCCCGATGGGGCGATGCCGTGCGTGCTCGATGCCGCGTTGCACTCGGCGTTGCTGGCCGAACCAAGGGGCACTGTGCGGGTTCCGTTCGCGTTCAACGGGGTTGAGCTGTACCGGCACGCCGACGCGGTTCGGGTGCACCTCACCCGGCTCGCCGAGGACGAGCTGCGGGTCGTTGTCACCGATCTCGGCGGACGGGCGGTGGCCCGCGTCGAGTCACTGGTGACGCGTCCGCTCGGAATCCAGGCGAACGCGGTGCAGCGCATCGAGTGGGCCCCGGTCACCCCGCCGCCACTTCCCGGGGCGTACGAGGTCTTCGACACCGCCACCGTCGAAGGCGATGTGCGGGCTCTGCTCGCCGCCACGCTCGACCGGCTCACCACCGCCCAGGAACGTCTGGTCGTGGTCACGCACAACGCCACGAGCGACGACCCCGACCTCGCCGCCGCCGCGGTGTGGGGATTCGTGAGCAGCGCCCAGTCCGAACAGCCGGACAGCGTCACTCTCGTCGACCTGCGCGGGGATTCGAAGCTGCACGTCACCACCGAGCCGCGGGTCGCAATACAAGATCACGTCCTGCTCGCACCGAAACTGGCGCCGGCGCCGGAACCTGACGGGGAGCTGCCCACGCTCGACGGCACCGTGCTGATCACCGGCGGCACGAGCGCGCTCGCGGAGATCCTGGCCAAGCACCTCGAGGCACCGCACATCGTGCTGGCGAGCAGGAGCGGGCGGAAACCCGCGTGGGCGGAGGACCTCACCTGCGATGTCACCGCTGTGGCGTGCGACGTCAGCGACCGGGCCGCCGTCGACCAGGTGGTGAAGTGCGATCCGCCGCTGCGGGCGGTGTTCCACCTCGCCGGAGTGCTGGACGACGGCGTGCTGCACACGATGACACCGGAACGCATCGACAGGGTTTTCTCGCCCAAGGCCGACGGCGCCTGGAACCTCCACGAGGCGACAGCGGACCTCGACCTGTCGGCGTTCGTGCTGTACTCCTCGGCTTCCGGCGTGCTGGGCAGGCCGGGGCAGTCGAACTACGCCGCCGCCAACTCGTTCCTCGACGCCCTCGCACGGCACCGCGCACAACGCGGCCTGCCGGCGAAGTCGCTGGCCTGGGGGCTCTGGGACACGGAGTCCGGCATGGGATCGGACCTGCCGCACGACGGTGTGATCCCGATGAGTCCGGAGATCGGACTCGCGGCGCTCGACCGGGCGTTGCGCGGCAGCGAACCGGTGCTGGTGCCGATCCTGCTGGAACCACCTGTCCCGCAACAGAAAGCGAGCTGGGACGACATCGGCCAGGGCATCCAGGCCGAGCTCGCCGCAGTGCTCGGCTACCCGGATCCCGCGTCCCTTCCGCGGGACAAGGACTTCACCGAGCTCGGGTTCGACTCGCTCACGGTGTTGCAGCTGCGCAACCGGATCAACGCGGCCACCGGACTGAAGCTGAGCGCCACGGTCGTCTTCGACCACCCGACGTTGCCGCGGCTCACCGCGCACGTCCAGGAGGCTCTGGCCACGACGGCGCCGCCGAGGCCGCAGGGGTTCGCGGCGCTGTACCACCGGGTGCTCACGGAGAAGGGCCCGTACGAGGCGATGGCCATGCGGTTCCTGGCCTCGTACGCCCTGCCCGCCTCCACCTCGCCGGAACCCGTTGCGCCGCGCAGGATCGCGACAGGCGAAGACCCGCTGCTGGTGTACGTGCCGAGCTATCTCACCCCCGGCGAGCAGGCGCCGCTTCGACTGGCGGAGCGGCTCGAGCACGAGATGTTCCTGCTCCCCTACCCTGGGTTCGGGGAGAGCGCGGCGATCCCGGCCGACGTGGAAACGCTGGTCGAGTCGCACGCCGAAGCGGTGCGCAAGATCGCCGCGGGCAGACCGACCGTCCTCATCGGACACTGCCTGGGCGGAGTGGTCGCCCATGCGGTCGGCAGCAAGACAGGCGCGACCGGCGTGGTCCTCATCGAGACCGACGAAGGCGTTCTCCGGCGCGACGACGAACGCGCGCTGGCGCTGGTGACCGGCGAAGGCCGCGCGGAGGACTACGCGGTCAGCGACGCGGCCGTCCTCGCGGGCGGCGGCTACGTGCGGATCTTCGACGGCTGGCAGCCCGAACCGTCGCCGGTGCCCACGTTGCTGCTGCAGGCCGGGCCGACGCGCGAGATGCTCGACATCGACCCGGACCGGGACTGGCGGCCGCGCTGGCCACTGCCCCACGACACCGTCGAGATCCCCGGCGACCACGACACGGTGCTCACCGAGCACGCGGCCGCCACAGCGGCGGCGATCCGCGTCTGGATGGATAGGCTCGGCTGATGGACAGCAGCCGGCAGACCCGCGTGCGCCAGGCGTTCGACTCCTTCTTCGCGCCCTCCGAACCCCGGTCGGCGAGCTGGGTGCTCGACCTGTTCCAGCACACGGCCGCGACCGTGCCCGCCTACCGGACCCTGTTGCGGGAGCAGGACGTCGAGCCGTCCTCGATCACGACGTTCGAGGACTTCCAGCGGCTGCCGCTGCTCGACAAGCCGAGCTACCACGAGCGGTACCCGCTGCCGGAGCTGTGCCGGGACGGGTCGCTGGCGAGCTGCGACATGATCGCGGTGTCGTCCGGGTCGAGCGGGCGGCCGACGGTCTGGCCGCGGGCGCTCGAGGACGAACTGCACGTGGCACGGCGGTTCGAGCAGGTGATGGTGGACGGGTTCGGGGCGGACGAGCGGACCACGCTGGCCGTCGTGTGCTTCCCGCTCGGCACGTGGGTCGGCGGGCTGTTCACGCAGGCGTGCGTCCGGCATCTCGCGGCCAAGGGGTGCCCGATCACCGTGGTGGCGCCGGGCAACAACAAGGCCGAGATCCTGCGGGTGCTGCCGGAGCTGGCACCGCACTTCGACCAGGTCGTGCTGCTCGGGTATCCGCCGTTCCTCAAGGACGTCATCGACTCTCCCGGCGTCGACTGGGCGGCGTACTCGATCAAGCTGGTGCTGGCCGGCGAGGTGTTCAGCGAGCAGTGGCGTGACCTGGTGTGTCAGCGGGCGGCCATCGCGGACCCGCTGCGGGACGTCGCTTCCCTTTACGGCACAGCGGACTCCGGGGTGCTGGGCAACGAGACCGTGCTGTCGGTGGGCATCCGCCGGTTCTTCGCGCTGCGCCCGGACCTGGCGCGCGAGGTCTTCGGCGACTCACGGCTGCCGACGCTCGTGCAGTACGACCCGGCGAGCCGGTTCTTCGAGGTGCACGACGGGACGCTGGTGTTCACGGCGGACGGCGGGATTCCGCTGATCCGCTACCGGATCGCCGACGAGGGCGGGGTTCTCGGCCACGACGAGCTGCTGGAGTACTGCGCCGGGCACGGTTTCACTCCTCCGCCGGGACCGTCGCTGCCGTTCGTGTTCCTGTTCGGACGGTCGCTGTTCACGGTGTCGTTCTTCGGCGCGAACGTGTACCCGGAGAACGTGACGGTCGGGCTGGAACAGCCGGGCATCAGCGACACGGTGACCGGGAAGTTCGTGATCGAGTCGGTCGAGGACGCCGACCGCGACCGGGTCCTGCGGATCACCGTCGAGACAGCGCCCGGCCGGACCGCCGACCCGCACGCCATCGCGTCGTCGATCCGGGACGAGCTGCGGCGGCTCAACAGCGAGTTCGCGCACTACGTCCCGGCCGAACGGCAGCTGCCCGAGGTGGTGCTGCGTGCCGCGGGCGACCCCGAGTACTTCCCGGTGGGCGTGAAACACAGGTACACCCGACGGTCGTGAAATGGGCTTTTGCACCTCGGAGCAACAGCTTTTCCTGGCTTCCTCCCTCTGCCTAAAGTGAGGTCGGCCGAACTCGTTTCATCGGGGTGGGATGAATCCTTGAAGTTCGTTCGACGTGTATTCCTGACAACTCTTCCCGTCGCTTTGCTCGTGGTCGTCGGGGTCGCGGCTCCGGTCGCGCGAACCGCGGCGGTGACCGCGGCCTACGACACCGAGACCGGTCAGCCGCTGACCGCCTGGGAGTGCAACACCGGCAACGTCTGCTTCTGGAACGGCTTCGGCGGCACGGGCGGCCGCTGCATGTGGGACGTGGCGGACCCGGACTGGACAGCCGGTTCCGTCCAGTGCAGGTGGTCGACGACCACGGAGATCAGGTCCGTCTACAACCGCGGCACGTCCTCGGTGACAGGAGTCGTGTTCTACCGCAACGCCGGCTACACCAACCGCATGGGCTGCGCCCGGCAGGGGCAGAAGGGCGACCTCGCGGGCACTTACCAGGTGAGGTCGCACCAGTGGAGCAGCGGCCCCTGCGGCTGATCGCGGGTAATGTTCTTCACGGTGACCTGGGCCTGGGGAGGTTGCTGTGTTGCGCATCCATTTTTCCACTGGTGATCTGGCGCGTACGCAGATAGCGGAAAGGGTCGATCCGCTCTGGGAGATGGTGTTCAGCCGGTTGAGGCTGACCGAAGAGGACAGCGGTGTCCTGTTGGGGCCGTGGCTGCGCTCGGTGCGCCGCGACGGCGACAGACAGGTGATCCGTTCGGGTGTGCGGCTGCTCGCGGTGCTCTCACCGCTCGGGCCGTACTTCCCGGATTTTCTGACGCCGCCGGAAGGTGCGGACGGTCTCGGTGCGGCCCTGGAGGCCATCCGAGCGACACCGCGTGACCGGCTGCGCGACGAGCTGAAGCTGCTCGCGGGCGTGAACCCGACTCCGTCGTGGACACGTCCGCTGGCGGAGGGCTGCGACGGCGCGCTCGCGGACCTGACCTCGGCACTGGCCCGGTACCACGCCGCGGTGATCGAGCCGTACACCGCGCTGATCGAGGAGGCGGTCGAGACCGACCGTCTGCATCGGACCGGTGCGAGCTCGGCCGAGGGGGTGCTGCACGGGATGTGGCCGCTGATGAACTGGCGGCCGCCGGTGCTGGAGGTGCAGTACGCCTACGACCGCGACCTGCACCTGAACGGGCGCGGGCTGCGGCTGGTGCCGTCGTACTTCTGCCGCCGGACGCCCGTCGCGTTCGCGGATCCCGGGTTGCCGCCGACCGTCGTCTATCCGGTGCATCACGACTGGACGTGGCAGCGGCAGCTCGCGAGTGGACGCCGGGAGCAGAGTGCTCTGGCCGCGTTGCTCGGGTCCACGCGGTCGGCGGTGCTGGCCGCGGTGGGAGCCGGGGCCACGACCACCGAACTGGCGGAACGGCTGGGGGCCTCGCCGTCCGCGGTCAGCCGCCACACGACAGTGCTGCGGGAAGCCGGGTTGCTGACGACGGAGAGGCAGGGGGTGTCGGTGTTGCACCAGCGGACGGTGCTGGGGTCAGCTCTGCTCGGCAGCGACTGAGGTGCGGCGCCGCGACCAGGCACGCACCGAACGCCCCCGCGGTGAGCAGCACGTGGATATCGCCGCCGAACCTCAGTCGGTGCTGGGGTCAGCTCTGCTCGGCAGCGACTGAGGTGCGGCGCCGCGACCACAACCCCACCAGACACGCACCGAACGCGCCCGCGGTGAGCAGCACGTGGATCGCTGCGCCGAACCTCGTCGCGAATGTGATGTCCGTCCGCAACGGCACGGAGTCGACCATCAGGGCGTCGGTGAACATGCCGGTGGACTGCACAACGCTGCCGTCCGGCCGGACCACGGCGCTCACGCCGCTGATCGCCGCGACCACGACGGCGCGGCCGTGTTCGATCGCGCGCAGGCGGGCCATGGCGAGCTGCTGGTAGGTCATCTCGCCGCGGCCGTACCAGGCGTTGTTGGTGGGCACGACGAGGACCTGGGCGCCCGCGGCCGTGCTCTCGCGCAGCACGTAGTCGTAGGCGACCTCGTAGCAGATGCCGAGGCCGACACGGATGCCGGCGACGGTCATCACGCCGGGCTCGGTGCCGGGCTTGAGGTCCGGTGCGTCCGCGAACGGGGTGAAGAGGCGGGCCAGCGGGCGCAGCGGGATGTGTTCGGCGAACGGGACGAGCTCCTGCTTGGCGTACGACTCGCCGGGGCCGGTGCCGGGCTGCCAGGCGATGACGGCGTTCTGGCCGTCACGCAGGGCGCTGACCAGCACCGGCACGCCCAGCGAGTCGACGGCGCGGTCGATCACCGGGTCGCGGTCGCGGGTCCTGGTGGCGCTTTCCGGCCACACCACGAGGTCCGGTTTGGGCAGCGAGCCGCTGTGGATCTTCGTCGCCAGCTCGGCGGTCTTGCGCAAGTGGTTGGCGCGCAACGTGTCCTGGGCGTCGAGCAGGCCGAGACCGATGTCCGGGGCGTCGCCCTGGACGACCGCGATGGTGCGCTGGCCGTTCTGCGCGCCGACCTCCACCAACGGGCTGACGGCGAGCGCCGCGGCGAACGGCAGCACAGCCCAGGCGGCCCGCACGCGAGGCAACCAGTGGCCCAGGCCGAAGCCCGTCACGACCACCGCGAACGTCACGAGCGGGGCGCCGCCGACCACCGCGAGCTGCCCGAACGGGCCGTCGACCTGGCCGAACGCGATGCGGCCCCAGGGGAAGCCGTTGAACGGCACCAGGCCGCGCGCGGTCTCCTGCAGCACGAACAGCAGCGCCGCCCACACCGGCGGCGCGGGCAGCCGGGACACGAGCGGCATCAGAGCGCAGGCACCGCACACGAACAGAGCCATGAGCGCGGAGAGCACGAGCCACGGTGACGGGCCGAAGTCGTTGCCCAGGAAGTGCTGGATCCACAGCAGGTGCGGCAGGAAGAACGCCAGCCCGAACACGAAGCCCAGACCGGCCGCGCCACGGGTACCCGCGCCGCGCAGCGCGAGCCACAGCACGAGGAACGCCGGGACCGCGAGCCACCAGAGCGTGCGGGGCGGGAAGCTCAACGCCAGCGCGCCACCGGCCAGGGCGGCCGCGCCGTAGCGGGCGAGGTCAGTTCTGCGCAACGGGCACCCGGCGCAGGACGAGGTAGGAGCAACCCACCAGGGCGACACCGAGCGCATAGGCCAGCACGAGCTCGGGCACGCGGCCCGCGAAGTTGCCCGCGAGCGGCGGCACCAGCAGGGCGAACACGCCGGCCAGCGCGGCCACCCTCGTGCGCCACGGACCCTCCGGCAGGCAGGCGGCCAGCGGCAGCACGGCCCACAGCAGGTACCACGGCTGGATCACCGGCCCCAGCACCACGATCAGGCTCATCATCATCCCCAGCGCCGTCACCTCGGAGATCCCGCCCCGCAGCTGGCGCCGAAGCACCACCACGATCCCGCACAGGATCAGCACGAGCCCCGCGATCCGTGCCGAGGAAATCATCGCCTGACCGCTTTCCGGCCCGGACACCGCACCCGCCAGATAGCCCGGCCAGTTCGTCGGCGCCATCCAGGAGTTGACCTTCGACGGCGTCCCGAGCGCCTGCACCCAGCCGAATCCAGACCCTCCGGCCGATGTCACGACCGACACCACGGCAGCGGCCGCGACCATGCTCAGACCGGCTGCGGCGAACCGGATCCAGCCGCCGCCCAGCCGGCGGGCCAGCGCGGTTCCGACCACGGCGAGCGCGACCAGTGCGGGCAGCTTGACCTGCGCGCCGAGCCCGATGAGCACGACACCGGCCGTGAACTGCCACCAGCGGAGCTCCGGCAGTGCGTGCAACGCGACGACAGTGCCGGACAGCATGAGGCCGAGCATCAACGCGTCGTTGTGCATACCGCCGACGAGGTGCCACAGCACCAACGGGTTCAGCACGCCCAGCCACATCGCGTTGCGCGCGGAGGTGCCGGCGATCGTGGCGAGCCTCGGTACCGCCCACACGACGAGGAGCAGGCCCAGCACCGCGACCAGCCGGTACAACACGATGCCCACGACGGGATCGCCGCCGGTGACCTGGGTGATCGTCCGTTCGACCGTGCTGAACAGCGGCCCGTACGGCGAAGGGGTCTCACGCCAGTAGACCCCGACCCGCGAGACGGCCTCCGCGCTCGCACCGACGGCCGGGCTCACGACGTTCGGATCGAGACCGCGTGCCGCTACCTCACCCTGGGCGAGGTAGCTGAAGACGTCGCCGCTGAACAGCGGCGGAGCGACCAGCAGCGGCGCACACCACCAGGCCAGCGTCCGCCGCAACCACACGACGTCCGGGCTCGAACGGCCGAGCAGTCCCCACGCCAGCACGACGAGTCCGGCGCCCGCGATCGCCGCAGCGAGCGCGAACGGCACCGCTCTCGTCGCCCACGCCCCCGCGGTGAGCAGCACCGCGCCACCGAGACCCGTCCAGCGCAACAGCTCCGGGGTGCGGGTGGTGACGGGTGCGGACCAGCGGCGGGCGAGGGTCGACGGCATCTGCACGGAAGAGACAGTGCTTTCCGGACAGATCGTCACGCGTCCGACTGCGGTCGCGTTCCCGCCTACGACCAGAGGATGACCTTTTCCAGCCCTGAGTCGGTCAACCCGCGAAGTCGTGGGTCATCCACACGGTTCCCTTGGCGTCGCGGACCACGACGATCCCGATGCGCGTGAAGGACTTGCTGAGAATGTTCTTGCGGTGACCGTCGTTCGGCGGCTTCTCGTCGATCATGCCCTGCGTCAGGTTGAGCGCCATCTTGGAGATCGGGTCGACTGCGTCCTTCACCGGTCCGCCCATGCCGACGTTCTCGCCGACGGTGCTCCACTTGACGTCCGCGTCCGAGGCCCGCTCTCCCAGTCCGCTCTCCCCGTCGCACTGGTGCGAGAGCCCGCAGCCGTTGCTCGTCATCGCCCTGGTGTGCCGGTCGGCGGCCGCGACCAGCGCCGGATCGACCGTCAGCGCGGGCAGGCCCGCCGCCGCCCTGGTCTGGTTGATCAGCGCGAGGACGCGTTCCTCCGGCGTGGCCACGCGCACAGGCTCCGGCGCCTGGGTCGTCGTGGTCGTCGTCGTAGTAGTGGTCGTGGTGGTTGTGGACGTTGGTGCGCTGCTGCTCGACGAAACCGAGGTCTCCGCAACCGACGTGGTGACCACGGTGGGTGGCGGCGTGTTCGGGATCGCAATGGCGGTGGGAGGATCGGACGGGAACAACGCCATGGTTCCCACCACGCCGGCCAGCGCGCACACGGCCGCCGCACCCGTGATCGCGAGAACCGGTTTGCCCGAGGCGAAACCCGCGAGCCGGGAGAACGGGCCGGAGGCTTCGGCGAGGTGGGCGGCGTCGGGTGCGAAGTCGCTGAGATCGGTGGTGTGCGCGACTGGTTCCAGCGCGGGGTCGGCGAGGTTCTCCATCAGCCGCGGCAGGTAGCTGGCGGGCACGGTGAGCAGCGCGGCACCGGTCAGGATCCGTTCGACGGGCATCGCGTCGTCCACACCGCGACTGCACCGCGAGCACTCGTCGACGTGCCGCAGGAGCCGCTTGCGCCACAACGGGGTCGGCTGCCCTGACCAGCCCTGCGCCGCCTGGACCAGCCCGGGACACCGCGGCTCGGCCGACAACGCCCGAACCAGGTGCCGGACGGTCTCGAGGCGGCCCTTCAACCGGCTGAGCCGCACGGTCACGGCGTGGGCGCCGAGGTCGAGCGCGTCGGTCACCTCGGCGCGGGTCAGCTGCCCGACGCGCTCCAGCGTCCACAACGCGAGCAGCTCGCGGTCGGCCGGGTCCAGCCAGCGCGCGGCCTCGTCGACCTCGCGCCGTTGCTGGGCGAAGTGCAGACGCGACAACGCCACCTCGACGAACTCGGCGCCCGGATCCGCGCGGTCGTACTCCTCCAGCGGCGCCGGAGCCAGGTCCCGGCGGCGGTAGTGCTCGCGGATCTGGTTGATCGTCACCGCGACCAGCCACGACCGGAACCGCTCCGGCTCCCGCAGCGCGTCGATGCCCCGGATGACCCGGAACATCGTGTCCTGCACGACGTCGTCGACGTCGGCGTCGGTGGACAGGGCTCTTCCGACGATGTTGTAGACCAGAGGTAGAGAGGACTCGACGACCGCGTCGAGCGCCGCACGATCACCGGCGCTTGCGGCGATCACCTGCTCCTCGTCCAAATGGCCCAGCCACTCCGTCACGTCCAACACCCTCACTGTCGCCGACGAATTCCGTACGCGATGGGAGACCGGGCAGTCTCACCTCAGGTCACAGAAACCGGGCCAACAAGTGAGTCAGGTCACACTGCGATCACGGCCACCCCGGTCCGGCCGCCGTCGACATCGAGCACGGTGCCGTGCACGAACTGCGCGTCGTCCGAGGCCAGGTAGACGGCGGCGGCGGCGATCGCGCCCGGATGCCCGGAACGCCCCGCCGGGGTGCCCCGCATCATCACCTCGCCGGGGTGGTCGGTCGTGCTGTCCCAGTCGGGCGACACGATGACGCCGGGCGAGATCGCGTTGACCCGCACGCCGCTCGGCCCGAACTCCGCCGCCCACGCGCGGGTCAGCGTCTCCATCGCACCCTTGCTCGAGCTGTACGGGGAGCTGACCGGGACGGCGAGCCTGGCGATCCACGAGCCTAAGTTGATCACGACACCGCCGCCCGCGCTGATCATCTCCGGGACGAGCGCCTGGGTGAGGAAGAACGGCGCCTTCACGTTGACCCCGTACACGCGGTCGAACGTCCGCTCGTCGGTCGTCGCGGTCGTGGACGGCGGGTAGATGCCGGCGTTGTTCACGAGGATGTCGACGCGGCCGAGCACCGCTGCCACCTCGGCCGCGAGCTGGTGACTCGCCGCGGCGGTGCCGTCGAGGTCGGCCTGCACGAAGTGGGCCTGTCCCCCGTCGTTGAGAATCTGGTCGACGACGGCCGCGCCACGGACCTCGTCACGGCCGGAGACGACGACGTGCGCGCCTTCCGCCGCGAGCGCGACGGCGATCGCACGGCCGATGTTGCTGGTGGAACCGGTGATGAGGGCGGTCCTGCCCTGCAGTCGTTGTGCCATGCCCTCGAAGTTAGGCACGCATTTTTGGACCGGCAAGTCCAAACGTGTCAGCTGCGGAGATGGTCGATGAGGGTGTCCAGGGCAGCCTCCAGGTGGTCGATGCTCCCGGTCGACCGGAGCACCTGGACCCCGCCCTGGATGCCCGCGATGAACGCCGCCGCCACCCGGCCGGCGTCCACGCCCGGCCGCACCAGCCCGGCCTCCTGCATCTCCTCGATTCCTTCCCGCACGTGGAACTGCCAGCGGTTGAGCAGCGAACTGACCACCTCCGCCGCTCCCGGCGTGCTGCCGACCTGGCTCATGAGCGCGCCGAGAGGGCAGTTGCGGCCCTGCGCGTGATACCGCGCGATCACCGAGTCACGCCAGCGGTCCCAGGCGGCCCACGAGGTCAGCGCGCCGAGGTGCGGCTGCTGGTCGTCGAGCACGCGATCGGCCTCGAACCGCGCGACGGCGAGGAAGAGCTCCTCCTTGCCGTCCGGGAAGTAGTGGAAGATCTGACCCTTGCTCGTGCCGGTGATCGCGCGGATGTCGTCCAGTGTCACGCCCGCCGGGTCGTCGCTGCGCAGGTACGCCGCCGCGCCCTCGATGATGCGCTGCCGGGTCGCGCGCCCCTTCGCCGTGAGTGCCACCCGGCCATTCTAGATTTTCTGGACCGCCGGGTCCACTGTGGTTGACTGGGATCATGCTCCCCTGGGAAGGCGAACTCGCAGGCCGGCTCGACCGGCACACCGTCGTGTCCTCGCTGCTGCGCGGCAACGTCCTTGGCGATCCGCACGAGCGGCCGTTGTGGGTGTACGTGCCGCCGGGCTACGACGAGAGTGATGAGCGCTATCCGGCCGTGTACGTCATTCAGGGATACACGGGCCATCTGGGCATGTGGGCCAACCGGATGCCGTTCCGCCAACCGTTCGTGGAGACGGCTGACGCGGTGTTCGCAGGCGGCGCACCAGGCTGCATCGTCGTCTACGTCGACGCGTGGACCACGTACGGCGGCTCGCAGTTCGTCGACTCCCCCGGCACCGGCCGCTACCACTCCTACCTGTGCGACGAGATCGTGCCGTGGGTGGACGAGCACTACCGCACGATCCCGGACCGCGAGTCACGGGCGATCGCTGGCAAGTCGTCCGGCGGGTTCGGCGCGATGATCACCCCGATGCTGCGCCCCGACCTGTTCGGCGCGCTGGCCACGCACGCGGGCGACGCGCTCTACGAGCTCTGCTACGTCCCTGACTTCGGCAAGGCCGTGCGGGCTCTGCGCGGCTACGACCACGACATCTTCCAGTGGTGGTCGGATTTCCAGGGCCGCACCGCCTTCACCAGGCCGGAGGACATGGACCTGATCGGCACTCTAGGTGTCGCGGCCTGCTTTTCAGCTCAAGAGGACGGCACGCCGGAGCTGCCGTTCGACCCCGTGACCGGGGTGCTGCTGCCGGACGTGTGGCAACGCTGGCTCGACTGGGACCCGGTGCGGATGGTCCCCCAGCACACCGAGGCGATCCGGTCGCTGCGAGCGGTGTGGATCGACGCGGGCCGCAGCGACGAGTACTTCCTCGATCTGGGCGCCGAGGCGTTCCGGAAGGAGATCGCCCAGGCCGGACTTCCTGACGAGCGCGTGCACTTCGAGCTTTTCGACGCGGGCCACGGCGGCATCGACTACCGTTACCCGCTCTCACTGGGGTGGTTGGCGGAAAGGCTGGCTCGTTGATGCGCGAGGTGACGCTGCGTCCGATCGAGGACAGCGACCTGGACACGGTGTTCGAGTTCATGCGCGACCCGGAGTCGGTGCGAATGGCCGCCTTCACCGCGGCAGACCCCGACGACCGCGAGGCGTTCGACGCGCACTGGCGCAAGGTGCGGGCACGTACCGACGTCACCAACCGCGTGATCGTCGGCGACGGCCGCGTCGTGGGCACCATCGCCGCCTTCGTGATGGAAGGCGACACCGAGGTCACGTACTGGATCGACCGCTCGGTGTGGGGCCAGGGCGTGGCGGGGCGGGCGCTGGCGTTGCTGCTGGAGGAAGTCACGGTCCGGCCGATCTACGGCCGCTGTGCCAGCGACAACGCGGGCTCGATGCGGGTGCTGACCAAGGCGGGCTTCGAGAAGGTCGGCACCGACACCGGCTACGCGAACGCCCGGAAGGAGGAGATCGAGGAGACGATCCTGCGCCTCAGCTGAAGAACTTCCCGGTCCCCTGCACGCCGAAAGGCCGGACGCCCCGATGGGCGGCGACACGGGCCACGCGACTCAGCCCGCGAACCCCTCCGCACCCCAGCAGGCCGAGCAGCCGGATCCGCCGAACGCCCCGATACCCGCCCACAGTGCTCCGCCGCTCAGCGCGCAAGCCTCTCCGGCCCCGCGACTCAGCCACAGACTTCTCCGCACCCAGCGCGCCAAGCAACCCGATCCCGTCGAACGCCCCGATGCGCGCCCACATGGCCCGCCGCCCAACCCGCGAACCTCCCCCAGCAGGCCGAGCAGCTCGACCTTGCCCAACGTCCCGGTGCGCGCCCGCACAGCCCCGCAACTCAACCCACAAACCTCGCCGCTTCCAGCCCCACCACTCAACCCACGAACTTCTCCGTGCCCAGCACGCCGAGCAGCTGGATCTTGTCGAACGCCTCGGTGCGCGGCGGCGCGGTGAGCACCAGCAGCATCTGCGACTGGTCCTCGGTGAACAACGCCTGGCAGTCGACCTCGATCTCGCCGAGCTGCGGGTGGACGAGCACCTTGTGGTCCTCGAAGCGTTTCGCGACCTCGTGCCGCTCCCAGATCGAAGCGAACTCGGCGCTTTCCTTCTGCAGCACGCGAACCAGCTCGCCGGCTCGTGAGCTCGGGCCCATCGCGGCGTAGGCGGCGCGCAGGTTCGCGACCTGTGCGCGGCTCTGCCGGTCGCGGTCGTGCTCGGGGTAGATCAGGCGCTCGTCCGGGTCGGAGAACCACCGGTAGATCCCGCTGCGGGCGAGGCCTGTGAACCGGGACGAGTCGCCGTACAACGCCTCGGCGAACCGGTTCTGCACGAGGATCTCGCCGAGGTTCGACAGGATCAGCGCGGGTGTGTCGCTCAGCCGGTCCAGCACCCGTTGCAGCGCCGGTGCGACGTGCGTGCCGGTCATCCGGGGCGACGGGGCGTTGCGGCCGGCGACCAGGAACAGGTAGTCGCGCTCGTCGTCGTTCAGCCTCAGCGCGCGGGCCAGCGACGCCAGCATCTGCTCGCTCGGCTGTGGGCCGCGTTGCTGCTCCAGGCGCGTGTAGTAGTCCGTGGACATCGCCGCGAGCGATGCGACCTCTTCGCGCCTCAGTCCTGCCGCACGCCTGCGCGCACCCGCGGGCAGGCCGACGTCCTCAGGCCTGAGCTCTTCCCGGCGACGGCGCAGGAAGGCCGCGAGTTCTACACGATCCATAAGCCCAGTATGGAGGGCTTCCCCGAACTAACCAGGGATCGCCGATCCCCCGACAAGCGCTCTCTGCCGCCGCCGATCAAGCTGCCCGAAGCTCAGTGCATGGACATCAGCGGAAACACCATCTTCATCCCCGGCGGCACGAGCGGCATCGGCCTGGCGCTCGCCCACGCGCTGCGGGAGCGCGGCAACACCGTCATCGTCGGCGGCCGCCGCACCGAGCTGCTCGAGAAGATCGCGGTCGACGGCCTGGAGACCGTCCGGATCGACACCACCGACGCCGACAGCGTCCAGGCCGCGGCCAAGGACGTCCTCGCCCGCTTCCCGGCGCTGAACGTGCTGGTCACCATGGCGGGCGTCATGCGGGTCGAGGACTGGCGCGACCCGTCGAAGTTCCTCGAGTCCGCCGAGAGTGTCGTGACGACCAACGTGCTGGGCCCGATCCGCCTGATCGCCGCGTTCGTCGAGCACCTCCAGACCCGGCCGGACGCCACGATCATGACCGTCTCGTCCGGCCTGGCCTTCGCGCCGCTGAAGGTGACTCCGAGCTACAACGCCTCCAAGGCCGCGATCCACATGCTCAGCGAGTCACTCAGGCTCCAACTGGCCGGCACGTCCGTGCGGATCGTCGAGCTGGAGCCGCCGGCGGTGCAGACGGACCTCCTGCCGGGCCACGCCGAGAACGACCACGCCATGCCGCTCGACGAGTACGTCGCCGAGGTCATGAACATCATCGAGACGCAGCCCGACGCCAAGGAGATCCAGGTCGAGCGCGTGAAGTTCCTGCGCTACGGCGAAGCACGCGGCGACTACGACCAGGTTGTCGCCGCGCTCAACGCCTCCGACCCGCACTAGCTCACGTAACGAACTGTCAGGTTGGGATCGCGGGCGACCTCCTGTTCGGAGAACCGCCCGCTGACCCACTTCTTCTCCACGTACAGGTACGCCTGGTCGTGGTGGTGCGGCGAAGCGTGGTTGGCCGACTGGCCGTACACCATCAACGAGCTCATGCGCGGCCCGCTCGCCGTCAGTTCCACGGCCATCACGAAGCTGGTTCCGTGCGGGATGTCGGGAATCTGGTCCAGCGGCCGGGGCACACCGGGCACCGAGACGACGTTGAAGCAGCCTTCCGGGCCGCGACAGCCGTGGATCGGGATGCCCTCGTAGTGCTGGACGTCGTCGAGCTTCACGTCGACCGGCACACCCGCGTTGGCGAAAGCCGTTACCGCGTCGGCAAAAGCTCGCCCGATACCGGGGTCCGCGGTGTTGAGGCCGCGCGGGGTGTGGACGGGATCCGCCGGGTCGTACGGCACCAGCCACCGGTTGACACCGGGTCGCTGGGTCAGGCCGATGAAGGTCCGCCAGAAGAACGCTCCCCTGCTCTGCTCGCCGATGTCGCCGGTTCCGCTCCACTTCGCCAACGTCGCGCAAGCCGCACGGACGTCCACCCCGTTCAGCGTCGGATTAGCCTGGCACAGCGCGACAACGGCCTTCAGGCCCTGTTCCGCGCTCAGGTTCCGGTTGCCGAACATCGCCGATTCCACAGTGGACAGGGTGAAGGTGCGATCGGTGATCATGTCGAGGCCGAGGCGGGTGCGCGGTGACCGTTCGCCGCCGGAGTCACCGACGATCGAGGGGTACCCGGTCAGCGGGGCGGCCGGGTTCGTCAGCCACGGACTGTCGTTCATGTTGCTCACGTGGTCGTCGCGAACGAGCCTCGGCAACCAGCGAGGGCCGAGCACGCCCGGCCGCACCGCGTCGGGATCGGACCCCCAGCCGCACGACGAACGGCTGCCGTCGAGGATCACGAAACCGATGTCCGGACCGGTGCCGCACCGGGCGCGCTGGTCGTCGGTGACGTGCGGGATGACCTGGATGTCGGCGTAGTAGGCGGTGCCGGTCGAGTCGGAGGCGAGTGTGTTCACCCACGGCAGCGCCTGATATCGGACAAGTGCCTTCTGCAGGTCCGGAACGCTGCGGGCGCGGGCGATGGCGAGCCACTGGTCGACGACCGCGAGGTTGCCGGAGTTGGCGTCGCGCAGCACGTACGCCGTCGTGTCAGTCCATTGCAGCGCACCGGGGTCGGCGATCACCGGGCCGTCCGGCGTCCGGTACAGCGTCCTGGTCACCGGCTTGGTGCCATCGGACACGGTGACGTTCTCGGCGATCATCCGGTGCGTCTTGCCGTCGACGACATAACTGGTGGGGTCGCCGGGCACGAGGGTGAGCTTGGTGAGCGTGACGGTCTGCGCCTCGGACGCGGTGTGGGTCCAGCCGAGCCGGTCGTTGTGGCCGATGTTGACCAGCGGAATCCCGTACAGGCCCGCGCCGCTCACGTTCAATTCGCCGGGAATCGTGAGCTGGTGCTGGTAGAAGCGCCAGTCGTCGGCCCAGTAGAAGTGCGGGTTGCCGAGAACGATTCCGCTGCCCGTGGACGCCTCGCGGCCGAGCGCGATGCCGTTGCTGCCCGGTCGTTGTTCAGGCCGCCGCACGAGCTGAGTCGGCGCAGGAGAGCCGGAAGGTTGAGCGGACGCAACGGGTTCCTGCAGTCCTTCGCCGCCGGTGAGACCCGCGACCTGGTGGACGCGCCGCCACACGTCGATCTCGGTGATCGGCCGCACCCAGCCCGCGCCCCGGCACCGATCGTCGGGCAGGTGGGCCACACCGGTCTTCGCCAGGTAGCGGTTGAAGCCCGTGGCATAACCGCGCACGAGGTCACGGGCTTGCCGCGACTGTTGCGGCACCGCGCGTTCGATCACGCCTGACTGGTTGAGCCGCTGGTGGTAGAGATCGCTGACGAGGTTCCTGTCACCGGACTCCGCGGGCGCGTCCGGCCCGAACCACCGCGAGCGCTGCGCCGACGTCGTCACGACGATGTCCGCCATCATGCAGACGTTGTCCTCGGCGAACGCGAAACCGAGGCCCAGCCCCAAACCCTGGTAGTCGGCCGCGCGGATGTGCGGGATTCCGTAGGACGTCCGCCGGATCGTGACGCCGGCTCCGGCGTGGCTCACGGCAGGACCGGTGAGCAAAAGCGTGAGGCATAAAGCGATCAGCCTGAACATGCTTCCCCCTCATTCGTTGTGCAGCACGGTGGCGATCGACAGGCGTGCGGCTCCCCTGGCCGGCACGAGCGCGCCGAGCACGGCGATCACGACTCCCGCGAGAGCCAGCAGGGCGAGCGCGGGCGCGTGGTAGACCTCCATGAGGACGTCGACGGCGTCGGCCTGGCCCGCGTGCGCCATGGCGGGCACGACGAGCTGGTGTGCCGCCACGCCGAGAGGCACCCCGGCCAGTCCGCCGACCACGCCCAGCGCGCCCATGGAGGTCACCAGCATCGCCGTGACCTGGCGCGGGGTCATGCCGATCGACTTGAGCATCCCGAGGTCGCGGCGGCGCTCGCGGGCGTTGAGGACGACCGTGTTGAACACGCCGAGCGCCGCCACCGCCCCCAGGACCAGCGTCAGCGTGATCGAGGCGCTGACGATGATCACGCCGGTCGACGACGAGCCGTCGCGCGGTGGCATGACGCGCAGGCCCGAGTCTCCCTTCGTGATCGCGGCCGTGTAGGTCGCCCGGTCCGTGCTGTTCGTGAACCTGGCCTGGTAGGAGTGCGCGCGGGTCCCCGGTGCGAGAACGCTCAGGGCGCTCCAGTCGGCGAAGATCTGGTCGTCGTTGTTGGTGAGCACGACCCCGACGATCTTCAGCGCCGTCCGGTTCTCCTTGGCCTGCACGGTGATCGTGTCGCCGACGGCGAGTCCGCGCTGGTTGAGGAACCTCGACGGCACGACGACCTGGCCGGGTGCGTCCGGCCAGTGCCCGGTCAGCACGCGCGGGCCTAGCGCGCCGGTGTCGCCGCGGTAGAAGAAGATCGTGGCGTTCTGGGTGCCGCCCGCGACCTCGGTCTCCAGCTGGGAGATCGCCAGCACCGCGTCCGTGCCGGGCAACGAGCGCAACATCTTCTCGTCGTCGGCGTCGCTCAACGTCGCGTTGGGCGGCTCGCTCACTGCCGGGTTCATCATGGGCGGAAGCCCTTGTGTCCGTCCGGCCAGGACCTCGACGCGGTCGGCGTAGGACGGGCGGACCGCGTTGTTGTAGCCCGTCACCGACATCATCACGCCCGCGGCGAGCGTCACGGTCATGACGCCCAGCACGACCGACGCCAGGGTGAGCGCGCTGCGGCCCACGCGGGCGAACGGCACGCCGAGGCCGAGGCTGACCGAGCGCGGCAACGGCGTTCCGGTGAGCCACCGCTGGATCCTCAGCGCGCGACCGGTGTGCGTGGTGGTGCCCGCGCTGATCGCCCTGGCGGCCGGAAGCCTGCGGGCTCGCAGTGCCGGGACGAACGCGGCCGAGATCACGAGTGCGGGCATTCCCAGCATTGCCACCGCGTTCACCCACGGCGCGAAGCTCATCTCGGTCACACCGAATCCCTGGACCGCGTCCTGCACGATCGGTTTGGCGAAGAAGTTGCCCGCGAGCGTCCCGAGCACGCAGCCCGCGACCGCCGGGATCGAGACCATCACCAGGTACACCGCCATGACCTGGCCCGGTGTGAACCCGAGTGCCTTGAGCATGCCGGTGTGCCGGAAGCCCGCGACCACCGCGCCGCTCACGACGTTGGCGACGATCAGCACGGCCACGACGAGACCGAGAATTCCGAAGATCATCAGGAACGGGATGAACACGCCCAGCTCGGACGTGACCTTGTCCTTGACCGTGAGGTGCGACAGGCTGCCCAGCACCGCGCCCTCGGGAAGGCCCTGGGTGACCGTCTTCTGGTCCTCGGCCACCTTGGCCGCGGTGCCGGCGTCCGGGAACCGGTAGAGCATCTGCCACGCGGTCGGGTGCAACGCTTTGACCTGCTCGGGAGTCACCCACGCGTCGGCAGAGCCGGTGACGGAGTGCGCGAACCCGACAACAGTCAGCTTGGGCAGTCCGGCGGCGGTGATCTCCAGGCCGTGGCCGTTCGGGCCCTCTTCGCCCGGCGCGCGGTTCAGGACGATCTCGCCGGGTGCGGTGGCCCAGCGGCCCTGCCAGACGGTCAGGCGGTCGACCGGGCCGCCCGGATCCTGCCGGCCCGCCACGGTGAGCGTGCCCAGGAAGACCGGGCTGGTCGATGTGTCCACTGTGGCCTGTGCGAACGGGCCCGCGTACTCGGTCTGCCCCGCCGCCTGCTTCACCTGGTCCGCGGTGGTTCTGGCGGAGTCGAACGCCGTGGCGAGGTGTGCGCCGCGCTGGGTGGCGAAGGCCTTGTCGAATGGTGCCGCGGAGGATTCGAGCAGCCCCAGGGCCATGACGATGGTCGCGGTGGAGGCGCACACGACAACGCCGATCACAATCGTCTGCAGCATCCGCCGCCGCACCGCAGCCCACGCCGCGGTCCAGACCGCGCTCACGGGGTGCGCTCCAGGCTCTGCTCGCGCGCGATCCGGCCGTCGACGACCTCGACCACCCTGCTGGCACACCGGGTCGCGAGCCGTTCGTCGTGCGTGACCAGCAGCAACGTCTGGCCGAACTGGTTGAGGTCGAGCAGAAGGTCCATGACCTGCTCGCCGGACCTGCTGTCGAGCGCGCCGGTCGGTTCGTCGGCGAGCAGCAGCGCGGGCCGGTTCATCAACGCCCGTGCGACCGCAACGCGCTGCCGTTCGCCGCCGCTGAGCCGGGCCGGGTAGATGTCCTTGCGGTTCTCGATGCCGAGCTCGCCGAACAGCTCCAGCGCTCGTTTACGCGCCTGCCCCGCCGCGGTACCGGTGAGCTGGGCGGCCAGCGCCACGTTGTCCAGCGCTGACAGGTCGTCGAGCAGGTTGAAGAACTGGAAGATCATGCCGATCCCCCGCCGTCGGAACAGGGCGAGGCCGGTCTCGTCCAGCGCCCCCAGGTCCGTGCCCTGCACGACGACCGAGCCCGAGGTCGGCCGGTCGAGGCCCGCGATCATGTTGAGCAGCGTGGACTTGCCGCTGCCGGACGGTCCCATCACCGCGACCGCTTCGCCTGCCCGCACGGTCAGCGACAACCCGTCCAGTGCGGTCGAGTCGCTGTACTCCTTGCGCAGGTCCGTTATTTCGACGACGACGTCGTTGTTCATGGCGGCCATCCTGTTCGCCTGACGCCGGGCCGGACATCAGTCCCGGGAGGTAACCTGCCGGACGGGGTCATCCTGGGGATGTAGCGGCTGCATCCCGGGTGTGATGCGCGCACACCTCGCGCTCTGGGAGGGTGATCGTGTGTGGGAGCTGATCGTGGCCGTCGCAGCCTGCCTGGTCGCCGTGTTCTTCGCGGTGCGGCTGGCGATGGCGAAGCACGCGTACACCCGTGCGATGGAGGAACGCGGCTGGCTGCTCGAACGCGAACGGGACAGCGCCGCGCGTGGAGCCGTGGACGCCGAACGCGCCCGGATCGCGAGGGAGCTGCACGACATCGTCAGCCACAACGTCAGCGTCATGGTGGTGCAGGCCGGAGCCGCGCGCCGGGTGCTCGCCACCGAGGCCGCGGACGCCGCCGGCGCGTTGCTGGCCGTGGAGTCTGCCGGGCGCGACACGATGACCGAACTGCGGCACATGCTCGGCCTGCTCGCGCCGTCGGCCGACGGCGAGGACCTGCTGTCGCCGCAACCGGGTCTGAGCAGACTCAGCTCGCTGGTCGACCGGATGTGCTTCGCGGGCCTGCCGGTCGAGGTCCGCATCTCGGGCGAGCCGCGCCCGTTGCCGTCCGGAGTGGACCTCACGGCGTACCGGATCGTCCAGGAAGCCCTGACGAACGCGCTCAAGCACGGCGACGGGGGCAAAGCGGACGTGACGGTGCGCTACGCCGACCACTACCTGCGCGTCGAGGTGCTCAACACCGGTCCCAGCGTGCTGTCCGGCGAGCCGGTGTCCACAAAGGACGGCGAGGGCCGCGGGCTGCTCGGGTTGCGTCAGCGCGTGGCCGTGCTCGGTGGCGACCTCGACGCGCGCCGGCGGCTCGGCGGCGGGTTCCGCGTCCGGGCGAGGATTCCGCTGTGACCGCGCCACGGGTGGTGATCGCCGACGACCAGGCGTACGTGCGCATCGGGTTCCGCATGATCCTGACCTCGGGCGGCATCGACGTCGTGGGCGAGGCGGCGGACGGCGCCGAGGCGGTGACGGCCGTGCGCGACCTGAAGCCGGACGTCGTGCTGATGGACATCCGCATGCCCACCATGGACGGTCTCGAAGCCACCCGCCGCATCGTGCGCGAGTCGCCCGGCTGCCGGGTGCTGATGCTGACGACGTTCGACCTCGACCGCTACGTCTACGACGCCCTCTCGGCCGGTGCCAGCGGGTTCCTCCTCAAGGACGTGACGGCCGAGCACCTCGTGGCCGCCGTGCGCCTCGTCGAGACGGGTGACGCTCTGCTGGCGCCGTCGATCACCCGCCGGCTGGTCGAACAGTTCGCTTCCCCGGTGGCGCGGGGCCCGGTCGTGCACGGGGACATCGCGGCGCTGACCCCGAGGGAACGGGAGGTGCTGACGCTGGTCGGGCAGGGGCGTTCCAACGCGGAGATCGCCGACGACCTGACGCTCAGCGAGGCGACCGTGAAGACCCACGTGGCGCGGATCTTCGCCAAGCTGGAGCTGCGCGACCGGGCCCAGGCCGTCGTGCTGGCCTACGAGACCGGGCTGGTCGCGCCGGGCAGCTGAACACTCAACGCCAACAACGCCGTGTCGTCCTCGACGCCGTCACCGAAGCCCGCGAGCAGCGCGGCCGCTGCGGCGATCACGGACCGCGCGGTCGCCGGGCCGCTCAGGTCGTCCAGCAGCTCTTCCTCGCTGTAACGGGTGTCCGCGTCGACGCGCGCCTCGGTCAGCCCGTCGGTGTAGAACAGCAGCGTGTCACCCGGTCCAAGATGGACGGTCGTGGTGGTGAAACGCGCGTTCGGCAGCACACCGACGAGTTGCCCGCCCGGCATGCGCACGAACTCCGCGGCGCCGGACGCGCGGATCAGCAACGGCGGGGTGTGGCCGCCGGTCGCCATCGTGATGGTCGCACCGGTGCTGTCGGGCCGGATGCGGCCGTAGATCACGGTGCACAGCCGTGGGTGCGCCTGGTTGAGCATGGCGTTGAGGTGCTGGAGCACGCCGGCTGGCTCCTGGTCGTCGATCGCCGCCGACCGCAGGGTGTAGCGCGCCAGCGACGTCACCACCGCCGCGTCCGCGCCCTTGCCGGACACGTCGCCGAGGAAGAATCCCCACCTGGTGCCGGGCAGCGGGAACAGGTCGTAGAAGTCGCCGCCGACCAGGTCGAGCGACGCGGGGTGGTAGTAGGCCGCCACCTCCACGCCGGGCACGTCGGGCAGCACCGGCGGCAGCAGCGTTTGCTGCAACGTCCGGGCCAGCCGCTGAGCCTTGTCGCGTTCCTGTTCGGCCTGCTGCCGGGCCCGCAACAGCTCCTCCTCGTACGCACGCCGGTCGCGGGCGTCGAACACCGTGGTGCGGATGAGCAGCCCGTCGCGGACCTTCGACGTCAGCAACACCGGCAGTCGCGTGCCGTCCGCGGCCTTCATCTCCAGCGCGACCCCGCCGAGTTCGCCCTGCATGTGCAGCAACGGCGCGAAGTGCGTGTCGTAGTAGATGCGCCCGCCGACCGTGAGCAGGTCGGGAAAACGCTTCTTGCCGACGACATCGCGGGCGGAGTAACCGAGCCAGCCCAGCAGCGTCGCGTTGATCTTCGCGATCGTGCCGTCCAGCAACGTCGACACGTAGCCGCACGGGGCGTTGTCGTAGAGGTCCTCGGCGGTCTCCTCGAGTGCGGGCCTCATCGGCTGCCCACGAACTCCAGGATCGCCTCCGCGGTGATCTCCGGCGCGCTGAGCTGCGGACAGTGCCCGATCGCGTCCAGCGTCACGAGCCGGCTGCCGTCGATCTGCTCGTGTGTGAACTGACCGACCTCGGGCGGTGCGATGGCGTCGACCCTGCACTGGACCACCAGCGTCGGCACGGTCACGCGCCGCAGGTCGTCCCGGTTGTCCGACAGGAACGTGGTCCTGGCGAACACCCGCGCGATCTCCGGATCCGTGCGGCAGAAGCTGTTGCGCAGCTCCTCGCCCAGCTCCGGCCGGTCGGGGTTGCCCGCGATGACCGGTGCCATCGCCGCGGACCAGCCGAGGTAGTTGGACTCCAGCGCGGCGAGCAGCTCGTCGATGTCGTCCCGGCTGAACCCGCCGCGGTAGCCGTCGTCGTCCACGTAACGCGGTGACGGCGTGAGCAACACCAGCCGCGCGAACCGCTCCGGCTCCTTGTTGGCCGCCAGCACCGCGATCATGGCGCTGACCGAGTGCCCGACCAGCACGACGTCGCGCAGGTCGAGCTCGCGGCAGATGGCCAGGACGTCGTCGGCGTACCCGTCGAGCTCGCTGTAGCGGACGGCGTCCCACTCGGTCTTGTCCGACAGTCCGCACCCGGTGTGGTCGAACAGCACGACCTGGCACCGTTCGGCGAGCATCGGGACGACGCGGCTCCACAGGTTCTGGTCGCAGCCGAAGCCGTGGGCGAGGAGCACGGTCGGACCGGACCCGGTGACGACGACGTTGTTCCTGCTCCGCACGCTCACTTCGAGGATCCTAGGCCGGATCCGCTCAGCTCTGTTCTGCGGCGGTGCAGCTCCTCGATCGCCACGTCCACCTCGGCGCGGTGCCGCCGCATCCGTTCGAGGACCTTGTCGATCGCGGTCTCCTGCTCTTCGCCCTGGACCCTGTTGTTCACGAAGTCGTGCAGGCTGTCCAGGCTGTCGTTGAGCCGCTGGACCCACGACTGGCGCCGCTTCGCCTCCTGCACCGGGTCCTTCTCGTTCCACGACGCGTCGCGCATCGTGCGGGTCAGCGCCTCGTCGGTGGCGCGGAAGTTCAACAGCAGCCTGGTGATCGCGTCCCGGACCGCCGCCACGTCCGGCCGGACCGCGCCGGTCCGCCTCGACCAGGTGCGCTGCCCGCCTCGCCGCTTGTAGTGCTGCTGCATGGCCTGCTTGGAGCGTTCGCCGTAGTCCGCGCCCAGCTGTTCCCAGGTCCAGCCGCTGTCCATGACGGACTCGATCAGGACCCGTTCGGCCTGTTCGACGGCTTCTCTCGCCCACGGCATCATCCGCAACGCGCTCAACGACTCGTTCGGCTCGCTCACACTCGTCAACGTATCCGTTGACGTTGTATTCGTCAACCGATGCGTTGACGGCATACTGGTCGTCGTGTTCGCGATGCTCACCCAGCTGGCGGAGATCCTCGCCAAGTTCGGCGGCCTGTTCGTGTCCTTCCAGCGCTCGGCCAAGGACACCGACGTGGCGACTGTCCTGATCCGCGGCGTCACCGCGCTGCAGGACCTGTGCGTGCGCGGCGAACGCCTGCTGGTCCTGGCCGGGCAGCTCGTCGACGGGGCGGGCGACGCGGACGAGTTCACAGGTCTCGTGAGGCTGCAGGCCAGGAAGATCGAGGAGCTGCAGTCGTCGCTCGAGTCCGGCAGGGAGCTGCTGGCGACCGTGGACGCGGGCGTCTACCTGGAGCTGATGCCGTTCCTGGACCGCAAGTCAGGCCTGATGACGCGGTGGGGCCAGCAGGCCGCGCTGAGCACGTTGTCGACCACGACGTTGTTCTTCCTGCCCGGCGGCACGCTGGACCGCGTGATCGGGGTCGGGCTGGACGACGACCCCACCGAGTTCGTGCTCGCCGTGTCCGACGGCGTGCGCTCCGCCAGGGCCACCGAGGTGCGGGATCTCAGCGCCGCGGTCGATCCGCGTCACGTGCCGGTCGTGAAAGCCGAGATCGCGGCGGCCAGGGACGACCTGCGCAAGGTCGGGGAGATCTGCGGGCAGCTGCTGGACGCCACCCGCGAGGCCGTGGGTCCCGAGGCGATGGCGAGCCTTCGTCGGAAGCTGGTGTCCTAGGGGAAGATCTTCGCGTGCAGCTCCGGGTCCTGCGGGAAGCGCGCCTTGGCGAAGGCGTAGCTGCCGATACCGGTGGCCAGGATGTTCACGCTGCCCAGGCCCAGCGCGCGGGCCAGCTGTTCGGCGTTGTACTGCAGGCGTTGGAACAGGCCGGCTCCCCTGGCGGTCTCGGCGATGCGGAGCTCGTCGATGTCCATCACGCGCGCTCGCAGGTCGAACCGCAGCTGCAGCAACGCGCGGAACTCGTCGCCGTCGCGGATCACCAGGTCGACGCTGCCCGTGCCGTCCGGGTAGAGGGTGACGTCGGGACGGCCGTCCAGGCGGAACAGCAGCACGTCGGCGAACTCGGCCGGGTGCAACGGGATCAGCGCTTTCCACAGCGCGACGAACTCGGCGTCCAGCTGGGCGATCGACAGCCGCGCGAAGTCCGCGGCCGTCACCTCCGCGACCGGATCGTCTGCCACCGCGACCGGCAACGGCAGGACGGGCGCGCACCGGGACAGGTGATCCCACACCGGGTCCATCGGGAACGGCGGCAGGTCCCACACCGGTTCGAGCGCCTGCCAGCCCTGGTTCCAGCGCGCGACGGCGGGCAGTGACCGCAGCCCGAACCGCAGCGCGCCCGCGATCACGCAACGCAGGTACACGCACATGCCGGGCGCGGGCTCGACCGCGAACCGGTCGGCCGCCGTGAGCATCTCGGCGTAGCTGGTCAGCGGTTGCGCGTCGGAGATCACCACGGGGATCGGCGAGTGCAGGAGCGCGACCGGGTCCTCGGGGGCGAACACGACGTTGTCGGCCATCACGATCAACGGCAGGACGTCGTCGTTCTCGACCATCACGAACTCCAGCGCCGGGTCTCCCATCGGCGTGAAGCTCTTCGTGACGCGCTTGACGTCGCAGACCGGCACGTGCAACGTCTCGCCGATCGCCGCGATCTCGACGCTGACCCGCCCGCCCGCCACCACCGCTTCCAGCCCCAGCACGTCGGCGAAGGCGGAGGCGATCGTCTCCGCGGACACCGCGTCCGGGCTCAGCGACCGCAACGGCGCGAGGTCGCCGACGTTCTCCTGGACCAGCCGCGTGACGTCGTGGTCAGCCCCCAGGACCGTGCGGGCGTCGACCAGCAACTGGTCCAGCATCTTCATCGCGCGCACCTGCTGGCCGGCGCTCAGGTAGACCAACGCCAGGTCGTTGCGCGCGATGAGCGAGTTCGCGTCTTCGGGACCCACGACCCGCTGCCACTCGGCGGCGGTGAGCTCCCAGAGCCTGACCGCCAGGTCCGGGCGCTTGTCCGCGGACCAGCCGGCGAACCACGCCTCGGTGAGCGCGGTCAGCGCGGAGACGGTGACGTGGTGGTCAGGGCCCACGAGTTCGACGACGGCCGCGAGGACCTCGTCGTGCAACCGGAACGCGTCGAGGTAGTCGCCGGCGCGGTGGTGCGCCCTGGCCCGTTCCTGCGTCGCCACCAGCTCTTCGAAGTCCACACCCCCACTGTCGCAGGAGATCGGCGGTAGCGTGGGCGCATGCCACAGATCACCGTCGAGTACTCCGGCGAGCTCAGCGACGCGTTCGACCGCCGCGCCTTCGCCCTCGCGCTGCACCAGACGCTCTCGCCGTTGGTCAGCTCGGACGTGGCCGCGTTCAAGACGCGGTTCAGGCAGATCGAGGAGTCCGTGATCGGGGAAGGGGTTCCCGGCGCGATGATCCACGTGCGGGTCGGCCTGCTGTCGGGACGTCCGGCCGAGCTGAAGCAGGAGGTGGGGCGGGTGAGCATCGGGCTCGTCCGGGAACACCTCAAGCCGGTCGAGGGCCTGCCCACCCAGCTCACGCTCGAGGTGCACGACATGGATCGCGAGCAGTACCAGAAGATCGTGGTCTAGCAACACGTGTGGAGCCTGTTGACCAGGTCCTGGCCAACAGGCTCCCCCCAGGGCCACCTTCTCCCTCGTTCGCCGGAACCGTTGCCCGGCACGGAAAACGGTACGAACGCAGCCTGCGCGCGTCGTCGGGCGCGGAGTTGAAGTCCGGGTAGACCCTTGTGGCAGCGGCGAATACACCACTCGGTTGACGCCGCACGGCCCAGTGATCAATACGGTGTCGTGATGCACCGGATGTGGAATCCGCGGATGACCGAGCCCGCGGTCGCCGTGCTGCTCACCGTCGCCGCGCTCTGGGTCGGCAGCGAGCACTTCCCGCACGGCTGGGGTTTCTCGCCACTCGCGTACGCGCTGACCGCGTTGATCTTCCTGCCGCTCGCGGTGCGCCGCCGGTGGCCGGTCCTGGTGTCGCTGACCAGCTCGCTCGCGCTGCTGGTGTACCTGGCGGCGGGCTACGACCAGCTGAACCTCAACTACTGGGGCCCGCTGCTAGCCCTGTACTCGGCGGCGTCCCTGCGGCCGCGCCGGGCGGTCGTCGCGTGCTGGGCGATCACGGTCGTCGCGATGTTCTGGTCGTCACGGCTGGTGCCCGGCATGTCGGTCGGGCTCGGGCTGGTGGAGTCCGTGCTGTTCCCGAGCCTCGCGTGCTTCTTCGGCGCGGTCACCTACAAGCTGTCCCAGCGCAACGGCGAGCTCGCCGACGTGGCGGACCGGTTGCGCGCGGAGCAGGAGGCACGGGCGGCGCTCGCCGTGGCGCAGGAACGGGTACACATCGCCCGCGAGCTGCACGACGTCATCGCGCACCACCTGTCGGTGATCTCCGTGCAGGCCGGGCTCGCCGGGTACGTGTTCGACGCGGACCCGCCGACGTCCCGCGCCGCCGTCGACACGATCTCGACCATCAGCAGAGAGGCGCTGCACGAACTGCGGCGGTTGCTCGTGCTGCTGCGGGTCGACTCGGACGCTCCCGACTACGAGGGTCCCGGCCACGACCCGGCGCCGGGCCTCTCAGATCTGCCGCAGCTCGTCGACCGGGTCCGCACCACCGGGGTGAAGGTGACGCTGGGGATGAGCGTGCCCGACCCGGACGCGTTCACACCCGGACTGCAGCTGTGCGCGTACCGGGTGGTCCAGGAAGCGCTGACGAACGTGCTGAAACACTCGCCGTGGAGCCGTGCGCGGGTGCTCGTCCGCGGCGACGTCCGTCAGCTCACGGTCGTGGTGGAGAACGACGGTCAGGTCCACCGGGAAACGGCGCCGGGGCACGGTCACACCTCGATGCAGGAACGCGCGGCGCTCTACGGCGGCACACTGGTAGCGGGGGCACGGCCGGAGGGCGGGTACACGGTCGAGCTGACGCTGCCCGTGGGCGAGATGGGGGTGCTCGAATGATCACGGTGATGGTCGTGGACGACAACAGCCTGATCCGGGCGGGGCTGGCGGCGCTTCTGCGTGCCACACCGGGGTTCGAGGTCGTCGCCGAGGCGGCCGGTGGGATGCACGCGATCCAGCGCGCCACAGAGACCAGGCCGGACGTGGTGCTGATGGACATCCGCATGCCCGGAGTCGACGGCATCACCGCGATGAAGCGCATTCTCGCCGAGGCCGGATCGGTGCCACCGCGGGTGATCATGCTGACGACGTTCGACCTCGACCAGTACGTCTACGAGGCGTTGCGGGCCGGCGCGTCGGGGTTCCTGCTCAAGGAAACCCAGCCGCGGCAACTGGTCTCGGCCATCCGGGTCGTCGCGGAGGGCGAGAAGCTCTTCGCCCCCACCGTGATCAAGCGGCTGATCGACGCCTACGTGCACCGTCCCGACGTGCCCTCGGCGCCCAGCCTCAGCGAACTGACGCCGCGCGAGCTGGAGATCCTGCGGCTGGTGGCCACCGGCAGGACCAACACGGAGATCGCGGCCGGGCTCACGATCAGCGAGGCGACGGTGAAGACCCATCTCAACCGCACGATGACGAAGCTTTCGCTCACCAGCAGGGCGCAGGCAGTCATGGTCGCCTACGAGTCGGGTCTCGTCACGCCTTCGCGTTGAGGCGCGCGGAATTGTCGGTGCCGGCCGGTACCGTGCGCGCGTGGAGATCACTGACGACCGCGCCTTCCCCGCCGCGCTGGCCGCGTTGAGCGGCATCGACTTCCCGTGGGACTACGACGAGAAGACCGAGGAGTCCGGGCCGGGCAACATCGACTACGAGCCGTACGACGAGTTCGACTCCGCCGCGGAGACGACGGACTGGATCAGAGCCTGGACCGGCAACAAGGAGCTCGACGGCGACGCGTTCCGGGTGTTCGGCCAGGACGGCACGGGCGGGTTGGCCGCGCTCTGGCTGGTGCGGCCGGGTCGTCCCCTGACCGAGCAGCCCGTGGCGTTCTTCGGCTCCGAGGGCGAGACCGGCGTCGTGGCCACCAGCCTGGGCGAGTTCCTGTGGCTGCTGGCGGGTGGCGTGGGTCCGCAGGAGGCCGTCGAGTTCGGGTCCGACAGCGGGGTGCCGCACGCCGAACTGCGCGCCGTGGCGGAGAAGTACTCGGGTGTGGCGCCCCGCACGCCGGCCGAGGTGCTCGCCGCCGCGCGCTCGG
Organism: Lentzea sp. NPDC005914; assembly: GCF_040629405.1. Classification (NCBI taxonomy): domain Bacteria; kingdom Bacillati; phylum Actinomycetota; class Actinomycetes; order Pseudonocardiales; family Pseudonocardiaceae; genus Lentzea; species Lentzea sp. NPDC005914. Next base: position 280,303 of record NZ_JBEXVQ010000004.1, on the reverse strand, counting down.
AGTTCCCCGAGTTCAACCAGACCGTCGAGTCCTGGTGCCGCTGAACGCCACCGGGGGAACCGGTCCTCGTTCCGGTTCCCCGATGGTCTATACCACTTTGGGGGCAGGGGTTACGCTCGGCCAACCCTGTTGTGCCGCAAGGTAAACAGGACCTCGTCCCCCGGAGGTCTGCCCCATGAGAAAGTTCCTCGCGGCCGTGCTCCTGCTGACGGCCTCAGCAGTCCCCACGGGCACCGCTGCTGCGGCTGACCCGATCTACAAGGACCCGGCCCAGCCGATTCCCGCGCGCGTCGCCGACCTGCTCGGCCGGATGTCGCTCGACGAGAAGGTCGGGCAGATGACGCAGGCCGAGCGCAACGCCGTGAGCAACGCGGACCTGACCAACTTCCGGATCGGGTCGCTGCTCTCCGGTGGCGGTTCCGCGCCGTCGCCCAACAACGCCACGTCGTGGGCGAACATGTACGACAGCTTCCAGAACGCGGCGAGGGCCACGCCGCTGGGCATTCCGCTGATCTACGGCGTGGACGCGGTGCACGGCCACAACAACGTCGCCGGCGCCACGATCTTCCCGCACAACATCGGTCTCGGCGCGACCCGCGACCCCGGCCTGGTGCAGCGGATCGGCCGGGCCACCGCCGAAGAGGTGTCGGGCACCGGCATCGACTGGGACTTCGCGCCGTGCCTGTGCGTCGCGCGCAACGACCGCTGGGGCCGCACCTACGAGTCGTTCGGCGAGACGCCGGAGAACGCGACGTCGATGACCACCCTGATCACCGGCCTGCAGGGCGCCAAGCTGTCGGACCCCGGTTCGGTTCTGGCCACGGCCAAGCACTACATCGGCGACGGCGGCACGACCGACGGCGACGACCAGGGCAACACGCAGGTCAGCGAGGCCGAACTGCGGGCGACGCACCTGCCGCCGTTCCGCGAGGCGGTGGCGCGCGGCGTCGGCTCGGTGATGATCACGTACAGCAGCGTCAACGGCCTCAAGACGCACGCCAACAAGTACCTGATCACCGACGTGCTGAAGACCGAGCTGGGTTTCAGCGGCCTCGTCGTGTCGGACTGGAACGCCATCGACCAGATCGACGGCCAGCCGGGCTTCACCGCGGCCGAGGTCCGCACGTCGATCAACGCGGGCCTCGACATGATCATGGTGCCGACCGAGTGGCGCTCGTTCATCACGCTGCTCAAGGCCGAGGTGCAGGCGGGTCGCGTGCCGATGTCGCGCATCGACGACGCCAACCGCCGGATCCTGACCAAGAAGTTCGAGCTGGGCCTGTTCGAGAGGCCGCTGACCGACCGCTCGTACACGCCGTCCGTCGGCAACGCGGCCCATCGCGCGCTCGCCCGTGAGGCTGTGCGCAAGTCGCAGGTGCTGCTGAAGAACCAGAACGGCGTGCTGCCGTTGCCGAAGACGGCCAGCAAGCTGTTCGTGGCGGGCAAGAGCGCGGACAACATCGGCTACCAGAGCGGCGGCTGGACGCTGACCTGGCAGGGCGGCAGCGGCCCGACCCAGCCGGGAACCACTGTGCTGCAAGGGATCCGCTCGGCCGTGTCGTCGTCCACGACGGTCACCTACAACCGCAACGGCACGGGCGTCGACGGCACCTACCAGGCGGCCATCGCCGTGATCGGTGAGACCCCGTACGCCGAGGGCGCGGGCGACAAGCCTGGCGCGATGGGCCTCGACGCCGAGGACCTGGCGACGCTGACCACGTTGCGCGCCACCGGTGTCCCGGTCGTGGTGGTGCTCGTGTCCGGCCGCCCGCTGGACATCGCGGCCCAGCTGCCGCAGTGGACCGCCCTGGTCGCGGCCTGGCTGCCGGGCACCGAGGGCAACGGCGTGGCGGACGTGCTGTTCGGCGACTACCGCCCGACCGGCACGCTGCCGTTCACGTGGATGCAGAGCGCCTCGCAGCAGCCGATCAACGCCGGCGACGGCAAGACGCCTCTGTTCGCCTACGGGTTCGGCGCGCAGTTCCCGGCCACGCAGAACGCCTACGCGCTGATCGGTGCCTCGTACTACGACGAGCAGCGCGGCACCCAGGTCGAGCGGTGCACCGACTCGGGCTGCGGCCAGAACGTCGGCTACCTGACGCCGGGCGACTACGTGGCCTACGCGGACGTCAACTTCGGTGCCACGCCGCCGACGTCGGTGACCACGCGCCTCGCGTCCGGCTCCACGGCCAACGGCACGCTGCAGTACCGGCTGGACAGCCCGACCGGTCCTCTCGTCGCCACGGTGTCCGCGGCGAGCACCGGCGGGTGGCAGACGTGGACGTCGCGGACGGCAGCAGCGTCCGGGGCGACCGGGGTGCACCGGCTCTACCTGGTGGCGGCCGGTGGCACGGGCGGCGACCTGGCGAACGTGAACTGGTTCCAGTTCGCCCGCTGACAGCTGTTGTTCGACGGGGGTTCCAGCGCTGGCTGGGACCCCCGTTCCGCGTCCGTCCGTCAGAAAGCCTGTGCGGAGGTGACGGCTGATGCTGACGGCCTGGGACGGATACACGCGCGTCGACTACCTGCACGCCCCAGGACGGGTGCGCATCTCACTGCTGACCGTCGAGCCCGTGGTGCACCGCCGGATCCGCCGCGGTCTCGCCTGCGCGTTCGCCGCTGGGGACCTGACGGGTCCGCCGGCGGTCCTCGAACTCGACGTCGGGTGGGGTGAGACCGAGGATCTCCTGCTCGGCCCACGTCTGATGGACGTGATCACCGGCATCCGCGGTCCCGGATCGCGCTCGCGCAGCATCAGGCTCGAGCTCGACGAGGTGGCGGCGCTCGCCGACCGGTGGGCTCCGTACCGCAGCCAGGTCCTGGGCGTGCCCGCGGAGTCCGGGAGGTTGGCAGATGGGTTCTGGACGTCCTTCCTGAAACTCGGCCTCGCCAAGGTGATCAGGAGCCTGCCGGTGGCCGCCGATCCCGTTTACCGTGCTGGCGACGACTGCGGGTTCGCCTGGCAGCCGCTTCGCCTTCCCGTTCCACTCGCGCAGGACGCCGGTGTCGAACCGCTGGCGCGCTGGGTCGCCTACCGGCAGCTGGCCGACGGCGTGGAGGAGTCCGGCGTCGTCATCCATGCGACGGCCCTGCCCGGCCGCAGAAAGGATCTCCACGCTGGCCTCGACGACCGCGATGACAGCTGGGTCGTGTTCGAACCGGACCCGGACGACCCGACGCTCCTCGTCGCCGAGCTGCCTGTCGTGCCTGGACGAGGCGAGCCCGCCCTGCGATTCCGAACGGAGGGACGATGGCCGAGCCGTTCCATCCAGACCTGCTGAGAGACGCGGCGGCCCGGCTTCCCGGCATCGACCCCGGCGCCATCGACGCCGTGGTCGAGCGCGGAATCCAGTTCGCACAACGACTCTCCCGCCCGGTGCCGGAGGACGCCTACCCGCTTCTGGCGGTGTCGCTGCGGGCAGGGATCGACGATCTGGTCCTCGCCACCCAGGTGATCGAGGAGGTGTCACGCCCCGAACTACCGCCTGTTCTGGTGACGATGGTGACGACCGCCGTGCTCAGCCGTCCCGAGTTGAGCGATCCGGTCGCGGCGGCGCGCACCGTCCTGAACCGCGCGGCCAGCCGGCGCTTCCCCGAGGACGGGCCAGGTCCGGGCCCTCTCCTCTGGCAGATCGCGGAATACCGCGCCGCCCTCGACGAGCTGACCGGCTCGGAACCGGACCTGGAGAGGTACCTGCGCGACCTGACTGCGTCGCCCGGCACGATGCAGGCGTTCGCCGAGTTCCTGGGCGGCGCAGAGCTCTTCGTCCAGCTGACCCGCACGGAACTGGACGTGCCTGAGCTGGACGAGGTCGTCTGCGACGGAACCTCTCCAGACTCCGAGACGATCACGAGCTGGCTGCTCGCCGAGCTGTACGCGGGCACGTCCAGCTCCCAGCGCCGGGTGGTCACCGAGTGGCTGACCGGCCTGCGCTCCCCCACCTCCCAGGACGATCTCGCGTTCCTGGTCGACCGGATCCGGCGGGTCGAACGCAGACTGGCCTGCTGCCCCTCCCCCGCACCTCGGCTCGACCTGCCAGAACTCGAACGGGTGCGCCCGGTCGTCAGCGCGGCCGTCCGCAACGGACTCAGCTTCCCTCCACTGTGGACCGACCGGAGCGCGGCGATCAACCTGGCCGCGAGCAAGCTCCGCCTGGAGACGAACACGGCGACCTGGCCGATCTCGATGCTGGTCGCCAGCGTCGTGGTGCGTTCCCTTCACCAGGACGTGCACCAGGCCGCCGATCCCGACCGCCCGCTCGACTGCGCGTGCGGCGCCGACCTCCACTCCCTGCGCACCCCGCGGCGACCGGACGAGGTGTGCCCGCACCGGCCGTGGCCCGAACCAGGCCGGGTGGAGGACCTCACGACGCTCGCCCGCACCGCGCGGGTAGGCGATGAGAACCTCGCCCAGCTCCATCTGAAGCGCTACCAGGGACTCTGGCGGGAGTGGATCGGCGATGCCCGAGACCGAATGGACTGACGACGACGTCCGCCGCGAGCTGGCGGTGATGTGGGAACGGTTCAGCACCAACGTGAACTCGGTCGACCCCGACTACGCGGGTGCACTCGCCCACGCCGCCCTGCAGGGCTACCAGGACACCGAACCCGACGACAACGAACTCGACATCATCATGCGTCTGCTGTTGCACGGCAGCACGTACGCCTGCACCAACCCCGCGGTCAGCGCCTGGCGGCTCAGTCTCGCGATCTGCCACGCCGAACTCGCCGAACGCCTGAAGTCTCTCGAACACTGGCAACGCGCAGTCGACTGGGGCACGTTCGCGACCGACTACCCGCCGGCCGACGAGGAAGAAGCCGTCGATGCCCTGCTCGAGGTCATCGACCTGCACACCGGCCGGGTGGAAGCGATCCAGGCAGCGTTCCGGGGCGAGGCGCTGGACGTCCACCAGGCGCTCCAGGAGATCGGCGACACCCCAGGCGTGATGGCGAAACTCGCCGATCGCCTCGATCATCCGACCGACCGCGCCATCGCGGACGTGCGCCGAGCCAGGGTGCACGGAATCCGCTGGTTCATCGGCAAGGACGTCACGGATCTGCACGAAGCCGTGCGGGTGATGACGGAAACGGTGTTCCTCATCCCCGACGGCTACTGGTACCAGGTCGAGGACCTGACGATGTTCGGCGACCTGTGCTTGATGCAGGACAAGCACGATCCCTCGCTCGTTCCGGTCGATCAGGCCGTCGCCGCGGCGGAGAAGGCGATCGCACTCACGGCGGAGGACGATCCCGATCTCGCGGAGCACCACAGTCTCGCCGCACTTCTGCTTGTCCTCAACGAGGATCCCGAGCAGCGGGACCGGATCATCGAGCACATGGCCGGAGCGGCGAAGGCCGACGACCCGACCGCCTGGGCCTGGTACGCCAGCGGGTTGCAGGAGCGCGGTGCGGACACCGACAGCGTGGCCGACCTGCTGAGCGCGGCCGACTGGTATCGGCGTTCAGCCGAGCACCCCGGTGCGGACGACGCGTGGTCGGCCTGGGCCCAGTTCGTCGAAACCCACTACCAGCTGCACGGGCTCGACCAGGGGCCACGACATGCCGACATCGTCATCGACTGCGCCACGGAACTGCTGAAATGTTCCTCGCCCGACACCCATGCCGTCGCGACGTTGCACCGCTACCGGCTGATCTGCGCGTTCCAGGGCGGCAATCGCCCCGGCCTCGCCGAGTTCCTCCGCGACCACCCGTTCGTCGGGTGGCTCACCGACGCCGAGAAGGCGATCAGCGGGTCGGACGAGCCGGAGCTGCTCGCCGCCGCCGTCGGGCTGTCCTGGATGTGGGCGATCTGTGAAGCGCCGAACCTGGCCGTCCCGACGGCCGCCGACGTCCTGGCGGTGCTGACGCGCGTCCGGAGCTTGTTCCGCCTGGCCCTGCGCTCTCCCGGTCTTGATCCCGATCACGCCATGCTCCTCAGGCTGTTCAGCCAGTTGAACGACAATCTGCTCCGCGTCTCGACGGGCGACGGCGATGGCGACTTCTCCGCCTTCCGAGAACTCCTGGCCAACCCCGCCTACGCCACCGCGCACACCCCCTTCACCGACATGGTCGGAACGTTGAGCGGCCAGGTGGGACTTCGGTCCAAGGCACTCGGGCCACTCCGCGCCGCGCACCGGATCTTCAACAGGCCGGTCGACGAGCCGAGGACCGAGCTGAAGCAGCGCGAGTTGGAAGCAACCCGGTTGGTCTACGAAATGGCGGAACGCATTCAGGTCGATCCCCTGAATGCCGACATGCTCGACCTGAGCACCAGGGCGTTCGAGTTCGTGTCCGAGCTTCCAGCCACGTCCGACTACGCCGGACTCCGGTCGTACTGCGAGACGTTCCACCGGATGATCGCGACAGCGCACTCGATCCCCCTCGGCCCCCGGCGGTTCGATCAGGACCTGGCGTACGTCGAGGAGCTGATGCGCCCGCTCGAAATGGGCGAGCACGTCGCGGTGGCCTTGAAGGACCGCGACGCGGGCAAGCTTCGTGAGATCTGCGCGGAACTCGCTGCCAGGCAGGTGGATCCGCGTCTCGTCGGCCTCGATCCCGGGCGCATCATGCTGGCTGCCGCGCTGGATGCTCTCGTCACTCTCGTGCCAGAGGATCGTGCCGTCCTGGAGCAGGCGATCGAAGCGAACGTCGAACGGGTGGCGGAGATCGAGAAGCGGTACCACCCGCAGATGGACTCCGTTGCGATCACACTCGGCAAGCTGCTGCGCCGCCGCAACGAGCCGGGTGACAAGCGACAAAGCCGCAAGCTCGGTCAGGACGCGCTGTGGCACGCGAACTGGTACGTGCTTCAGCAGTCCAGCCCCGAACACGCGCTGGAGTACGCCCGCAATGCCACCACGAAGGTGGACGAGCTCACCGCGTGGTGCCTGGAAGACGACGCGATCGACGACCTGATCCGCGTCATCGATGCCCGCCGCGGCCTCGTGCTGAAGGCTGCCACGACAGGACATTCGCTCGTCGACCAGCTCGGTGAGGCCGGTCAGGCGGACCTGGCCAGGAGGTGGGTGGAGACCGAGGGCCGCGACGCGCCGCTCCTGCCAGGCTGGGACGCGACTGCGGACAACTTCGGCGGACTGCGGCGAGAAGTTCTGCGCAAGCTGGCCGACGGATCGGAAGAGCTGATCGCGCCGCCGTCCATCAGAGAGATCCAGGACGCGCTGCGGGTTCACGGTTCGGAGGCCTTGGTCTATCTGCTGCCGACGAACAAGCGCCACAGCGGACAAGCGGTGGTCGTGCCGGTCGAGGGCGAGGCATTCGCGAGTCCGTTGCCACTCCTCGACGTCGAGGACGCTCCGCAACGCTATCGCGAGGCCTACGACGCCTGGGACACCGAGACCAGCGGGCCCGCGTGCGAGCGGTGGCGCGAGGAACTTGGTCTCCTGTGCGACTGGGCGTGGACGGTTGCCGGTGGAGAGTTGCTGCGGCTGCTCGGGCCTGACAGCCGGGTGGTGCTGGTGCCGGTCGGGCCGCTGGGCATCGTGCCGTGGCACGCGGCGCGAGACGAGCAGGGCCGGTATCTCGTGCAGGACATGGCGATCTCCTATGCGCCGTCCGCGCGGTTGTTCTGCGATGTGCTGAAACGGGCCGAGGTGGCGGAAGGAAAGCCCGTGCTGGTGGGCAACCCGGCACGCGACCTGCCGGCGGGCGCTGCCGAGGCGACCGCGGTGCGCGATGCCTTCTACCCGGACGGGGTGTTCCTCGGCGGGTTCTCCCGGGCTCCACGGCCGTGGAAGCCGTCGCCGGACGGATCGGGCACGCCCGCGCAGGTGCTGGCCGCGTTGCTGAAACCGTTGCCGTTGCTACATCTGGCCTGTCACGCCGTGGCGGACATGCGGCAGCCGCTGCAGTCGCACGTGAAGCTGGCGACCGCGCAGCTCTCGGCCGTGGAGCTCCTGGAGCTCAGCCCGGTGGACATGTTGCCGCTGGGCACGGTGAACCTCGCCGGGTGCACGACGAACGTGTCCGGTGTGGACTACGACGAGGCGTTGAGCCTGGCGACCACGTTCCTCGCGATCGGGGCGCGCACGGTGGTCGGCTCGCTGTGGCGGGTGCCCGCCGGCCGCAGCACGGCTCACCTGATGTTCATGTTCTACCACTACCTGCGGACCGAACGGCCGGCCGGCGCGCTGCGCAGGGCACAGCTGTGGATGCTGGACGACGGCCGCGAGTTCCCCGCCTGCATGCCGGACTCGTTGCGGGTCCTGCCGTCCGCGGGCTTCGGTCCGGCCGAGGTGGAGTCCTGGGCGGGCTTCACGCAGATGGGGAGGTGAGGCTCAGGACAGCGGGCCCGCGGTGCGCACCATGACGTCCACAACGGAGGCCATGGCGGGCCAGGCCGCGGCGGTGGCTCCCGCGTAGACGATGTAGTCCGTGCCGTTGAGGCGCCAGTAGCGGGCGAAGGCGTGCTTGGTGATGCCGTTCGCGAGATAGGTGAACTCCCATTCGACGATGTCGGTTGCGGTCGCGGACGGGACGCTGGCCAGTTTCAGGCGCTGATAGCCGTTCTGAATACCGGAGTTGTCCTGTTCGTTGCTCGCCACGGCGTCGAGCAACGGCCGGCTTTCGGACGGGCTGCCGCCGTACCGGATCAGCGAACCGGGCGTGGCCGGGTCGTCGGCCTGCACGTGCGTGGCCAGCGAACCGGGAGTGATCGGCCAGCCCTGCGGGATGGCCAGCGTGATTCCACCTGGGCCGGACACGCGCTGGAAACCTTGCGGTACAAGCAGGCTCGCCGTCGTCGTGGTCGGGCGAACAGGAGCGCTCGTGGTCGGATACCGGTACGACGTCGTCGCAGGGTTCGTCGCAACCGCTTGCGTCGTGGTGAACGCGGGTGTGGCCACGGGACCTCCCGCAGTGCCACCCGGCGTGGAATTGTCCTTGTCACGCACCAAACTCACGACCACGACCGCGCTCACCGCCAGGAAGGCGACAGCGCCGACGACGACCGCGATGCGGAAGCCGTTGGACCGCTGTGGACTGTCCTCGGGCGGTGCCTCGGGCAGCGGTGCGGGTGTCCACGACTCCCCGGCGGTCGGTGTGAGCGCCGAGCCCCACAGCGGCACGCGACCGCCCGGTGCCCCGCTTTCGCTTGTGGCACCGGCACTTTCTGGTTGGTCCACGTCCGTCACCCCTTCCCGTGACCGCGTTCACCCGACACAATCGCCACCACCCCGCGTGATGTTTCGCACGTGATGAGGAGACCGCCCCATGAACCAGCCGAACCAGTCGTCCACACCCGACCTGACGGACAGCGGCGTCCACGGCCGTCTCGCCGTTGGCACCGTCACCCGCGTCGCGCTCGTCCGTCAGATAGATGTTGTGACACGAAGAACCACCCTGCTCGCCTGGCTGATGGCGATCCCGTGCGTGCTCGGCGTGACGTTGGCGCCGTTCATCGGCGGGGTGTCGTTGCTGGTCAAGGCACTTCTGACGGCCTGCGCAGGTGCGCTGGCCGTGATCGTCGTGCACCGCTGGGGGCCGCAGCCGCGGATGGCCGACGAGCTGCCGTTCTGGGTCAAGGAGGTCAGCGGCGCCGAACACGAGTGCCTCGCGCGCGGCAAGCTGCCGAAGGGACCGCCGCAGCAGGGATCCTCCGTGGACGTCTACGGCAAGCGCTCTCCCACGGGCGTGATCATGGTGCGTCGACTCGTGAACCCGAACGGCGAGGTCAGCAGGCCGCGGCTGCCGTTCGGTGTCGTCGCGCACGTCGCGGCGACCTGGCTGGTCATCGGCCTGCAGGCGGCCACCGTCGTGTTCCTGGCCTGGCTCTTGGCTTTCAGCTGACACCGCTCGTCCGTTCGAGTGACTGATCGGGCCAGTCGCAGTTCGGCGTAATGGTTCTCCCGTCCGGCCCGATGGGACGTAGGCGAACACCGGCAGGAACTTGATCGTCCACAAGAGACACTGGAGATGGTGGCGTGCCGAGGCCGCTGATCAACAAGAAGACCACCACCGCCACGGGGCTTCCGTCGCAGCAGGTGACGAGGGCGGCCAGAGCGCCGGGAGGACGCGTCAGGACCGACCGCAGGTCCGACCGGTACGTGAAGGCGTTGCGCGCCTTGGACGCCGGCGGGCACGTGGCCGCGGCCGACGTCGCGAAGATCGTCGACGACGTGCACCGGGAGTTCAGCGAGCAGTACTGCTCCGAGCCGCTCGGCATCATCGGCAAGTGCTACCTGGGCGAGCCGTTCGAGGTGCACACGCTGGCGCTGGACGGGTCGATCATCGAGCACTACCGCAGGGGTGAGTCGCTCCCGGATGGAATGGAACGCGCCCGGACGCTCGCCGAGTCCCCGATGTACCTCGCCATCGAGGTCTACGCCGACCGCGTGGTGTGCATCCGCGCCGACGGTTCCGCCGTCCTGCTGGAGAGTGAGTCATGAACTACGTGCAAGGGCCTGACCTGACACCGCTGGTGAATCGGCTGAACACGGTCCTCGACAACCAGAAGGTCCTGGACGACAAGCAGAACATGCTGGGCGCCGCCGTTCAGGTCGTGCAGCAGAACCAGGACCGGACCAACAAGGACGTCCAGAGCATCCGCCAGGTGCTCGACGCGTTCATCCTGCGCGACGAGCTGCAGAAGAACCTCCAGCTGGCGCAGACGCAGATCATCGAGGTGCGGCAGGAGCTGACCACCCACTACGGGCACTTCGGCGACGTGCGGCGGCTCGCCACCGGCACGTTGCAGGCGCTGGACGCCGGGATCGTCTCGCACGGCACGATGCGGGAGCTCTCCGAGGAGCTGATGCTGCTCACGCCGCGGTACTGGCTCGCTCCCGCCCTCGTCGCGCTCGCGGCCTGGATCAGGGACGACCCGGACCTCGCGGGCAAGGCGCTCAACGAGGCGGTGCGCCGGGACAACGACAAGGCCTCGCTGTTCTTCGCGCTGACGTTGCGCAGGCACCAGCGGGACTCGGCCACGGCGCGGTGGATCAGCCAGTACACGGCGCGGCAGAACCCGTCGGTGCTGTCGCGGGAGTTCACCGTCGTGCTCGACGCGGTGGCGACCGGCGCGTTCGGCCGCGAGGCGAAACCCGTTGTGCTGGAACACATGGGCGACTGGTACACGAAGCTGTGCGCGGACCAGGACACCGTCGACAAGCAGGTCGCGCGCTGGGCGCAGATGATCGACACGTTGCGCCGCCCGATCCCACCGCAGTACCAGATCCTGCCGGTGATCAGCCCGACCTGGCCGCAGCTCAAGGAGCTCTACGAGGGCGCGACCGTGCACGGAGCGGCGGAGGAGATGTTCCGCGCGATGTTCACCGGGCCCGTGCCGCAGAGCGACGACTTGCGCGTGCGGGTGGACGACATCCTGACGCGGCTGGTCGGGGGCTTCGACGCCGAGGAAGCACCGTTGCGGCGCAAGGAGGCCGGCCTGCAGGCGATCGTGGACGCCGACGGGGACAAGGTCAAAGCGTCCCAGGTCATGCAGGTCGAGGACCCGTTGCACGAGCAGACCACGGACTTCCTCACGCTGCTGAGCAACGCGGCGCTGCACGGCGAGCGGGCCCAGGTGTCGCTGGGCACGCGCCGGTTCGCCGTGTCGCTGGCCCGCGACTGGGCGGTGCAGGGCGCCGGACGCCTGGAGGCCGCGAACATGCAGGCGATGCCGAACGTCGTCGAGCTCGCGATGGAGGGCTGGACGGACGTCGTCGACGGGTCGGCCAACGAGGAACGCCTGGTGCAGAACCTGACCGCGCACATCAAGCGCGAGACGGAAGCCGAGGTCGCGAAGGTCAAGTTCACCGGCGCGCCACTGGCCGGGGCGATCTTCGGCGGGATCGCGCTGTTCATCGCGTTGATCGCGGCGATCGACGGTGGCGCGGGGTTCGCGTCCTTCATGCTGATCGTCGCGGCCGTCCTCGGCATCTGGTGCTTCTCCGAAGTCCGGGGCCTCCCCGCGCGGCGAGCGGAGATCCGCAAGCGCGGCGCGCAACGCACCGCCCACGCCGTCGCCCAGCTGCGCGGTGGTCTCGCCGAACTGGTGGACCTGCGCCGCGAGTGGGAGCAGCTGATCAGCCAGGCCGCGTCGTTCCGCCAGTACGCGGAAAGCCTCAACAGCACCGCGTTCGTGGCGAACGCGCCCGACCAGAAGCGAGGTGCGTGAGCGTGCCAGGACCGGTGTTCGACAAGCCCTCGGACCGCGACCAGCCGGCGCCGCCCCGGCACGGCCTGGACGACCGGGAGGTCGCCCTGCGGCTGCCGGAGTGGGATCTCCTGCCACCAGCGGAGTTCCTCAACCGCCACCCGCGGAAGCGGTGACGCGGTGCGCTCCCCCAGCGGCAACTACGCGTCGTGGATCGAGTGGCTCGACGCGTTCGGCCGCGGCGTCGACCTGCCGCCCGACCACCTGGCGCCGATCACCGACGCGCTCGGGCCGCACCAGCAGGAACGGTTGTTCCGGCACGTGTCCGAGGCGTTCACCCAGCGGCAGAAGCGGTGGGCCGACGCGATGCGGCGCGACCAGGCGCTGCTGCTGGTCGATCCGTCGCGCGCGTCGGCCGCGTTGGCCGTGATGCAGGTCAACGCACGCAACATGCTCACTCCGTTGCGGCATCTCACCGAGAACACGAAGCTGCCCGAGGCGTTGCGGACGAGTCTGCGCGAGGCACTGGAGACCACTGTCCGTTCCGCGCAACGCAGTCTGGAGGACTCGGTCCGGCAGACCCCGGCTGAACTGCAGGCCGCGGTGCGCACGAACTCGTTGCTCGCCGCGTTGACGCGACCCCAGTTCTCCCCACCGCCCGCCGGACGCCCGATGGGCCGCCGAGTCATCTTCTGAACCTGAACCGCAGGGGGACCATTCATGCCCAACGGGGCGGAAACCAAGACGCGCGTGGAGTCCTACCTCCTCGCGCGCATCCCGTTCGTGTCGGTGCGGACGGTCGAGCGGGGCCGGGTGCTGGACCTGCTCGGCGAGCTGGCGCGCGACAAGCAGCTCGACATCCTGCTGCACACGCTCAGCCAGGGCCTGCGGGACCTGCGGACCAAGCAGGTCGTGTTCGACGACAAGTCCCTGCTCGGCGCGCTCGACCTCGCCGGCGAGTGGTTCCAGTCCCGCGCCAACCTCACCATCGTCTTCACCGACGTGCAGCACCTCTCCGACGACAACGACATCTCGCGCCGTTTCGCCGACCTGGCCGCGCTCGCCGAGGAGCACGGCGGCTGCATCGTGATCATCACGTCCGACCCGGTGTGGAACATGTTGCAGCGCATGGGCATGTCCGTCCGCCTCGACCTGCCCGACTTCGACGAGATGCTGCAGGCGGTCCACGAGTTCCTGCGCCCGTACGCGACCGACATCCGCATCGAGTGGGGCCCGGCCGAGTTCGAGCAGGCCGCCTCGATCCTGGCCGGCGTCACCAAGACCGAGGCGTTGAACATCCTCGCCACGTTCGTCGTGAAGAAGGCCGTCACCAAGGAAGACCTGGTAGAACTCAGCCGCGCCAAGGACTCCATCTTCAGCGAGCTGTCCGGCATCGAACGCGTGACGCTGCGCCCCGGCGACAACCAGGTCGGCGGCCTCTCCGGCCTGCGCCAGTGGCTCGACCGCAAACGCCCGCTGCTGACCATGGACCTGCGCGACCGGGGCATGCGCCCACCGCGCGGCGTCCTGCTGGTCGGCGTGCCGGGCTGCGGCAAGTCGTTGTCCGCCAAGACGATCGCCTCCGACTGGCAACTCCCCCTGTACCGCCTGGACATCGGCTCGGTGCTCGGCGCCTACGTGGGCCAGTCCGAGAACCGCCTGCGAGACGCCCTCGCCACCGCCGACACCGTAGCTCCCTGCGTCCTGTGGATCGACGAGATCGAGAAGGGCCTCGCGGGCTCGGGCACCGACAGCACCGGCGTGACCACCCGCCTGGTCGGCCAGTTCCTCTACTGGCTGCAGGAGTCCCGCGCGCGAGTCTTCGTCGTCGCCACCGCCAACGACGTCCGCACCCTCCCCCAGGAACTCCTGCGCAGCGGCCGCTTCGACGACATGTTCTTCGTGGACCTCCCCGAACCCGACGAGCGCCGCGAGATCATCGGCATCTACCTGCGCCGCTACCTGCACGTCCCGGTGCCCGACAACATCGTCGACGAGCTGGTGCGGCTGAGCGAGGGCTTCGCGGGCTCCGACATCGAGGCCGCCGTGGCCGAGATCGGCCACGAGGCCCTGCGCGTCGGCGACGCCAACGTCCGCCTCGACTACTTCCTCGACTGCTTCCGCAACGTCGTGCCGCTCGTCCGCACCACGCCCGAGAAGATCGAGGAGATCCGCCAGCTCCGCGACCGCGCCATCCCGGCCTCGGGCAAGGCACGCCCCGCCGCAGACCGCTCCACCGGCACCCGCCGCGTGGTCCTGGGGTAGCCAATTGGAAATCACCTTCGAACATGAGCCCGCGGTGGAAATTCGCGGGCTCATTCGCAGTGTGCTGCACGAACTGGTCGACGACGACGTGCCGCACGCCCACGTCGTCCGCCTGATCTCCGAAGGCCGCACCAGCGCGACGGTCTTCGAGGTCTCGCTGCGCCGCGGCCAGGAGGACCAGCGCTGGGTCGTCAAGATCGGTCCGCCCAACGAGATGGCGAGGGAGTTCTTCGCCTACCAGAAACTGGTCGAGCCCCGCCGACCCGTCACCTGCGCCCCGATCGTCAAGGAGATCGGCAACGCCGTCGCCTATCAGCATGTGGCGTCTTTCGCCGGTCTGCTCTCGGAACCAACGCCGACGCTCGAAGAGGTCGTCCGTCAGGCTTACCAAGGCGACGAGGAAGCGCTCAAGCGAGTGCTCCGCGTCATCTCGACCTTGTTCATCCGGCTGGGCGGCGCGTTCTACGACCGCCGCACCACGACGGACACCGCGAGCCTGCGCCAGTTCAACCCCCGGCTGGGCCCGGACCTCGTCCTGACCGCCACCCTGCAGAAGCACCCGCTCACCTCACGCGAAGTCGTCTTCGAAACCACCGTCGGCGGCGACCTGCTGCAACCGGGCTCGGTCATCGAGCTCGACCGTGCGAGCGGCGACGGTGTCACGGTCGTGGGCATGGCCGACTGGCGACCGGAAGGCGTCATCGAGAACGTCCGCTACGACGACCGTCACACCCTGCTCGCCGACGCGGTCGACCCGGCCACTCCGTCCGCCGACCCGTCGAGCGCCCTCCGGAAGGTCCTCACCGACACGCGCTTCGGCCGGATGAAATGCGTCGGTCACGGAGATCTCAACCCCCGCAACGTTCTTCTCGTCGGCGACGAGACGTACGTGATCGACTTCGCGGAGACCGCCGACGGTCTGCCCTTGCTGTGGGACCCGGCGTGGCTCGAAGTCGGCCTGATGCGCGATGTGTTCGCCGACCTTCCCCATGCCGATCTCCTCCGTTTGCAACGACTGCTGGCGGTGGCGTGCCGGATGAGGTCACTGGCGCAGCAGCCGGACGACGTCGAGGAGGCGTGTCTCCGACTAGTTCCGGACAACCTGGCCGTGCCGTTCAAGGTGCTGTTCACGTTGCGCTGTCAGGCGCTCGCGCTGCACCGTGGTGACGACGCGTGGGAGAACTACCTCGCTCTGCTCTACTTCAGCGGCTACCGCACCCTGAAGTGGAAGGACCACAACGACACCGTGCGCGTCCGCGCGGTGCACTCCGTTCTCGCCGTCTGCTCCGAGTGGCTGGTGGACGACACGCCGTTCCAGCACTGGGCGGGCACAGACGAGATTCTGTCGGTGATCGCCCCGCTGCTCGACCTGACGAAGTCCCAAGCGGTGAAACTGGCGGCCGGCCTCACCACCGGCAAGGAGCCACCGTCTTTCGCCAGAGATCTCGGTAGCAGACTGGCAGTGCAACTGTTCCGGCAGCAGGCCAACGATCGGCATGTGGACCTGGAGTTGTCGCATGAGGAGTACATCCACCTCGTCGTCCGCCGCGACCGCAGCTATCTGGACCCGATCACCGCCTTGAGCCGTGCGCGTGAATCGATCCTCGTTGGAGAGGCCGGTTCGGGGAAGACGTCGCTGATCAACGAACTGAACTACCGATTGTGCCGCAGCGTCTCGCGAGCGGGCCGATCCGATCACCCAAGGCTGCCTCTGCGGATGCCGATCGAGAGAAGCGACCTTCCAGCGGTGAGCTCCGAACTGCTGAAGCTCGGTGCCGTCCACGTGCTGGTCGACGACGCTACTGAGGAGGACCTCCAGTGGGCCTTGGACTTCCGATCTGACCATCCGCACACCCCGGTGCTTCTGGCTATGCGTGAAGCGCCGGAAGAATCCGGCTGGCCGGTGTTCCGGCTGGAACCGATCAGCGACGAACAAGCAGTCGACTACGTCACCAGGATGGCGATGAGCCATCGGCTCCAGCCCACCGCGCGGGCCAGACTGGTCGACCTCATCGCCAACTCGAAGAGCCCGATCAGGTCGCCCGCGCTGTTGCGCATGGCGATCGACCACGTCAAGAGGCTCGGTGACCTCAGGTCCGTTGACGAAGTCCTCGGAGAGTTCTTCGGCAAGGGATATGGCGCCGACCACCAAGCTCGTCCGCTCATCGCCGAGTCCGTGTTCCTGAGCGCGGCGAGCGATGAGGAGCTCGCCGCCTGCGCACGGAGCTTCATCCGAAGGGAGTCCTGTCTGCTCGCCGCACGTCTGCGAGAGACGCCGGAGCGAGTCGTGGAACAGCTCGTCCGCACGGTGTGGACGGACGACCCCGAGTACGCGGCTGAGCTGCTCGCAGCCGCTGTCAAACCTCCCGCCGGACTCACCGACGAACTGACCACAGCACTGGAAGCTGTGCTCGCGGACGCCACCGCCGGCTCGTTCCACCACCGTTCGGCGGCGAACGCGCTGGGTGTCCTGGGCGCTGACAAGCAACTCACGGAGGCGTTGCTGGCACACAACGGTGCTCCCGAAG
The DNA here is from genome assembly GCF_040629405.1 of Lentzea sp. NPDC005914. Lineage (NCBI taxonomy): Bacteria > Bacillati > Actinomycetota > Actinomycetes > Pseudonocardiales > Pseudonocardiaceae > Lentzea > Lentzea sp. NPDC005914. Next base: position 263,398 of record NZ_JBEXVQ010000004.1, on the reverse strand, counting down.
TACTCGACACAATGCGCACGTTGTGGTGGCACGGGACAACACCCGACGAGCGTCCCGCCAGAAGGCGTGTGTTCTGCGACGCCTTCGACTGCATCCTCACCGGTCACCATCCCAACGCTGTACTCGTCGCGGTGCTCGAGTTGATCGCAGCCATCCAGTTCACTGGTCTTGAACTAGTGATCGCCGACCTCATTCCCGACTCGCCCGCAGCACTCGAGGCCGCGGAAACGTTGATGCATCTGGGAGTCGCTCGCCCGACCAGGATGAGGGTGGCCCACTACGACCTCTTGCAGGCTCGGCTCGCCGAGCTGGAGCAGCGGTTGCCGACGTTGTCGAACTTGCGGGAGATCCAGGCGGTGGAGGCCGAACGCGACGACAGGCGGGTTGCCCTGGGGCTGTCGACGTTCACGGAGCATCCCGACAGGAGTCGGGCGCTGCGCATGTGGGAAGTGTTCCAACAGGACCACATGCGCGGTATGCGCATGCTGTGGTCGGCCACAACAGAGCAGCGCTGGCCATGGGTTGGCCTGCTGTACCAGATGTGCGGCAGCTCTTCTGATCTCAGCGCGTTGATCGAGTCCGATGCCGAGGGCCGGGAGTGTGCGGTGCGCGCGCTCGCGTTCTGCGACTACCACCGGACCGCCGCACTGCGTCCGCGCATCAAGCTGACTGCTGCCGCTGAGGAGATCCTGGCGCAACAACAGGACACCGACGGGGCCGAGTGGGCTCTCGCGGTGGCTGCTGCCGGACTCCCGGGAACCCTTCCCCATCTCCTGGACCTGATCGACGACATCACCGGCGCCGCGATCGGACTGCTCGCTCGCGGCACCGCGGAAGCCTCACGGGTCCACGAGCTGTTGCGCGAGCACAACGCACTCATCGGGCTGGCCTACCTCGGTGACTGGGTACCGCTGCTCACTTCCTCCGACGAACCGACGGTGCTCGCCGCAGGGGCCAACGCCGTGAAGCGCTGGGCACCAGAGCCGGCGGGTGACATCGCACTGTGGCTGGACAACGCGCTAAGAACACACGACCTGACCCCAGAGCGGCGCTCGCTCTTCGCCGAACTGAAGCGCCACATGGAGAAGAAGGACGGCAAGCTCGTCTCACGACTCTGACGGCGTCCAGCCGAGGCCGTAGCCGAAGCTGGGCTTCAGAGCGGCGAACGACACGGTCACCTCGCCCGCGCTGTTGAGCTCCAACAGGTGGGAGCCGGGCGTGAGCGGGTCCGAGAGCACCCGGTGGTGGACGCCGTCGATGAGCCACACGGCGGAAGGCGGGTGGTCGCGGGCGAACCGGACGGTCACCAGCAGCGAGGAGCAGGTGATGGTCGGCACCACGGCGTAGTAGGGCCGGATCGGCAGGCCGTCGACCACGTGGAACGCCATGGTGTAGGTGACTTCCTCGCCGCGCGACAGCGGGTCGGGCAGGTGCAGCTCGTAGCAGAAGTGGCCCAGACCGTCGCGGTGTTCCGCGCCCAGTTGTGCGCCGTGCAGGACCTCGCAGGCCAGGTCGCGGACGTGGGTCGGGGTGCCGGGTTCGCACGGGAGGCTGAAGCGCGCGTTGATGCGGCGCAGGCCGTCGACGGTGGCGAGGATCGTGCGTCGTTCGATCACCTGCGGGACCGCGCGGTCGAGGCTGACCAGTGCGCTGATGCGTTCGACGACCCAGCCGTGGTCCTGGTCGTCGGCGCCCACCGTGGCGATCGCCAACTGGGCGCACAGGTCGAGGGCGCGCTCGATTCTGCGGCGCATGGTTCGAGGTGAGACGCTGTTCTCCGCGGCCAGGGTGTCGGTGCGCACCTTGAGGCTGGAGAAGGGAACGCTCCGGTCCAGCGCGACGGCCACCCGCACCGCGCGCACCGCGTCGGGGTTCAGGCCGTACTGGATCAGCCGGTCGATCGCCTGCTCGACCTGCGTCCGCACGTCGCGGTCCGACGCGTTGCCCGGCACGTTGGCCCACGCGGCGACCGCGCTTCCCAGCACGGTGTGCAGCTTCTTGCGCTGCAAGCCCCAGCCGCGGCACAGGGCACCCAGTTCGGCGCGCAGCTGTTCCTCCGAGCCGGTCACGACAGGCTGCCGGAGAAATTGGCCACGTTCTTGGCCACAGCGGCATTCGGGGCCACGAGAGCATTCGCCATCCCCCCGAACAGACCAAGGGTTCCAAGGAGATCTCTGTGCTGCCGCACGACGACCCGACCCTCGCCACCCTCGCTCGAGAAGGCCTCCTCGCCAGCGCGTTCGCCGCCGCGGACGGTCCTGAGCGCCGCGGGCTGCTCCGCTCGCTCTACGACGTCGTGTGGCCCATCGTGTTCAGCAGAATCACCCGTCCGGCAGAGAGCAGGCGCGGCCACCGGCGATGCGCCAAGGGGTTCGGGAAGCTGTTGCCGGAGTGCGCCGACCGGTTCTACGACGACGTCGCCGCGGTGATCCACGAGGTCGTCCGGCGCGCCACCCGGCCGATCGCCGATCTCGGGGCGTGGATCGCCTCGATGGCCAAGTCCGCCACCGTCGACGCGTACCGGCGGCGGCGCGGTGAGATCGGTGCGCTGCAACGACCTCGGCTGCCTGGGTGGCTCGCCGAGGAACTCGGTGACGTCCCGTGGCGCAGGCAGCTCGCCGTGCACGTCCTCGAATGGGTCGGTGTGCCCACCACGGCGGGCGCCTGGCCGTGGCCGCTCGGCACGTGGGCGGAGTGGCGCGCGGAGGCCACCGGCGACTGGCAGGGCAGCACGCCGGAGGTCGTCGCGCGTGAGGTCGAGATCGTCCTGGCGGCGATGCGCACCAGGACCAGGTGGTTCTCCGATCACGTGGAAAAGCCCATGGGGCACAAGCAGACGCCGACCGCGCCGAACCCCGATCCCCTGCCGCCGCTGGAGTTGACCGAGCACGAGTCCGCGGAGACGTACCTCGCTGCGCTCGCCATCAACAGGATCACCAGGAGGTTGAGCCGCGGCGAACGACCCGAGGTCGTCGTGCCCGAGGTGGTCCGCCAGCTGTTCTGCGACGGTGACGCGACGGGCGAGTGGCTGGCGCAGGAGCTGCTCGACGACGCCGGCGCCGCTCGTGTCGTCGACGCCGTACTTCTGGTGGTCGGCGGTCATCTCGCACTCCTTCCTGTTGCCAGGCCTGTGACTACTGACGGACGGTCCGTCAGCTGATAGGCGAAACGAATGACGGTGCGGCTGCGACAAGCCGTCGAGGAAAGGGGTTCGGTGATGGCGTGGTGGGGACCGGAACGCGGTGTCCGCGTCTCGTACGCCGCCCTGCTGCGAATCAGGGACGACGACCGGCACGTGCTGTTCGGCTCCGGGTCGAGACCGGGTGCCTTCACGCCTCCCGGTGGGGTGTTCAAGTACTTCGCGCCGGCCGCGGACCTGTTGGACCGCATGCGTTTCCAGGCCGACCGGTGGGTCGAACGGGGCGCGGGGATGCGGGCCGACCTGCGCGGAGTGCTGCCCGCGCAGGCGGTTCCCGAGTTCCGGCGCTGGTTCGCGAGCGGCGCGTACCGGGAGGACGCCGTCGAGTGCCTGCACCGCGAGCTGGTCGAGGAGCTCGCCGAGGTCGGGTTTCCCGAGCTGGCCGCCGACGTCGGGTCGTTGCGGTTCACGCCGTTGCGCACGATCGTCGAAGGGCCGCGCGCGACCCCGGGGAAGCCGTTCAAGCAGTCGCGCCGCTTCGAGTTCCACGACCTGCTGTGCACCGGCCAGGCCGCGGCCGAGCTGAAGCGGCGGCTGTTCGAGCTGGCCGACGACCCGGCCGTCACCACGATCATCTCGGCGAGCGCGGGCGACATCGCCCACGGACGTGCCGGCAGCGCGCTCATCGCACCCCATTCCGCCTATCTGATTGGTGAGCAACGGACGTGGCCCGACCTCCCGGCACTGCGATGAGCAGGCACGCACTGGTCGTCAACGAGGAAGTGGTGTCCTTTGTGGACTGCGTGGTGACCGGGGCCACCCCGGCGGCGGACCACACGGTCGCGCTGCGCCTCGCGGTCACGTTCGGGCCGCTCCCGGAAGGCTGGGAGTACGCCGTGGCGTTCGTGCGCGGCCGCTTGACGCCCGCGACGACGGTGCTGGACCTCGGCGGGCCGCAGGAGGTCACCACGTCGGTCTCCGGGCTCGGCGAGTCCGCGTTCAGCTGGTACCTGGGCGACTTCGAGCACGGCCGGCTGCCGGACGAGCCGCTGGTCGTGCACGCCGTCGTCCCCGCCGAACGACACGAACGCGAGGTCGAGCTCACCGTGCGCGTGGACGGCTCGTTCCGGCGTCCGAGATTCCCCGTCCGCAGGCATCTCGACCACGCCCGCGCCGCCGAGCCGTGGACCTTCCGGCTCACGCTGCCCGCCGATCACGCCGCCGCGGAACCGAAGCCGGCCGCCGCGGTGCCAGTGAACGGCGCGATCAGGCTGTGCGTCGCGGCGGACATCGAGAAGTACAGCCGATTCCACAATCTGGAGGCGATGCGCGCGCAGGAACGGTTCGTCGAGCTGATGCGACGCGCTCGCGCCCACGCGGGCATCGACGAAGCCGAGGTCGACAGGGAGAGCGCGGGAGACAGCGAGTACGCGATCCTCCCGGCCGGACTCGACGAGACCGTCGTGGTGCCACGCCTGCTCGCGGGGTTCGACCGCGCCGCCCGCGCGGTCAACAACGACCTCAACGACCACGCACGGCTGCGCGTGCGCGTCGCCCTGGACCGCGGCCTGGTCACCCCCAGCGTCAACGGCTGGGTCGGCCGGTCCACGATCGCCGTGCACCGCCTGCTCGACTCGGAGCCGGTGCGGGCCGCGCTGGCGGACCACCCGGACCGGGACTGCGCGATCATCGTGTCCGACACGATCTACCAGGACGTGGCCCGGCACGGCTATGAAGGAATGTCGCCGGGCGAATTCAGTGAAGCTCTCGTCAACCTCCCGAACAAGAACTTCACCGAACGCGCCTGGCTGCACATTCCCGGAAACTGAGTCGTTCTCAGACGGTCACAGACCCAGCAGCAGCACGAGCAGGTAGATGATCGAGTGGCTCTCCACAGCACACCTCCTCCGGTCCGATGACCAGCTGGGAGCTGGGGGGAGCCACCTCGGGCACACCCACGTCCCCTGCGCGCGCCACCGTGAAGGCTCCTGCCGCGACACCGAGAACAAATGCGATGACGACAACCCGCACCATTGTCGAAATCGAGCAGTAGACACCCACGACGGCACACTCCTGACGACAGCTCCAGCCGGTTTCTTTCTGGGAGAAAGCGCCGGAACTTTTCGGCGCCCCATCAGAATGGCCGGGCGGCGGGATCAGTACCGCGCCCCGTGGCACACACCGTGTGTGCCCTTTGGCTCACATCTGGGCGAGCGAGCGCAGAACGTCGGGCCGGTGCACCACGATCTGCTTGCGGCCCGTGGTGACCACCCCGCGAGCCCGCAACACGCTCAACGCCCTGGCCACGGCCCGCCGGGAGCCGCCGAGCTGACGAGCGATGTCCTCCTGCGACAACGGCGACCGGATCTCGATCCCGCCGGCGGTAGGGGTTCCTCGTTCCTCGATCAGCTGCACCAGGTACTGGGCGAGCCGCCTGCTGACGTCCAGCGTGGCGGACCCGACCCGCGCCCGTTCCGCGTCGCGCAACCGCCTGGCCATGGTCTTCAGCAACGCCAGCACGACCGCGTGCCGATCCTTGAGCGCACCGAGGAACTGCACGCGGGAGAACTGGACGACCTCGACCGGCTCGATGGCCCGCACCGTCGCCGAGCGCGTGCTTCCCTGCAACGCCGCCAGGTCTCCCAGCACGTCCCCCGGCCCGCGCAGCGCGTAGATGACCTCCTGCCCGTCCTCCAGCAGCGTCGACACGCGCACCCAGCCGGACGTGATCACCAGCACGTGGTCGGACGGGTCGTCCTCGTGCAGCAGCACGTCACCGGCGGCGAACGGTCGCGTGATGCCCTGCGCCAGCAGGAAGTCGCGGTCGGGCTCGGCGAGGTAGGCGAGCAGGCTGCCGTCGACGTCGCCACGCTGCATGACCACCTCCGGCATGAGCACGAGCACTGACCCGATCATCGTGGCAGGCGGCGCCTTCGGTGCGGAACCGCTGAGAGCAGCGTGCGCTATGCCCCCACGCACACGAATCCGTTCGGCCGATCCAGCTCCTCCTGTGCCTCGGCGAGCGCCTCCGCGGGCGTCCGGCCGTCGCGCAACCGGCGGTGCACCGCGATCATCAGCTCCTTGGTCTCCGCGTCCGGGACCGGCACGACCGAGGAGATCAGCTGCGAGGCACCGCGTTCGAGGAACGTCGCGGCGAGCCCGAGGAGCTCGTTGCCGGACACGACCACCGAGCGGCCGACGTCGCAGGCAGCCATGATCACGGTCTCCGGGACCTGGTCGAGCCGCTGGACGTCGTAGACCACGAGCGGGCCGTCGTGCAGGGACAGCGCCGAGAACAACGGGTTGTCCGGGTTGAGTCGCCCGTGTGCCGCCAGGTGCACCGTGCTCGCTGTGCTCAACGCCTTCAGAACATCGTCGACCGTGGCGTGGTGCGGGTTGGCGATCTCGTGGATCTCCGCCACGGCCGCGGCTTCCTCCTCGGCACCGGGCAGACCTGGACCGCTCGCCACCGCGAAGGTGCGGGGGCGAGCAGGCCGGCTGGCAGCGGTGTGCCACAGCGTTGCCGAGGGCGAGACGACGACCGGCTTTCCCCGGCACGAGGGCAGAGTCGACCACGGGACGTCGTGCAGCACACCGGTCGGCACCACGACGAGCGGCCGGTCGCACCGCGGCAGGAGCAGCGTGTCGAGCTTCGCTGCGGTCGACCGCAGCAGCGCGCCGATCTCCGGTCGTGGTCGCTTGGCCAGGTGCCGCAACGCGAAGGGCACGCGTTCGAGCAGGCCGGCGACCTCGCTGACCGGGCCCACGGTCCGCAGGTCCAGCCGGCCGTCGGCGAGCCGCAACGCCAGCAGGGAACCGTCGATCTCGATGAACTGGACCAGCACCCGGTCTCCGAGGTCCACAGAGGACGGACGAACCGGGTCGGCTGGACCACCGGCGTCAGCACGGAGCAGGCGGCTGCGGTCCCTGATCCGCCGCTCCAGCTCGACCTGGCGGTGGCGGAGCTTCGGTGTGGGGCCGCTTTCCAGTTCCAGGGCCGTGGCGCGCAACAACGGCAGCAGCGAGGCGAGCTCGGGGTCGTCGGGCGGGCGAACGGAACGCGGGAGGAACCGGCTCGCACGCCCGCGTTCGGCCCATTCGAAGACGTCGGCGGGCTTGCCGGTCCGCAGAGCCGTCCGAAGACCCAGCGAGGCCAGATCGGCACGGTGCATGGCCGAGTGGGCCCGGAGATCGCCCGCACCCAGGGCGGCGTGGTTCTCGTCCAGAACCCGAAGTCCTCGTCGTGCCGCGGAAGCAGCGGAACGAGGGTGGGTGCGCTCGAGCAACAAAGCTTCGGCATACCAGCCACGAGCCCGCACCGCAGCCGGGCCGCGCACCCGCGCCTCACGAGCGATGGTCAGGTGCGCGACCGCACGAGCCGGCTGTCTTCGGCGCGTGGCAACGAAAGCCAGGTCGATGTGCGCCTCGACGACAGCGGCCGGGTTCCCGCGCAACGCCGCCACCAGCGCCTCGGGATCACTGATCCGGCAGGGCTTCCCGGCGCGCAACGCGGCCCGCAGCACCGTCGCCCGCGCCAGTGCGGCGTGGTGCGAGCGCCCCTGCCGGACGAACTGGGCCAGCGCGGCACGGGCGTGGCGCCCGGCGGCATCCCAGTCGGACGCCAGCAAGGCCGCGTCCGCGAGCAGGAGCCGCGTCTCGGGCACCTTGAGCTGGCGGCCATCAGATCGAAACGCCGACACGGCCTGCGAGGCGTGCTCCCGCGCCTCACCGGCCAACCCGACCGAGAGCAACAGCTCGGCCCGGTCCTGCAGCACGGGTGCGAGCTGGCCGCCGTTCCGGGCGATGATCTCCTCGGCCCGGTCGAGGTGCGCCAGCGCGGCCGGCACGTCACCCCGGCGACTCTCCACGAACCCCAGGTTCTCGGCGATGATCCCCACGGCGAGGTCGCGCCCGAACTCGCGGGCCAGCCGCTCGGCCTCGAGCAGGTCCTTCACCGCGAGACCGAAGTTCTGCCGCTCGGCCTGCAGGATCCCCCGGTTGACCAGGATCCGCTGCAACGCCAGCTCGTCCCCGCTGCGGCGCAACGCCCGTTCAGCGGACTGGTAGTCGGCGAACGCGTCGTCGAGCCGCCCGAGGTGATAGAGGATCACCGCCCGCTGCCCGCGAGCACGCGCGCCCAGCACCGGAACCGCCAGGTCCACCTCGCGCAGGGCGGCCAGCGCACGCCCCTGGTGCACGAGCGCGAACGCGAGCTTCATCCGGCTCTCGGCCGCCGCCTTCCCCACCCCGAGCCGGACCGCACGGCGCAGGTGCGTGACCGCCTCGGTGACCCGCCCGGTCTGCGAGAGCGCGTGTCCCCACGCCTGCGAGGCCAGCGCCCGCGCGGCAGGATCACGAACGTCCCGCACGACCGCGGAAGCCAGCGGGATCGCGCGCGCCGGGTCGACGTCGGCGAGCCGCATCGCCTCACGTGCGGCTTGTAACGCGGATCCCGGCGCCATGATGACCAATGTGCCAGGTATCAGCGCCGGGCGTGCGAGCATCGGTTCGACGGAAGCTGGGGAGGCTGACGTGAACAACGACGAAGACATCGCACCCGACACCCTCGTCGTGGACCTGACCGAGATCCACGCCGTCGAGTCGGTTCTGGAAGACCTCGGGATCTCGGTCTCGCACCGGGACAAGATCGAGGCGTTCGACCTCGCGCTGCTGACGCTCGAGCTCGGCGGCGCGCCGCTGAACGACATCGACCCCGTGCTGGCCGAGCTGAGGGCGCGGTTCGCGGGACGAGGCGCCGGCTGGTCGCCGATCCTGGGCAAGAACCGCAGGATGGCCAGCGTGTTCGGCGCGTACCCGCAGACCAAGGGCATGAGCCTGTGGGATCCGATCGCGAAGTCCGAGGAAGAGCCCACACCGTCCTTCACCGGCGCCTGGGGTCACGGCATCCGCGTCGGTCTGCTCGACACCAGGATCTACAACCATCCCGCGCTCGCCGGCTGCGACATCGTGACTCCCGACCCCACCACCAGGTTCGACAAGGACGAGAGCACGCAGTACACCATCGAGGACGGCCACGGCGTGTTCACGGCCGGCCTCATCCTGCAGCAGGCGCCGGGAGCCACCCTCGTCGCGAGGCACGTGCTGGGGTCCGACGGCAAGGCCTTCGCGTGGGACGTGGTCACGAAGCTCGCCGAGTTCCTCGAGGACCCCGTCGACGTCCTGGTGCTGGCCAGCGGCTGCCGCAACACCCTCGACGGCCGCCCTCCGCTGATCATCGAGCGCGCGATGGAACGACTCGGCGCCACCACGATGATCGTGGCCGCGGCGGGCAACCACGGGATCGTCGAAGGCATGACGTCCGACATCCACATCACCCGCACCTCGGCGACCTGGCCCGCCGCACTCCCCCGCGTCGTCGCCGTCGGGGTGGCCGGCGCGACGTACAGCCCCGAACTGCCGTGGGTCAACTGCGTCGTCGACATCGGGGAGAAGCGGTTCGTCAGCACGTACCTCCAGGACGACAACGTGAAGATGCTCGACGACGCCTCCAGTCCCGACTTCTCCGGCGGCTTCGCGTCCTGGGTGGGCACGTCGTGCGCCGCCGCTTACGTTGGTGGAGTCGTCGCCGCGAAGATGGCGGAGCTGGGCGAGAAGTCGGCTTACGACGTGTTCGACGACCTCTGCGCCGGGCCGACCGTCAAGAAGTACATGTGGACGTACAAGAAGTGACCGCCCGATCACGACGTGCGACCGTTGGGCCGAACGTGTAGGGCCGAAAGGCTCGTCAATGTAACGGCCGATCGGCGTAGCGTCGTCGGGTCTTGCGTTGACCACGCACGCCCCGGAGGAACGCAATGAAGCGGTCCACGATCGTCCTGTCCGCACTGGCCCTCGTCATCGGCGGGGCAGCGGCGTCACCCGCCCAAGCCGCCCCGCCGACCGACCCCCTCGACGTCTACGTCGCCAAGGTGAACCCCGGACAGGCGGGTGCCCTGTCCAGACAAGGCTTCGACGTCGCCGCCGCCAAGACGTCCGGCGACAAGGTCGAGGTGGAGCTCGTGCTCGACACCGCCCAGCAGAAGGAACTGGCGAAACGCGGTGTCGACGCGCAGCTCAAGAAGACCAAGGACGGCAAGACCACCAGGCAGCTCGCCGCCGAACAGGCCGCGTACGGCTTCACGGTGTGGCGGTCCTATGACGAACCGGGCGGGATCCGCGACCAGCTGTACGCGTTGGCTCGCACCAACCCCAACCTCGTCAAGCTCGAAGTGCTCGGGAAGACCGGGCAGGGACGCGAGATCATCGCGGTCAAGGTGACGCAGGGCGCCAACGGCCAGCGCGACGGCAGCCGCCCGGCGGTTCTCTACTCGTCGACGCAGCACGCGCGCGAGTGGATCAGCACCGAGGTGAACCGCAGGCTGCTCAACCACTACGTGAACCGGTTCAAGGCCAACGACAAGGAGATCAAGGACCTCCTCAAGAGCACCGAACTGTGGTTCGTGCTCGTCGCCAACCCGGACGGCTACCAGTACACGTTCGACGCGGAACGCTTGTGGCGCAAGAACCTGCGCGACAACGACGGCAACGGGCAGATCACCGTCGGCGACGGTGTGGACCCGAACCGCAACTTCGACGAGCACTTCAACTACGACAACGAGGGCTCCTCGACCGCGACGGCGAGCGAGACCTACCGCGGCACCAGCGCCGCCTCCGAACCGGAGACCAGGACCATGCAGGGCCTGCTGACCCGGATCAAGCCCAAGTTCCAGACCAACTTCCACTCCGCGGCCCAGCAGATCCTCTACCCGCAGGGCTGGCAGACCGGGTCGCCCGAGGCCGACAACCCGATCTACGTCGCGATGGCCGGCACCGACGCGAAGCCCGCCATCCCCGGTTTCGACCCGGGAATCAGCTCGGACGAGCTGTACGTCACGAACGGCGAAACCACCGATTACGCCGACGCTCACGCCGGGACCGTGGCGTTCACGCCCGAGCTCAGCGAAGGCTGCGAGGGGTGTGGTTTCGTCTTCCCCGACGACGAGGCGCTCGTCGAGGCCGAGTTCCAGAAGACGCTGCCGTTCTCGTTGTCGCAGGCCAGGTCCGCGCTCGACCCGGACGACCCGAAGTCCTCGGTCGGCATCACGGTCGAACCGTTCTACCTCGACCAGGCCGACATCGACCCGGAGAACGCGCCACTGTCCATGTTGGACTTCACCTTCGACGTCTCGTACGGCGACCCGCAGGAGGTCCGCGTGCTGGCGAAGAAGTCGCTCGGCGCGGTCACCGCGAAGTGGCAGATCGGCGCCGGGCCGGTGCACAGCACGACGACGAGCGAGTGGACCGGTGGCGAGAAGTACGGCATCGGCAACGCCAACTACTTCCACGTCATGCGCGGCACGGTCACCGGGACCAGCCCCGGCGACCAGGTCAAGGTGTGGTTCGAGGGTGGCGGCAAGGTGAGCAAGTCGTTCACCTATCGCGCCGTGTCCGAGTCGAACGACAAGGTGCTCGTCCTGTCGGCCGAGGACTACACCGGCGCGTCACCGGTTCAGGGCGTGACCGCGCCGAAGTACCTGAGCTACTACACCGACGCGCTCACCGCGAACGGCATCGCCAGCGACGTGTACGACGTGGATGCCAACGGCCGCAAGGCACCTGACGCGCTCGGCGTGCTGAGCCACTACAAGGCCGTCGTCTGGTACACCGGCGACGACGTCGTCACGCGCGAACCCGGCTGGGGCGCGGGCAACGCGTCCAGTCTCGCGCAGACCGAGCTGTTCGAGATCCGCGACTACCTCAACGAGGGCGGCAAGGTGCTCTACACCGGCAAGTACGCCGGGCACCAGTACGCGGGCGGGCACGGCACGCAGCTCTACGACCCGTTCGAGAACCAGCAGTGCAGCACGCTTCCCAACGCCGACCTGCGCTGCCGTCCGCTGTCCGGTTCCGGCGACGGCGTGAACGACGTCATCGAGTACTGGTTCGGCGCCTCCATCATCAACGAGGGCACCGGCCAGGACGAGAACGGCGACCCGTTCGCCGTCAACGGCGTCGCCAACCCGCTCACCGGCGTCTCCCTGAGCCTCAACGGCGCGGACAGCGCGCAGAACCAGGACCACACGGCGTCGTTCCTGACGACGAGCGGCCTGCTCCCGGCGAACCAGTACCCGCAGTTCGCCAGCGACGTCGCCGCGGCCTGGGACCGTCCCGGCGGCCCGTTCGCACCGCATTTCGGCGACTACTACATGTACTCGCAGATCAGCGACGTGTCGTACAAGCGACTGACGCGCACGATCACCGTTCCGGCCGGTGGCGCGCAGATGTCCTTCTGGACGTCGTACGACACCGAGGCCGCGTGGGACCACCTGTTCGTCGAGGCTCGCACGGCGGGTGGCACCAACTGGACGACGCTGCCCGACACCAACGGGCACACGACGAACGCGACCGGGGAAAGCTGCCCGGCGGGGTGGCGTGACCTGCATCCACAGCTCGACCACTACCAGACGCTCAACCCCGACGGCACGTGTTCGCCGACCGGCACCACCGGTAGCTGGAACGCGGCGTCCGGCGGGTCCGGCGGCTGGCAGCAGTGGAACGTCGACCTGACCGCCTACGCGGGCAGCCAGGTCGAGGTCTCCATCGCCTACGCGAGCGACTGGGCCACGCAGGGTCTCGGCGTGTTCGTCGACGACGTCGCCGTCACGACCGGCGAGGGCACGACGTCCTTCGAGTCCGGTTTGGACGGTTGGGCCGCCACCGGTCCGCCGGCCGGCAGTGCGCCGAACGGCAACAACTTCATCCGCACCACCGCCGCCGGGTTCCCCGAGGGCGCCGTGGTGAAGACCGCCGACACCCTGTACTTCGGGTTCGGCTTCGAGGGCATCACCAGCGCGGCGACCCGCAACACGGTGATGGCCAGGTCGATGCAGTACCTGCTCGGCTAGCTGTTCAGGCGCGGCGCGGTCTCAGAACCGCGCCGCGCCGTGAGCAGGCCTAACATGGAGCCATGGGTACCACCCTGGAGCTGACCGACGAGGAGCTCGTACTCCTCCGGCACGCGTTGCGCCACTACCTCTCGGAGTTCGGCCACGAGGAGGCCGACATCGTGCGGAAGGCACGCGCGCTGCTCGGAAAACTGCCCGCGCCGGCCACCAAGTAGCCGGCAGGGCCACTGACATCGCCGCGAGCCGGCGAGCGATGACGCCTGGCCTCAGCCGGCCGCCCCGATCGCCTCGTCGAGAATGCCCAGCCCCAACGCCAGCTCCTCCTCCGAAGCGGTCAACGGCGGCGCGATCCGGAACACCCCGCCCATCCCGGGGATCTGCACGATGTTCATGTGCAGCCCGAGGTCCAGGCACTTCTGCGTGATCGGCGCGCTCAGCGACTCGTCCGCGATCTCCAGCCCCACCAGCAACCCGCGCCCGCGCACGTCCGTCACGAGCGAGTGCCGGGCGGCGATGTCGTCCAACCCGTTGCGCAGCAACGCCCCGAGCTTCACCGCCCGCTCGTCCAGCCGCTCCTCGACGAGCACGTCCAGCACGGTGTTGCCCACCGCGGCCACCAGCGGGTCCGACACGTGCGTGGTGAAGAACAGGTAGTTGCGCGCGAACGCCTCTTCCTCGATCTCGGCAGACGTGATCACCGCGGCGAGCGGCAGCCCGGCGCCCAGAGTCTTCGACAGCGTCAGGATGTCCGGCACCACGCCGTCGCGCTCGAACGCGTACCAGGTCCCGGTGCGGCACAACCCGGTCTGCGCCTCGTCGAAGATCAGCAGCATCCCGCGCTCACGGCACTTCTGTTGCAGGGCGGCGAAGTAGCCCGGCGGCGGCTCGAGAATCCCACCGGAGCTGAGGATCGGCTCCACGATGCACGCCGCCAGCGAGCCCACCGACTGCGCGTCGATCAGCTCGAACGCCAGATCGAGCTGAGCCTGCCAGTCACCGGACGGCGCCGGAATCGCGAAGTTCCCCGGCGTGGCGGGCCCGTAGCCCTTGCGCCCGGCGCTGTAGGTGGCCGACGCAGCCGCGGCCGTCATGCCGTGCCACGAGCGAGCGAACGCCACCACCTCGTGCTTGCCGGTCACGAGTTTCGCCATCCGCAGGGCGGCCTCGTTCGACTCGGCACCGGTCGTCAGCAGCTGCACCTTCGACAACGAGGGCGGCAACGTCTCGGCGAGGCGCCGGGCCAGGTCCACGACCGGGCGCGAGAGCATGCCGCTGAACAGGTGGTCGAGGTTCGCGATCTGCCGCTGCACCGTCGCGACGATGCGCGGGTGCGAGTGGCCGAGGATCGCGCTCATCTGGCCGGACGTGAAGTCCAGGACGCGGCGGCCGTCCTCGGTGAACAGGAAGCTCCCCGACGCGCTGTCGATGATCGCTCGCGTGAACGTGCCGCCGTAGCGGACGAGGTGTCGTTCGGCGTCCTCCCAGAAAGTGTCCATGCGACAGACGCTACGAACCCGCGAGCATCAGGTCCATCTCACAATTCCACGCTCGCTGTTCGGTAATACTGCACAGCATGACGCTCAACCCGTGGCGGCTCAGACTGCTCAGCCAGCTCGACGCGCTGGGCACGGTGAGAGCGGTCGCGCAGGCCGCGAACCTGAGCGCTTCGAGCGTGTCGCAGCAGCTCGCGGTGCTGGAGAGCGAGACCCGCACCCAGTTGCTCGAACGCACGGGGCGCCGGGTCAGGCTGACGTCGGCCGGCCTGATCCTGGCCAGGCGGGCGAGGTCGATCCTCGACCACATGGACGCGGTCGAGGCCGAGCTGCGCGGCCTGAACGAGGAGCCGTCCGGACGGGTGCGGCTGGGCGGTTTCCAGAGCTCGATCCACACCCTGGCCGTGCCCGCCGTCCACACCCTGAACCACCCGCACCTCGACGTCGAACTGGTCGAGCTGGAACCGCACGGGAGCATGCCCGCGCTGCTCGCGGGTGAGGTGGACGTGATCATCACGACCACGGACTTCGTCGAGCTGCCGGTGCCGAAGGACATCGACGTCGTCCCGCTCGGGCAGGACCCGATCGTGCTGGTCACACGACCGGACCACCCGGCGACCGAGGTCGGCCACTGCGAGGACGAGCCCTGGGCGTTCGACATCCCCGGCTCCTACATGGCGGCTCTCGCGACCCGCCTGTGCCGCCAGGCGGGGTTCGAGCCGAAGGTGGTCGGCCGGTTCAGCAACTACATGCTGACGCTCAAGCACGTCGAGGCGGGTCTGGCGGTCGCGGTGCTGCCCGCGCTGGCCGTCGACCCGCGGTTCGACGTCGTGACGAACGAGCTGCCGGTGACCAGGAGGATCACCGCGGCCGTGCGGCGGGACTCGCGCGCCGCGATCACAGTGGTGCTCGACGCCCTGCATACTCGGTCCCTGCCGGAGGGGAGGTGATCATGAAGCAACGGGTCACGATCAACGACGTCGCGAGCGCCGCAGGAGTGTCGCGGCAGACGGTGTCGCGGGCGCTCAACGACAAGGGCGAGATCGACGGCGACACCAAGCAGCGCGTCCTCGACGCCGCACGGGAGCTGGGATACCGGCCCAGCCGCTTCGCCCGCGGCCTGGTCCGGCCGGACACCACCTCGATCGGCCTGGTCATCCCCGACCTGCTCAACCCGTTCTTCACCGAGGTCGCCGCCGCCGCGCTGGACGCCGCCCGCGCCCGCGGCTGGCACGTGGTCATCTACGACACGGCCGACAGCGCCGACGAGGAACGCGGCACGCTGCAGGTCATCGGCACGCAGGTCGACGCCGTGGTCGGCTACTTCAACCTGCCCGAGTCCGAACTCGACCAGCACACGCGGGGTATCCCGGTGGTGCTGATCGGCCGCGAGCACCACGCGCCGCGCTTCAGCTCCATCCGCATCGAGGGCGCCCAGGGCGTCCGCGCGGCCGTCGACCACCTCGTCGCCGCGGGTCACCACCGCATTGGCATGCTCGACCACGCGCACGCCGAACCCAGCGACAAGCACCGGTGGTTCTGCGACGCGATGACCGCGCACGGGCTCGCCACGGACGCCGTCGCGGGCGCCCTGCAGTCGGTCGCCGGGGGTGCCGGGGCGCTGGGCGACCTCCTGGACGAACACCCGGACGTCACCGCCGTCTTCACCTTCAACGACATCATCGCGATCGGTGCCCTGCGTGCGACCCGCAGGCTCGGCAGGGACCTGGCGGTGATCGGGTTCGACGGGTTGCAGCTCGGCACCGTGGTCGATCCGGAGCTGACCACCGTCGCGCTCGACACGCGCCGGATCGGCGCGCTCGCAGTCGAGCAGGCCGCGAGGCTGCTGGCCGGCGAACAGCCGCTGTCAGGTGAGGAACTGGTGGTGCAGGCCACGCTGCTCCTGCGCGAGTCCGCCTAACCCGCACACTTCGGCCTGACCCTGCACACATCGGCCTGAGCTGCTGTTCCAGCAGGCGGGGCTTGACACTCCTCGTCTGTTCAGCTCATGCTTCGCGCCATGCCGTGAACGTTCACGGGAGCGTTCACGGGCTCCTCGGAGGGTCCCCGATGACGTTGACTCGACGCAGGTTCCTGACCGGCACGGCGGCGGTGGCCGCGCTCGGTGCGGGGGCGTGCAGCAGCCCGACCACGGCCAACCCCGGCCGCATGACGCTCTGGCACTCCTCCGGCGGCATGTCGGAGAAGGTGCTCGCGGAAGCCGTGCGGCGTTTCCCCGCGCAGAAGCTGACGCCGTCCAAGATCAGCGGCGAGCTGAACCAGCGGTTGCTCGCCGCGCTGTCCGGCGAGGCGTACCTGCCGGACATCACGATGCTCGGCGACGGCATCTCCACGTACTTCTCCGCCACCGACCGGTTCGCCGACCTCGCCGCGCTCGGCGCGGCCGCCGACGAGCCGAACTACCTGCTCTGGAAGTGGCAGGCGGGCCGCAGCCCGGACGGCTTCCAGCTCGGCTTCCCCATCGACATCGGACCGGCCGCGCTCTACTACCGGCACGACCTCTTCGCCCGCGCCGGGCTGCCGAGCGAGCCCGACGAGGTGGCGCAGGCGGTGTCCACCTGGGACGACTACTTCGAGTTCGCCGCGCGGGTCAAGGAGAAGCTGCCCGGCAAGTACCTGGTCACCGACACGAAGATGGTGTTCACGTACTCGCTGGCACAGGAGAGGCAGAAGTACCTCGACCGGCAGAACCGCTACCTCGCCGACCAGTCGCAGGTGCGGCGCGCGTGGGACCGCGCGGTCACGGCGTTCCGGATGGGGCTCACGGCGGGGTACGCGAACTCGGCCGGCGGCGAGGGCGTCGACCGGCTCGCGGCCTGGAACAACGACAAGGAGATCGCGTTCGTCAACGCCTCCTGGATCACCGGCAACCTCCGGCAGTCCGCGCCCGGCACGTCCGGCAAGTGGCACGTGTGCAGGCCACCGGGCGGTCCCGGCAACCAGGGCGGGTCGTTCCTCGCGATCACGAAGTACTGCCCGGATCCACACGGCGCGTACGAGGTCGTGAAGTGGTTGCTGTCGCCGGAGAACCTGGCGTTGGCCTACCTGGAGCTCGGCCTGTTCCCGTCCGCGCCCGCCGCGTTCGGCGATCCGCGCGTGCTGCGGCCGGAGGAGTTCTTCGGCGGCCAGTCGACGATGACCGTCTTCGGCAAGATCGCCGAGGAGGTCCAGCCCGTTTACTTCTCGCCGTACGACATCACGATCAGCGACACCTACAC
Source organism: Lentzea sp. NPDC005914 (assembly GCF_040629405.1). Taxonomy (NCBI): domain Bacteria; kingdom Bacillati; phylum Actinomycetota; class Actinomycetes; order Pseudonocardiales; family Pseudonocardiaceae; genus Lentzea; species Lentzea sp. NPDC005914. Next base: position 245,622 of record NZ_JBEXVQ010000004.1, on the reverse strand, counting down.
CGATGAGCTGGCCAACGTCGAGAGTGCGGGCAAGGATCCGGAACGCGCGTGGGAAGACGCTCGGACGGCGGTCGAACGGCTGCTGCGCCGTCAGGGGGTCCTGGCGTGAGGCGGTATCTCCCGCAGTACCTGGCGATCGCGCCGTTCTTCGTGCTGTTCGCGGTGTTCGGCGTCTACCCGGTGCTGTACTCGCTGTGGTTGTCGCTGCAGCGCTGGAACGGCGTCAGCCCAATGAAGTTCGTGGGGCTGGAGAACTTCCGGTTCCTCATCAGCGACACCGCGTTCTGGGACGCGATCGGCAACACGTTCGTCATCTGGGTGATGTCGACGGTGCCGATGCTGGTCCTGTCGATGCTCGTCGCACTGGGACTGAACTCGTCGGTGCGTCACAAGGGCGTGCTGCGGGTGGCCTACTTCCTGCCGAACGTCACGTCGATCGTCGCGATGTCGCTGGTGTTCGGGTCGTTCTTCTCCAACGAGTTCGGTGTGCTGAACTGGTTCCTCGGCCTCGCCGGCGTGGATCCGGTGCAGTGGCTCAACGATCCGTGGGCGATCCGCACCGCGATCTCGTTGATGATCATTTGGCGCTGGACCGGCTACAACGCGATCATCCTGCTGGCCGGCCTCCAGGCGCTGCCCGGCGACGTCTTCGAGGCCGCGAAGCTCGACGGCGCCGGGCCCGTGCAGACGTTCTTCCGGGTCACGCTTCCGTTGCTGCGCCCGGTGATCCTGTTCTCGGTGGTGATGTCGGCGATCGGCGGGCTGCAGATCTTCACCGAGTCGCAGATCCTGCTCGGCAACCGCGGCGGCCCCGAGGGCGCGGGCATGACGATGGTCCTCTACTTCTACAACACCGCGTTCGCCGACAACGACTTCGGCTACGGCGCCGCCATCGCGTGGGGCATCTTCGTCGTGGTCGTCCTCTTCTCGATCCTCAACTGGCGGCTCGTGCAGCGCCCGCCCAGACTGACATCACAGCTGAAGGGAGCGAGCCGGTGAACCGCGCCTTCACCTCCGCGGCGCTGGCGATCGGCGCGTTGATCACGCTGTTCCCCTACTACCAGCTCGCGGTGATGGCCTCGAACACCACCGCGGACATCTACTCGTCGCCGCCGAAGTTCTGGTTCGGCGGCCACCTGGTCGAGAACATCGGCGAGGTGTTCGCGAAGGTCGACTTCTTCGGTTCGGTGCTGAACACGCTCGTGGTGGCGGTCGCGACGACATTGCTGGTGCTGTTCTTCGACTCGCTGGCCGCCTTCACGTTCGCCAAGTACGACTTCCCTGGCAGCAACGTCCTCTTCGGACTCCTGCTGGCGACGTTCGTGGTGCCGACGCAACTCGCGGCGATCCCGCAGTTCACCCTGATGGCCAAGTTCGGCTGGGTCGGCGATCTCAAAGCGTTGATCATCCCCGCGGCGGCCAACGCGTTCGGCATCTTCTGGATGCGCCAGTACGCCCGCGGTGCGATCCCGGACGAGCTGCTGGAGGCCGCGCGGGCCGACGGCGCGGGTTTCTTCCGCACCTACTGGTCCGTCGGCCTGCCGGTGCTGCGGCCCGCGCTCGCGTTCCTCGGCATCTTCACGTTCGTCAACACCTGGAACGACTACCTGTGGCCGTTGGTCGTGCTGATCGACTCGAACAACGTGACGCTGCAGGTGGCGTTGTCACAGCTCAACGGCTTGTACCTGAAGGACTACGCCGTCGTGATGGCCGGGACGCTGGTGGCGATCGTGCCGCTGGTGATCGTGTTCCTGATCGGCGCGCGCCATTTCATCCGCAACATCGCCGCCGGCGCGTTGAAAGGCTGAGATTTTGTACCTCGAAGACATGGGTCCGGGCACAGGAGCGTTGCCACCGCGTGCCTTCTTCACCTCCGACGCGGCCTCGTCGTCGCTCAACGGGACCTGGGAGTTCCGGCTGTCCTCCTCCGTCGCCGCAGCGGACTCCGCTGACGACGAGTGGGGCACGATCACCGTTCCAGGTCACTGGCAACTGCAGGGCCACGGTTCGCCCGCGTACACCAACGTGGTGTACCCGTTCCCGGTCGAGCCGCCGTTCGTGCCGTCGGAGAACCCGACCGGCGACTACCGCCGCTCCTTCGACCTGCCCGCGGACTGGCCTGGCGAACCGGCTGTGCTCCGGTTCGACGGCATCGACTCGTGCGGACGGATCTGGCTCAACGGCACCGAACTCGGCATCACCCGAGGGAGCCGGCTTCCTTCCGAGTTCGAGGTCGGCCACCTGCTGCGCCCGCAGGGGAACGTGCTGGTGGTGCGCGTGCACCAGTGGTCGTCCGGCAGCTACCTCGAAGACCAGGACATGTGGTGGATGTCCGGCATCTTCCGCAACGTCACGCTGTTGTCGCGGCCACGCGGCGGTGTCGCCGACTATCACGTGCAGGCCTCCTACGACCACGTTTCCGGACTCGGCACGCTGTCCGTCGAGGGTGGTCTGGTCACCGTGCCGGAATTGGGCGTGGAGAACGCACAGTCCGCCGAGGTGCCGGTCGAGCCGTGGAGCGCCGAGAACCCCAGGCTCTACGACGGTTTCGTGCACACCGCCGCCGAACGGGTACCGGTGCGGATCGGGTTCCGGACGGTCGTCATCGAGGACGGCGTGATCCTGATCAACGGCTCGCGCGTGGTGTTCCGCGGCGTGAACCGGCACGAGCACCACCCGCGGTTCGGGCGCGCGGTGCCACGGGAGGTCATGCTCGCCGACGTGCTGCTGATGAAGCGGCACAACGTCAACGCCGTCCGGACCAGCCACTACCCGCCGGACCCGCACTTCCTGGACCTGTGCGACGAGTACGGCCTGTGGGTGATCGACGAGTGCGACCTGGAGACGCACGGTTTCGGCGAGCTGGGTTGGGCGGGCAACCCGAGCGACGACCCGCGCTGGGCCGAGTCCTATCTGGACCGGATGCGCCGGATGGTCGAACGCGACAAGAACCACCCGTCAATTGTGCTGTGGTCGCTGGGCAACGAGTCCCACACCGGCCGCAACCTCGCCGCGATGGCCTCGTGGACGCGCGACCGCGACCCGTCGCGCCCGGTGCACTACGAGGGTGACTTGGACTGCGAGTACGTCGACGTCTACAGCCGCATGTACGCCTCGCACGAGGAGGTGGACCAGATCGGGCGCGAGCGGAGGCACGGCCTGCCGTTCGTGCTGTGCGAGTTCGCGCACGCCATGGGCAACGGGCCGGGCGGGATGCTGGAGTACCGCGAGCTGTTCGAGCGCCATCGGACCGTGCAGGGCGGATTCATCTGGGAGTGGATCGACCACGGGCTGGAGGCCGGCGGGCACTACGCCTACGGCGGCGACTTCGGCGAGACGATCCACGACGGCAACTTCGTGATCGACGGTCTGGTGTTCCCGGACCGCACGCCGTCGCCGGGCCTGCTGGAGTTCGCCAAGGTCTTCGAGCCGGTGCGGATCACCGGGACCGCCGGGGGCATCCGGATCGAGAGCCACTACGACCACGTCTCGCTCGACCACCTGCGCTTCGAGTGGCTGTACGAGGCCGACGGCGTCGAGGTGGCGGCGGGGTCGCTCGCGGTACCGGCCGTTTCGGCTCGACAACAGGCAGACCTGCCGCTTCCCGAGCTGCCCGCGGTGTCCGGTGAGGGCTGGCTGACCGTCCGGGCGTCCCTGGCCACCGCCACGACCTGGGCCGAAGCCGGTCACGTCATCGCGTGGGGTCAGATCGCGATCACGGAGGCCACCTCGGTCACCCCGATCAGCGGCGTGGAACTGGTCGGCGTGGGCGACGTACTGTGGCTCGGCCCCGGCGAGTTCGACCCGACCACCGGTCGCCTGACGAGGCTCGGCGAGCACCAGGTCGACGGCCCTCGCCTCGACCTCTGGCGCGCGCCCACCGACAACGACCGCGGCTCCGACCACCCCGAGGAGCGCGCCTGGCGTGAAGCAGGCCTGCACCGCCTGCAACACCGGGTGATCGAGGTCGACGCCCAGGAGACCGCGCTGGTGGTCCGGACGAGGGTGGCGCCGCCGAGCCGGGGTTTCGGCATGTTCGCCGACTACCGCTGGACCGCCGACGACAACCAGCTCAGGCTGCAGGTCGACGTCACCCCCGACGGCGAGTGGCCGTGCACGCTGCCCCGCCTCGGTCTCCGCCTGGCGCTGCCCGGCACGCTCGACACCGTCGAATGGTTCGGTGCCGGTCCAGGCGAGGCGTACGCGGACAGCCGGCAGTCCGCCAGGATCGGCCGCTTCTCGTCCACTGTGGACGCGTTGCAGACGCCGTACGTCTTCCCGCAGGAGAACGGCAACCGCAAGGACGCCCGCTGGCTGCGGCTCGGGTCCGTCCAGATCACCGGCGAACCGGTGTTCGACTTCACCGCTCGCCGCTGGACGACCGAGGACCTCGACGCCGCCCGGCACACGACCGACCTCGAGCCCCGCGACCACGTCTACGTGAACCTCGACCTGGCTCAGCAGGGCCTGGGTACGGCGTCGTGCGGGCCGGGTGTGCTGCCGCAGTACCGGCTGCACGCCGCGAAGGCGAGCTTCTCGGTCACCTTCACCCCCTGATTCCAGCATGTGGACCTAGTTGAAACGTCACCTAAACTCGGAAGGAGACCTGACCGAGGAGGCGCCCGTGCCGCGCAAGACAGAACCGTTGCGGAAGCTGGGTTTTCTGACCATCGGGCTGTTCGACGAGCACAGCCCCGGCGCGGGCCACCGGTCGACCCTGGAGATCATCGAGCTGGGCGAGGAGCTGGGGTTCGACAGCGCGTGGGTGCGGCACCGACACCTGCAGTTCGGCATCTCCTCGCCCGTCGCGATCCTCGCCGCGGCCTCCCAGCGCACCAGCCGGATCAGCCTCGGCACCGCCGTGATCCCGCTGGGCTGGGAGAACCCGCTGCGGCTCGCCGAGGACCTGGCGACGGTCGACGTGCTGTCCGGCGGCCGGCTCAATCCCGGAGTGAGCGTCGGGCCGCCGATGTTCTACGACGACGTCAAGCACGCGCTCTACCCGCAAACCGCGGACGTCGAGGACTTCGGCTACGACCGGTTGCAGCGGCTGCTGGACTTCGTGGGCGGCGAGAAGGTCACGGAGTTCAGCGGCACCAGGGGCATCGAGCAGTTCTCGGACCACGTGCAGCCGCATTCGGCCGGTCTGCGCGAGCGGATGTGGTACGGCGGCGGCAGTCTGCGGTCGGCGCGGTGGGCGGGCTCGCACGGCCTGAACCTGCTGTGCAGCAACGTGGTCCAGGCCGAGGAGTCGGAGGACTTCGCCGAGATCCAGCTGTCGCACGTCAGGGCGTTCCGGGAGAACGGCGGCGGGCGGGTCTCGCAGGGTCTCGTCGTGATCCCGACCGACTCGGCAACTGCTGAACAGCGCGCGAAGTACCAGGACTACGTGGACCAGCGCACGGAACGCACTCGCACGCCGTTCGGGCCGCGGCGGTTCATGTTCGCGCGCGACCTGATCGGCACGTCCGCGGAGATCGCCGAGCAGCTTTACGCGCACCTCGCCTTCCAGGAGGTCGACGAGGTGGCGTTCGCGCTGCCGTTCAGCTTCGAGCACGAGGACTACGTGCAGATCCTCACCGACATCGCGACGAAGCTGGGCCCAGAACTGGGCTGGCAGCCCGCTTAGAGGGCCCACCAGGTGTCCATGCGCGGCACGGCGGTCGTGTCGCCCTGAGCGACGCGGCCGGCGTGGAACAGGAATCCGGCGATGCCCGCCGCACCCGCCATCCAGCCCACACCTGCCGGCAGCAGCGGGTCCTCGTTCCTGTGCTCGATGAACCGCCAGCACACGCCAGATCCGTCCGGAATCGCCCGTTCCACCAGCACATCAGCCAGGTGGAGCGCGAAGTCCGTGTGCTCACCCGCGTCGAGCAGCCGGTCGCCGACGCCCGCGGTGCCGCAGCAACGGCCGTCGTTGTCCCAGAAGCCCGGATACCGGCGTTCGGGCAGGCCGGAGACGCGGACGCTGTGCAGGCAGCGGTCGTGCCAGTCGGTCACCTGCCTTCCAGCCACCTCGGCCACTCCGGCAAGCCCCAGCGCCCGCCACAGCAGCGAGGTTCCGGTCGGGCCGTGGCACCAGCCGTAGCTGAACGGCTCCATGTCCTCCAGCGCGGGAATGCGCAGCGGGGCCCGGAAACCGCCGTCGCTGACGTCGGAGAGCGCCACGAGATGCTCGGCGCCTGCTTTCGCGGCCTCGACGAGGTCTCGCCGTTCGAACTCGGCACCGGCCAGGGCGAGCGCGGTCGCGATGCCCGAGAGGCCGTGCGAGAAGTTCGGATTCTCCCGTTGCACAACGGAGTGGCGCACCGGCACCATGCGCCAGTTGAGGCCGGTCGGCGTCTCCTCGCGTTCTGCCAGCAGGATCTCGGCGGCCAGGTCGGCCAGCTTGTCCGCGTCCTCCACGCCGTGCCGCCTGGCGTGCACCGCGGCCAGCAGCACGCCCGCGGTGCCCAGCGTCAGGTCGTGGCACTTGGCGCCTTCCAGGAAGCGCGGCGGGCTGAAGTACTCGTGCGCCCAGCCGTCCGGTGTGGACAGTTCGACCAGGCGGGCGACGGCGGCGTCGGAGCCGGGCGCGTCCAGCACGGTCAGCACACCGATCGCGCTGACCAGGCCGCTGAAGAACATGTAGTCGGTCGCCGTGCCGAAGCCCGCGCGGATTTGCTCGGTGATGGCCTCCGCGAGCCGCTGTTCCTCGCCGGTCCACTCGCGGCACAGCCGGATCTCCGCCAGCACGTGGGCCAGGCCGCCGACGCCCGCGTACATGCTGTCGCGGTCCTCAGGATCGAGCTCGACGCCCACCGACGGCGGTATCCACACCGCGTCGTCGTAGTGGACCAGATCCAGTACCCACCGCCAGGCTGCCTCGGCGGTCCCCCAGTACGCGTCCATCGAACGATCATTACATTTGCCGGTGTGACGGTGGAGCTGATTCTGGCCGAGGCCGACCTGACCGAGTTCACCATCCGCCCGCTGGGTGGCGGCACGTACAACGACGTGTACCGGGTGACGTCACCCGAGGGCGACTTCGTGCTCAAGGTCTCGCCGTCCGACCGGCCAGGACTGACCTACGAGCGCAATCTGATGCGTACCGAGGCGATGTTCTGCAGGCTGGGGCACGCGGTCGCACCGGTGCCGGAGGTCGTGCACACCGACTTCTCCCGTGCTCTGGTGGACAGCGACGCGCTGCTCACGACCTGGCTGCCGGGTCAGCCCCTGTTCGGGCGGACCGACGTCGACCGGCCGTTGATCCGCCGTCAACTCGGGGCCGCCGTGGCGGCGTTGCACGAGGTCACCGGGCCGGGCTTCGGCTACCCGCAGCTCGGCCTGCACTCGACGTGGACGTCGGCGTTCCGGGCGATGGTCGACGCAGTGCGGGCCGACGCCCGGCGCTTCGGCGTCGCACTGCCGGAGATCCCGCTGCATCCCGCCGTGTTCGACGAGGTCAAGCGGCCGTCGCTGGTGCATTTCGACCTCTGGGACGGCAACATCCTCACCGACACCGGCCTGACCGGGCTCGTCGACGGTGAGCGGGCGTTCTGGGGCGATCCGGTGGCCGAGTTCGTGTCGCTCGCGCTGTTCGGGTCGATCGAGCCGGACACGGATTTCCTGACGAGCTACGGCTTCGAGTTCACCGACTCGGCGCGGGTCCGGCTCGCCTCCTACCAGGCGTACCTGTACTCGATCATGCTGGTCGAGCGGGTGCCGCGGGCGACTTCCGATCCCCGGTCGGAGAGCCTTATCACTGACGCGCTCACGCGCACACTCGACGTTCTCGCGTGATCGCGGCAAGTGATCTGGAAAGCTGGACGTGTGCGCGTGGCATTGCTGGGCCCGACGACGGTCGAGGCCGACGACGGCACACCGGTCGACATCGGTGGTGCCCGCGTCCGCATGCTCCTGGCCCGCCTGGCGCTCGACCCGGGCCGCCCGGTGCCGACCACCACGCTGATCGACGACCTGTGGGGCGAGCAGCCGCCCGCGGACGCGTCGAACGCGCTGCAGTCGCTCGTGTCGCGGCTGCGCAAGGTCTGCCCTGACGTGACGCTGGAGCCGGGTGGGTACCGGCTCGCGATCGCCCAGGACGACGTCGACGTGCACCGGTTCGAACGGCTGCGTGCCGCGGGCCGGCTCGACGAGGCGCTCGGGCTGTGGCGCGGTGAGGCGCTCGCCGACGTGCGGGAGGCGCCGTTCGCGTCATCTGCGGCCGTGCGGCTCGACGAGGCCCGGTTGAGCGCGGAGGAAGAGCGCTTCCAGACCGGCGACCTGGACGTCTCGGCGCTCACCGCGATGCACGAGAAGCACCCGCTGCGGGAACGCCTGGCGGGGCTGCTGATGCGGGCGTTGTGCGCGCAAGGCAGGCAGTCCGAGGCGCTGCGCGTCTACGAGGAGGTCCGCCGCAGGCTCGCCGACGAGCTGGGCGTCGACCCGTCGCAGGAGCTCCAGGACGTGCACCTCGCGGCCCTGCGGGGTGAGCTGAAGCCGCGGACGACGGTCGACCGGCTGCCGGTGCGGCTCACCAGCTTCGTCGGCCGCGAAGAGGAGCTCGCCCAGATCAACGACCAGCTCGACAACGCCCGGCTGGTGACCCTGGTCGGGCCGGGCGGCGCGGGCAAGACGCGGCTCGCCACCGAGACCGCGGCACGGCATCCGTTGCACGGCAAGGGGCGCGTGTGGTTCGCCGCGCTGGCCGGCGTGCGGGCGGCGGAGGACCTGGCGGGTGCGGTGCTGGCCGAGTTCGACCTGACGATCGGCGGAGATCCGTTGCGGCGCCGGGCCGAGGGCGTGGACCGGATCGTGGAGGTGCTGGGCGCGGGCGAGTCGTTGCTGGTGCTGGACAACTGCGAGCACCTGATCACCGCGGCCGCCGAGTTCGCCGGCGACCTGCTGCGCAGGGTGCCGAACCTGCGCGTGCTCGCGACCAGCCGGGAACCGCTCGCGATCGACGGCGAGTCGCTGTGCCCGGTCGGTCCGCTCTCGGTGCCCGACGGTCAGGCGGACATCGCCGGGTTCGGCGCGGTCAGGCTGTTCCTGGACCGGGCGAACGCCGTGAAGCCGGGGTTCCGGCTCGACGAGTCCACTGTGGACGACGTGAAGCAGATCTGTCGCAGGCTCGACGGCATGCCGCTGGCGCTGGAACTGGCGGCCGCGCGGTTGCGGTCGATGACGATCCGGCAGATCACGCAGCGGCTCGACGACAGGTTCCGGTTGCTGACCTCGGGCAGCCGCACGGCACTGCCCCGCCAGCGCACGTTGCGGGCGGTCGTGGAGTGGAGCTGGGACCTGCTGACCGACGAGGAACGCCGGCTCGCCAGCAGGCTCGCGGTCTTCCCCGCGGGAGCGAACCTCGCCGGCATCGAGAAGGTCTGCCACGAGGACGCGCTGTACGTGCTCACGTCACTCGTCGAGAAGTCCATTGTGGACGTCGTCGAGATGGAGGGTGAGCCGCGGTACCGGATGCTGGAGACGATCCGGGTGTACGCGGCCGAGCAGCTCGACGCGTCCGGTGAGAAACCCGAGATCCTGGCGCGGTTCCGGCGGTACTACCGCGACCTGCTGGTCCGGTGGGAACCGCTCACCCGCACCACCAGGCAGCTCGAGGCGATCAGCGTCTACGAGGCCGAGCAGGACAACATCGTGGGCGCCCTGCGCGGTGCGGTCGACGACCGCCAGGTGGAGGTGGCCGCGGATCTCCTCAGCGGTGTCTTCTGGTACTGGCTGGTCAAGGGCGACAACGAGCGCGCGGAGCTGTCGGTGCGCGAGGTGCTCGCGCTCGGGGAGGCCCTGCCGGCGGACCTCGAGGCGACCTTCCGGGCGATGCACCTCATCATGACCGCGATCCCGGGCCTGCCGGATCCGGCGGAGGCCGTGGGGGTCATCGAGGACTGCGTGCGCACCGGCGCGACGAACAAGTGGCCGTCGCTGTCGATCGCGCTGCCGATGCTCGCGTTCCTGAGCCAGAACCCGAAACTGGCGCGCCGCGAGGTGGCGCGGGCGGCGGCGAGCGAGGACGCGTGGGCGCGGGCGGCGGCGGACTGGGCGTTGAGCTTCATCCTCGCCGACGAGGGTGAGCTCGACAGCGCCGAAGAGGCCCGCGACCGCGCGTACGAGCAGTTCATGGCCGTCGGCGACCGGTGGGGTTCGGCGATGACGCTCGGCATGAAAGCCGCGTTCGTCTCGCACACCGGCGACAACGAGGCCGCGATCGAGCTGTACCACCGGGGTCTCGCGGTGGCGCTGGAGCTGCGGTCGCAGGACGACGCCGTGCAGCAACGGTGGCGGCTCGCGGTCGAGTACGCCCGGGCCGGAGACCACGAGTCGGCCGCGCGCGAGGTCGCCGAGGCGGAGAAGTACGTCCAGGGCATCGGCAACGACCAGATGACCATCATGATCGGCTACGCGCGGGCGGAGGTCGCACTGCGCGCCGGCCGGGTCGCCGAGGCACGCGAGTTCAGCACCCGGTTCAGGCGGCTGGCCACGGATTCGGTCGTGCTCAACGGGTTCGTCACGGAGTGGTCGGCGATGCTCGAAGGCCGCATCGCGCTCGCCTCCGGCAAGCCTGCGGAAGCCGAGGCCCACATCGCGGTGGCGGTCCGGACGACCTCGGACCGCAGTGACATGCCGGACGTGGCGTCGGTGACGGAACTGCTCGCGCTCGTCCGGCACGCGCAAGGCCGCGACGACAGGGCGGCCCGGTTGCTGGCGCTCGCGCAGGTGATCCGCGGCCGGCTCGATCTGGGCGAGCCCGACCTGAGGCGGCTGGTGGCGTCGCTCGGTGCGCCGCAACGCCTCGGGCTCACGAAAGCCGAGGCGTTGCAGGAGATTCGCGCGGAAGCGGGCGTCAGCGACTCCTGACGCCCGCCTCCGGTGTGCTCAGACCTGTTTGCGGTAGGCCCAGGTGGCCAGCGGGAAGAACACCGCGACCGCCCCGACCATCCAGATCAGCGAGCCGGTGAGCGGTCCCGCGATCGGACCGCCGTTGAGCAGTCCGCGCAGGGCGTCCGCCATCAACGAGACCGGGCTGATGTCCGCCCACGCCTTGAGCCAGCCCGGCATGGTCGACGTGCCGACGAACACGTTGCTGCCGAACGTCAACGGCATGATCAGCACGAACATCATGCCCTGCACCGCTCCCGGAGTCTTGAGCAGCATGCCCACGAACACCGACGCCCAGCAGAAGCACAGCCCGAACAGCAGTGCCAGCCCGACCGCGATCAGCAGTTCGACCGGCCCGGTCTGCACCCGGAAGCCCATGACCGTCGCGACGACCAGCAACACCAGCACGCACACCACGTACCGCACGATGTCTGCCAGCACCGCCCCGACCAGCGGTGCGGACCGGGCGATCGGCATGGCGCGGAACCTGTCGAACACGCCCTTGGACACGTCCGTGTTGAGCTGCACGCCCGCCGTCATGCTGGCCTGCAGGATGTTCATCACCAGCACGCCCGGTACGAGCATCTGCAGGTACGCGTCGGTGTTGCCGGCGAGCGCACCGCCGAACAGGTACGTGAACATCACCAGGAACACGATCGGCGCGATCGTGACGTCCGCCAGCTGCTCGGGGTTCTTGCGGATCTTCAGGATGCCGCGCCACGCCAGCGCGAGCCCGTGCCGCACACCCCTGTCCATCGAGATGGTCGTCATGCCAGGCTCCCCTCGGGCTCGCGCTTCCCCGTCAGCGCCAGGAAGACCTCGTCGAGCGAGGGCAACCGCAGCGCCAGTTCGTCCGCCGTGATCCCGGCCTCGTCGAGCTTGCGGACCAATGTGGACAGCAGCACCGGATCGTTGACGGGCGCTGTCAGCAGCCCGGTGTCGTCGTCCCGATGCGGCCTAGTCCCGGTGAGATCGCCGAGAATCCGTTGCACCACATCGAGATCACGCGCCGACGACGGCCGCACCTGCAACGTCTGCCCACCGACGCGCCGCTTCAGCTCGTCCGACCGTCCCTCGGCCACCACCTTGCCGTGGTCGAACACCGTGATCGTGTCCGCGAGCTGATCCGCCTCCTCCAGATACTGCGTGGTGAGCAGCACCGTCACCCCGTTCGCCACAAGCTTGCGGACCACGGCCCACACCTCGTTGCGCGCGTGCGGATCCAGCCCCGTCGTGGGTTCGTCCAGGTACAGCACCGACGGATTCCCGACCAGGCTCGCCGCGAGGTCGAGCCGCCGACGCATACCCCCTGAATACGTCTTGGCGGCTCGCCCCGCGGCATCGGACAGCTCGAACTGCTCCAACAGCTCAGCCGCCCTGGCCCGCGCCCCCGTGCGGGAGAAGTCGAGCAACCGCGCCAGCAGCACGAGGTTCTCCGTCCCCGACAGATCCTCGTCCACCGACGCGTACTGCCCGGTCAGCCCGATCAACGACCGCACCGCACGCGGGTTCTTCACCACGTCGTATCCCCCGACCGTGGCATGTCCCGCATCCGGCCGCAGCAACGTCGCCAGCACCCGCACCGCCGTGGTCTTGCCCGCGCCGTTCGGCCCGAGCACACCCACGACCTTCCCCTCCGGAACCTCGAGGTCCACCCCGTCCAGAGCCTTGGTCTCCCCGTAATGCTTGACCAGGCCTTGTGCCCTGATCGCCAGCGACATCGTTCGTCCCTCCCTGTGGGTCGAGCCGAAGTGTGCGCCCGGCCGCTGTCAGCGCACGCACAGCGCGCTGTCAGCCCGCTGCCACCGCCTTGTTCGCGTGCGTCGTTTTCCTATTTTTTGCGTCTAGAGAGAGAAGCGACGCACGGTTTCGCATGCGGCCTGACCTGCGAGTTCACTCCATCGCGCAGCCGCTGGCCCGATTTGGAGAAATTGATCTCGAATAGAATTGTGGGCATGGAAGCCGTCGAGGTTCTCGCTCATCATGAGAAACAGATCGCCGCGGCGATGCGCTGGACCTCCACCTCGGCCGCCAGATCGGCGGACAGCGGGACGGTCTTGTCGTACAGGACGCGGGCTTCAAAGATTCAGCTCCCCCAAACAAAATCTCTACTTCGCGACCCACCCAGGCCTAAGCCTCCGACCCGGAGTAAGCCTTCACGTTGTGCGCCGTGATCTCCTCCCCACAACACCGGCAAGCAACGTAAGCATCACCCACCTGCCCACAAACACTGTGCTCAAGCACAACGGCAGGCCCATCACCATCCGGCACGTACTTGTCCCCCCACTTCATCAGAATCACGATGGCGGGAAACAACTCCAGCCCCGCAGCAGTCAGCCGGTACTCGTCACGATCCTCCGCATACGGCACCCGCTGCAGCAACCCGGCGTCCACAAGCGACTTCAGCCGAGCGGACAACGTGGGCCGCGGGATCGTCAGGTTGCGCACGAACTGGCCATACCGCCGCACCCCGAAGAACGCCTCCCGCAGGATCAGCAGCGTCCACCGCTCCCCCACGAGATCAAGCGCGCGCCCGACGGACTCGCCTCGGAACCGGCGGCCAAGAGAATCGACAGAGTCGGTCATCGGTGTCCCTCCGTCAGCAGTGGCGAAAGCGTAGTCAGCAGCCGCGCACCTGCCGGATCCGACGCGGTAGCCGGCACCAGACCAACGTGCGAGGCGCCCGCCGCGAAATACTCAGCGACGCGCCCGGCGACATCCGCAGCCGAACCGATGGCACCCACAGCCTCGATCAACGAGACCGGAATGTCCGCGGCCAACGAGGCACGCGCAACCCCAGCACGGGCGCGCTCCACCAGCGAGCCATAGCCAAGAGCCGTGAACATCTCGCCGTAGCCGGGCGGAGCAAGATAAACAGCGAGCTGCGACCGCAACTGACGCAGCGTCTCCGGCCCCGGCGAGAGCGCGGCAGGCACCCACACCGCGAGAGGCGGAGGCACCCGCACAAGCGACGCAAGCGACCGACTGACCGAAGCGACATGAGCAGCGCTGACCAGGTTCAGCACCACCTCGTCACCCTCCGACGCGGCCACGCGCATCATCGCCGGCCCGAACGCCGCAACCGAGATCGACGTGCCCGGAACCGGTTGCTGCAACCGAAATCCAGACACCCGATTGCCGTTCAAGATCGCCCGCGTGTCACGCACAGCACCACGCATAGCGCGAACCGGCGAGAACGGCCGCCCGTGCCACTCCGACACGATCCGTGGACTAGAAGCGCCCAGGGCCAAGTCTGCACGCCGCCCAGTAGCAGCGACCACTGTGGACAGCCCAAGTGCCAGCGCCACAGGACTCCGCACACCAACGGCAAGCGGACCGATCCGCAGCGAGATGCCGGACGTGCGCAGACCGACGGCGGTGGCCAGGGCGAACGCGTCGAACGTCGCCATCTCACCGATCCACAGCGTGCCGAACCCGGCAGAATCCGCCGCCACAGCGATGTCGAGCGCCTCGGAAGGCGGGCGGTCGAGCCAGAACGGCGTCACCACACCGACAGTGTTCACAGCTGCTCCGTCCGAGCGGGCAGGCCCAGCAAAACCTTGCCCGGCAGCTCGAACGACGCGAGGTTCACCTGGAAATGAGCCGTGGCCGTGTGCGCGTCACGGAACCGCCGTTGCAAAGGCCCGTCGTAGATCGCGCCCCCACCAGAGAGATCGTAGAGGGAGGAAACCACACACTGAGCCGTCCGGGTCGCATGAGTGGCAGCCAGGCGCAACGACGCCCGAGCCTCCACCGGCACCGGCGAAGAGCCCTGCGCCGCCTCCCAGGCCGCGGACACCGCCGAATAGTAGAACGCCCGCGCCGCCTGCAAAGAAGCCGACGCCGAAGCAACCGCGGCCTGGGTCGACGGCCGCTCCGCCAGAGTCCGGCTGGACCCCAGCGGACTGCGATCGACCGCCAGAGCGAGAAAGTCGTCCAGCGCACCGAAAGCGTTGCCCAAAGCCGCCGCGGCCACCGACAACGCGAAGAACCCGAACACCGGGAACCGGTACAGCGCAGGAGCATCCCCCAGAGGACCGCCCAAAACAGACAACAAGCGATGCGAAGGAACGAACACCGAACGAGCCACGCAGTCGTGACTGCCGGTGCCGCGCAACCCGGTCGTGTGCCAGGTGTCCAGCACCTCCAGCGACGACTTCGGCATCGCCGCCACCTTCAACGCCCCGGACGGGTCGACGAACCCGGCGAACAACCAGGAAGCGTGCGAGATCCCCGAACAGAACGACCACTGGCCGGTGATCTCGACACCACCGGAAACAGCGACACCCCGACCCTTGGGCGCCCACACGCCGGCAGCCACCGTCTGCGGATCCCCGAACACCTCCGAGGCACCCTCAGCAGGCAGGTACGCACCGAGCAGGCCGCTCGTCGCCGCGATCGACACACACCAGCCGGCGGAAGCGTCACCTCGGGCGATGGTCTCGGCAACTGCCAGCGTCTCCCCCGGCGGACGTTCGAGACCACCCAAAGCACTCGGCACGCCGAGCCCGAAAATCCGCTCCGAGTGCAGCAGGTCCAACAACTCAGGAGCGAGCGCGCGCCCGGCCTCCGTCCTCGGTGCGACCGAACGGGCCAGATCGGCCACGGTCTGCGCGGCTGCCAGCACGAGGTTCCTCCTGGTTCACTTTTCTTACCGGTTCAGTTTCCTTACCGTAGCTACGGCAACGCGACCAAAGCAAGAGGGGCCCCACCCAGCCGGGTGGAGCCCCTCAGAACACAACGTCAGGCGAACGGCCCCTTGTCGATGCCGCACGTCTTCTGCGCGGGCAGCACACCGGTGAAGAGGTAGTCCCGCTTCACCTTCTCCGCGCACGCGCTGTGCACGAACATCGTGGTGTGCCCGTAGCCCTCGACCGTCAGGAACCCGGTCCGAGACATCTCCGCCGCACCGTCGTGAGCACCGTGCAACGGAGTCGACGGGTCGAACCTGTTGTTGATGAACAGGATCGGCGCCGACGTCCAGCGGTTCCACGGACCGGTGTAGCGGTCGTCGTCACGACCCTGCCAGAACGCGCAGGCCATCATGTCGTAGACCACCGCACGGCCCCAGTACGGCACGCGCTCGTCCTCGCTCTTGCCGTAGGCCGTGTACGCCGCCGTGTCGCGCGGGAAGTCGCTGTCCGAGCACTGGACAGCGTTGAAGCCCTCGAACCGGTTGGTGATGTAAGGCTCGGAGGCCGCACGCAACGAAGCCGGCGCGTCCCACACGGCCTGCAGGATCCTGGCGGTGTCCTGCCAGGTCTCCGGCTGCGCCAGCGCGTCCCAGACGGTGCTGATCAGCGTGACGCGGTCGAACCGGCCGTCCGGCGTGGTCACCGGAGAGGCCGCCACCTTGGCGACCAGGTCCGCCCACTTCTTGTGAAGATCGCCGCCGGCGAACGCGCACTTGGCCCCGGGAGCCGCGCACAGCGACAGGAACTGCTCGAACGTCTCGGCCACACCGCGCGGCACGTCCTGGCGCGTGTCCAGCGGCACGGTCGTGCCCTGGTTCCCGTGCCCGGTCGCGTTGCCGATGAAGTCGAGCGATCCGTCGAACGCCAGCGCGCGGACCTTGTCCGGGAACATGTTCGCGTAGATGGCGCCGAGGTGCGTGCCGTACGAGATGCCGTGGTACGTCAGCTTCTTGTCGCCGACGGCCTTGCGCAGCTGGTCCAGGTCACGCGCTGTGTTGGCGGACGAGACGTGGTCCAGCAGGTCGCCGGACTTCGCCTCGCACCGCCGGACGAACTCCCGGTACCCCTCGTAGAACGCCGGCTCCTGAGCCGCCGTGTCGGGGTAGACGGGAAGGGAGTTGAGGAAGTTCTGCTGCTCCTCAACGGTGTCGAAACAACGAACGGTCGCCGAACGGCCTATGCCGCGGGGATCCCACGACACCAGGTCGAACCGCGCCCGCAGCTCGGGCGAGAAGAGCCACTCCCACTTGCCGCGGCCCCGCAGCCGGTCGACGCCGGACGCGCCGGGCCCGCCGAAGTTGACGAACAGCGAGCCGATCCGCTTGGACGGGTCGGTCGCCGGCAGCTTGATGACCGCGAGGTCGATCTTCGTGCCGCCGGGGTGGTCGTAGTCGAGCGGCACCTTCGCCGTCGAGCACTGGAACCCGTCCTGACAGTCCTGCCAGGACAAAACGGGCGTCTGCGTCTCTTCCGCAGCCGACACGGCCGGCGCCAGTCCGATCAGGAGCGCGGCCGCGATCAATATTGATTTCAAATGAAGCTCCCCAGGTCATACCTCTCGATCACGAAGACGCCATCGAGATGCTCCGGGTTGCCTCCTGTTTTGGATCAACCGCTCAACGCGTGCGTCGCGGTCGCTCCTCCGTCCACCGCGAACTCCCCGCCGGTGCAGTACGCGCTGTCGTCACTGGCGAGGAACAACACGACGTTCGCGACGTCCTCCGGCTGGCCGATCCGGCGCAACGCCAGCTTCTTGCCGATCGGCGAGACGTCGATCGGCCGTCCCAGCGCCTCGCTCACCATCGGGGTGTCGATGGCGCCGGGATGCACCGAGTTGACCCGGATGCCGTGCTGCCCCAGCTCCATCGCGGCGACCTTGGTCATGCCGCGGATCGCGAACTTCGACGCCGTGTACGCCACCAGGTAGGGCATGCCGGCCAGGCCTTCGACGGAGGACACGTTGACGATCGAGCCGCCGCCGGCCTGTTTCATCGACGCCACGACGGCGCGCATGCCGAGGAACGTGCCGACCTGGTTGATGCCGATCACCCGCTGGTAGTCGGCGAGCGTGGTGTCCGCCAACGCCGAAAAGTGCAGAATGCCCGCGTTGTTCACGAGAACCGTGATGTCGCCGAAGGTTTCCACCGTGTACGCGACGGCCTCGGACCACCCGTCCTCGTCGGACACGTCGAGGTGGCAGTACTCCGCGCCCAGCTCGGCCGCGAGCTCCTTGCCCTGGTCGTCGAGGACGTCGGTGATCATCACCCGCGCGCCCTCCGCGACGAACCTGCGCGCCGCGGCCGCGCCCTGACCACGGGCGGCGCCGGTGATCAGGGCGATCTTGCCGTCCAGTCGCATCTACATCAGCTCGTCGGTCAGCGGCATCATCACGGTCTTGAGCTCGGTGAAGGCCTCGTAGGCGCTCTGCCCGCCCTCGCGGCCCAGTCCGGACTGCTTGTAGCCGCCGAACGGCACGTGCGGTTCGAGCTGGAACCCGTTGATGCCGACCATGCCGACCCGCAGTCGCTTCGACACCCGGAACGCGCGGCGCACGTCGTTCGTGTAGACGCCCGCGCCCAGGCCGTACTCGGTGTCGTTCGCGATGCGGATGGCTTCTTCTTCGTCGTCGAACGGCACGACCGTGAGCACCGGGCCGAAGATCTCGTCGCGCGCGATCGCCATGTCGTTGTTGGCGTCAGCGAAAATCGTTGGTGCGACGAAGTTCCCGGACGCGTAGTCGCCGTCGAGCCTCTTGCCGCCCGTGACCAGGCGGGCGCCGTCCTCCTGGCCGCGTTCGATGTAGCCGAGCACGCGCTCGAGCTGCTTGGCGTTGATCAACGGGCTGGCGAGCACGGCCGGGTCGAACGGGTCGCCGAACGTCACGGCGCTCGCGAGCATCGACGCCATGTTGACGAACTCGTCCTGGACCTCCCGCGCGACCAACGCACGTGTGTGCGCCACGCAGGCCTGACCGGACAGTCCCATGGTGACCATGCCCATGCAGGTCATCGCGGCGAGACCGACGTTCGGGGCGTCCGCGAACACCAGTGCGGGCGACTTCCCGCCCAGCTCGAGGGACACGCGCTTCATCGTGCCCGCCGAGGCCTCGACGATCCGGCGGCCCACCGCGCGGCTGCCGGTGAAGCTGATCTTGTCGACGCCGGGGTGGGTGATCAGCGCTTCACCGGTCGGGTCGCCGGGTCCGGTGACGAGGTTGATCACGCCCTCGGGCAGACCGGCCTCGATCAGCAGCTCGACCATGCGGATCACGCAGAACGACGCGTACTCCGACGGCTTCACGACGACCGTGCAGCCGGCCGCGAGCGCGGGCGCGAGTTTTTGGGCGAAGAGCACGAAAGGCGCGTTCCACGGCAGGATCGCCGCCACGACGCCGACCGGTTCGCGGAACGTCATCGCCAGGTGGTCGCCGCCCTGGTACGGCGGCAGCGTCTGGCCGCCGACCTTGTCGATCCAGCCCGCGTGGTGGTCGAAGATGTCCGCCGCGATGCCGACCGAGGTCGCGTAGATCTGGCCGAACGACAGCGGCACGCCGTTGTCCAGCGCCTGCAGGCCGCGCAGCTCGTCCGAGTGCTCGCGCAGCAGGTCGCTGTACCTGCGCAGGATCTTGATGCGCTCACCTGCCCCCGAGCGCGGCCACCTGCCCTCGTCGAACGCCTTGCGCGCGGCCATCACGGCGGCGTCGACGTCCTTGGCCGACGCGACGGCGAAACTGCCGATCTCCTCGCCGGTCGCGGGGTGGTGGTGGGTCCAGGTCTCGTCGGTCTCGCGGAACTCTCCGCCGATGAGGAGCCGGCCGTCCTTCAGGCCCAGCGTCTCGCGATGCGGTTGGACGGTGAGCGTCACAGCTCCTCCTACAGAGACATCGTTTCAGTGCACGAGAACGTCTTTTCCGGATCACGGTCGGCGAAGTAGCCGTCGAGATCGGTGAAAGCGCCGAACTTCTGCTCGACCGTCGGCGGTGCCATCAGCGCGACCATTCCGCCGTGCACCACGAAGACCTGACCGTTGATCTTGTCGCCGGACGGGCCTGCCAGGTACGCCACGAACTTCGCGACGTGTTCAGGCGCCAGCGAGTCGTCGCCCTCTGGTGCGTCGCCGAAGACGTGCGCGGTCATCCCGGTGCGGGCGCGCGGGCAGATCGCGTTGGCACGCACGCCATAACGGGACGTGCCGCGCGCGGTCGCGACCGTCAGCGCCGCGATGCCCGCCTTGGCCGCCGCGTAGTTCGCCTGCCCCTCCGACCCGAGCAGGAACGCCTCGGACGAGGTGTTGACGATCCGCCCGTAGACCGGTTCGCCCGCGGACTTCGACTGCTGCTTCCACAGCGAGACTGCGTTGCGCGACAACAGGAAGTGGCCGCGAAGATGCACCTTCACGACCAGGTCCCACTCGTCGTCGGACATGTTGAACAGCATCCGGTCGCGCAACACACCGGCGTTGTTCACGACGACGTGCAGCCCTCCGAACTCCTCCAAAGCCGCGCTGACGAGGGAATCAGCGGTGCTCCGCTCCCCCACGTCACCCTCGACCACCACACACTTGCCGCCCAGCTCCTCGATCTCGGCCGCGGCGGCGCCGGCCGAGCCCGGCAGGTCGTTGAGGACGAGCGAAGCACCGGCACGAGCCAGTTCCAGTGCTTCCGCCCGGCCGAGTCCGGCACCGGCACCGGTGACGACGGCGACCTTCCCCGCAAGGTCCACAGAAGACTCCTAATCGAAGAGGATCACCTGGCGGATGAGAGAACCTCCGCCGCGCAAGGCCTGCAGGCCCTCGTTGACGTCCTCGAGCCTGATCCGCTTGCTGATCATGCCTTCGAGGTCGAGCCGGCCCTGCCGCCACAGTGCGATCATGCGCGGCACGTCGCGGCGGAAGTTCGCCGTCCCGTAGAACGAACCGTGCAAAGTCTTGTCGTGCAGGAAGAGTTCCTGGGCGCTGAACGAGACCATCGCGTCCGCCCGCCCCGCACCGACGACGACCGTGTGGCCGCCGCGCCGGGTCAGGTCCCACGCCTGGCGGATGGTCGCGGGGATGCCGACCACGTCGAACACGTAGTCGAAGCCCATGCCCATGTTGAGCTGGTTGTTGAGGTCCGCGACGCCGTCGGGTGCCGTTGCGTGCGTCGCGCCGAACCGTTGGGCCACCTCGTGCTTCTCGGTGACCGGGTCGACCGCCACGATCTTCGCCGCCGCGGCGAGCCGGGCGCCCTGGATCACCGCGACGCCGACACCACCGCAGCCGATGACCGCGACGCTGGAGCCCGGTTCGACCTTCGCGGTGTTCAGCACGGCGCCGACGCCGGTCAGGATGCCGCACGACAGCAGTGCCGCGACCTCCCACGGCACGTCGTCGTCGATCTTCACCGCGGCATCGGCCGGAACGACCATCTCCTCGGCGAACGCGCCCAGCCCGGCGTAACCGAAGGCGGGGTTGCCGCCGACGACGAACCGCGGCTGGGTGAACGCGGAAATCGTGTGGATGAGGCACAAGTGGGACTGGCCGGTGACGCACTGGGCGCACTTCCCGCACGGCGGCACGAACGTGATCGCCACGTGATCGCCCACCGCGAGCTGCGTGACGGCGCTCCCGATCTCCACGATCTCACCGGCGCCTTCGTGGCCGATGACACCGGGTGCGAGCGCCGGCAGCGTTCCGTCCATAGCGGACAGATCGCTGTGGCACACCCCGCACGCCTTGATCTTGATTTTGACTTCCTGCGGCCCCGGCGCGGTCGTCGTCACGTCGTCCCGGAGCTCGAGCTTGTCGTCGCCTACCTGGTTGAGCACGGCAGCCTTCACCGGTATCACTCCTCGCTGAGCTCACGGCCGAACTACCCGTCGGACACTAGAATCTGTTCCTGTTCTTGACAAGGCCCATCAGCGTGTAAACCTCAGCGCGCCCATCGGACAGGACGCCACGGCACGTTCGGCCAATGGGATCTCGTCCGCTGCGAGCTCACCATCCCGGATCTGCAGAACCTCGTCATCGTCAAGGTCAAACACCTCAGGCAGGATTGACACGCACTCACCGTGCGCCTCGCACAGCGCGGGGTCGACGCCGACCTTCATCGCAGCCTCCTGACAGCAAGTAGAACTTGTTCTAGAGTAGCGGCCATGCGCATCGGTTTCACGCCCGAACAGGAGCAGTTGCGCCAGGAGTTGCGGGCGTACTTCGCCGCGCTCATGACGCCGGAACGCCGGGCAGGGCTCGCCGGCGGCAGTGACTACGGCGATGCCGAGGTCTACAAGGACACGGTCCGCCAGATGGGTCTCGACGGCTGGCTCACCATCGGCTGGCCCGAGGAGTACGGCGGCCGCGACCGCCCGATGATCGAGCAGCTCATCTTCCTGGACGAGGCATCCACCGCCGGGGCGCCCGTGCCGTTCCTGACGCTGAACTCCATCGGGCCGACGATCATGGCGTACGGCACGGCCGAGCAAAAGGCCTTCTACCTGCCGAAGATCGCCTCCGGCGAGATCCACTTCGCCATCGGCTACTCGGAGCCGGAAGCGGGCACCGACCTGGCCTCCCTGCGCACGCGGGCCGTCCGCGAGGGTTCCGAGTACGTGATCAACGGCCAGAAGATGTGGACGAGCCTCATCCAGTACGCGGACTACGTGTGGCTGGCCTGTCGCACCGACCAGGAATCGCAGCGGCACAGGGGTTTGAGCATCATCATCGTGCCGACCACCGATCCCGGCTTCTCCTACACACCCGTGCCGACGATGTCCGGCCCGACCACGAGCGCCACTTTCTACGACAACGTGCGCGTGCCGGCCGGGAACCTGATCGGCGAGGAGCACAAGGGCTGGAAGCTCATCACCAACCAGCTCAACCACGAGCGCGTCGCCCTGTGCTCGGCCGCGCCGCTGCAGACCGCGCTGCGCGAAGTTCGTCAATGGGCGGAAGAAACCGGCGCTGATCGCCACGAATGGGTCCGGCTGCACCTCGCCCGCGTGCACGCCAAGACGGAGTTCCTGAAGCTCATCAACTGGAAGATTGCCGGTGGCGGTGACGAGGCGCCCTCCCCCGCGGAGGCGTCGGCGACCAAGGTGTTCGGCACCGAGTTCGCCACCGAGGGCTACCGGTTGCTGATGGAAGTGCTGGGCGCCAACGGAATCGTGCGCGGCGGCTCGCCCGGCGCGGTGCTGCAGGGCAGGGTCGAGCGCATGCACCGGTCGTCGCTGATCCTGACGTTCGGCGGCGGCACCAACGAGATCCAGCGGGACATCATCGCGCGAGTGGGCCTCGGCCTGCCCGCCGTGCCTCGATAACCGGGAGACTTCCATGGACTTCACGCTGACCGAGGCGCAGCGGGAACTGGCCGCGCTGACCCGCAAGATCCTGGACTCCTCCGACACACCGTGGGCCGACCTGGTCAAGTCGGGCGTGGTGCCCGATTCGCCCGACGAGTTCGGCATCCTGGAGCACTGCGCGGTCCTGGTCGAACTCGGCCGCGCCGTCGCCGACGTGCCGTATCTGCCCACCGTTCTCGCACAGCAGGCGTTGGCGCAGTTCGACACCCCGCGTCCCGGA
Source organism: Lentzea sp. NPDC005914 (assembly GCF_040629405.1). Lineage (NCBI taxonomy): Bacteria > Bacillati > Actinomycetota > Actinomycetes > Pseudonocardiales > Pseudonocardiaceae > Lentzea > Lentzea sp. NPDC005914. The sequence goes on along the minus strand of NZ_JBEXVQ010000004.1, from coordinate 222,499 downwards.
ACCGTGTTGTCCGTGGCGCTCGCCGACGACCAGGACGGCGCGAAGACGGCTGTCCCGTTCGCCACAACGGCCTCGGCGTTCCTGGTGGCGCACGACGACCAGGTCTTCCTCGTCGAAGCCGAAGACCTCCGCATCAGTGCGCAGGAGCTGGTCGACGGCTCGGACGCGGGCACCTTCGAGTTCACCGGCGGCAGGCTGATCGCGGGTCTCACGCCGGAGTGGCTCATCGCGCGCTACACGGTGGGGCTGTGCGCTTTCCAGCTCGGCGTGACCGAACGCGCGTTGGAGCTGACGGCCGAGTACGCGCGCACCCGCGTGCAGTTCGACCGCCCGATCGGCAGCTTCCAGGCGGTGGCGCAACGGCTCGCCGACGCGTACATCGACGTCGCGGCGATCCGTCTGACGCTGTGGCAGGCGGCCTGGCGGCTCTCGGAAGGCCTGGACGCGGACGCCGAGGTGGCGACGGCGAAGTTCTGGGCCGCCGACGCCGGGCACCGCGTGGCGCACACGGCCGTGCACGTCCACGGCGGCACGGGCATCGACATGAGCCACGAGGTGCACAAGTACTTCACGGCGGCGAAGCGGGCCGAGTTCGAGCTGGGCGGGGCGACCGCCCAGCTCCTGAAACTCAGCGCGGCGCTCTAGCTGGGGAAGCTCGTCCGGCCGCCATCGCCGACGGCGCCCTACCTCACCTCGTTCAGCCTCTTCACGGTGTCGTCGAACTCCCGCAGCAGGGTCGCCATCACCTCGGCCACCGGGCGCACCTCGTTCATCCGCCCGACGATCTGACCGACCGGCATCGACACCACGGACGGGTCGTCGGACCGGGCGATCCGCAGGTGCGCCTCGCTGACCAGCAGGTTCTGCAACGGCATCGGCAACGGTTCCGGCGCGTCCTCCGACGCCCACGCCTCGGTCCACCGCGTCTTCAGCAGCCGCGCCGGTTTCCCGGTGTAGATGCGGGTGCGGACGGTGTCGCTGGAACCGGCCGCGAGCAACGCCTCTTGCGTGCTGGAGTTCCCCAGCGCGTATTCGGCGGTGGTCAGCCAGTACGAGCCCATCCACACACCGGACGCGCCCAACGCCATCGCCGCCGCGGCTTGGCGCCCAGACCCGATCCCGCCCGCGGCGAGCACCGGGACGTCCACGGCGTCGACGATCTCCGGCACGAGCACCATCGTGGCGACCTCGCCGGTGTGGCCGCCGGCCTCGTAGCCCTGCGCCACCACTATGTCGACGCCGTTCTGCACGTGGCGGCGCGCGTGTTCGGCCTTGCCCGCGAGGGCGGCGACCGGCACCCCGGCCGCGTGCACCTGTTCGATGACGTCCACCGGCGGTGAGCCCAGAGCGTTGGCGATCAGGCGGATCGGGTGCTCCAGCGCCACGTCGACGTGGGAGCGCGCGACCGAGTGCAGCCAGCCGAGAACGCCCTCGCTGTCCTCGCCCTCCGCCAGCGGTGGCACGCCGAGCTTCAGCAGGGTCTGCCGCACGAAGTCCTTGTGGCCCTGCGGGATCAACGTCGAGAGGTCCAGTTGCGTACCCTCGGTCGGGACCTTGGCGGGCATGACGATGTCGACCCCGTACGGCTTGCCGTCTGTGTTCTCGTCCATCCAAGTCAACGCGCGGTCGAGGTCCTCAGCGTCGTTGAACCGCACGCACCCCAGCACACCGAGGCCGCCCGCCCGGCTGATCGCCGCCGCCACGTGCTCGGACGGCGTGAAGCCGAAGATCGGGTGCTCGATACCGAGCTGGTCACACAGGCTGGTGCGCATGGTCCTCCACGTGAGCGCGGGCCCACTGGTAGTCGGGCTTGCCGCTGGGGGTCCTGCCGATCTCGTCGACCAGCCAGAGCGACCGCGGCACCTTGTAACCGGCGAGCGTCTCGCGCACGTGAGCGTCCAGTTCGGACAGTGTCGGCGTCGCACCTTCGCGCGGGTGCACGATCGCGCCGACGCGTTGGCCGAGCAGGTCGTCCGGAATGCCGATCACGAGTGCGTCGAACACGTCCGGGTGCGACTTCAGCACGCCCTCGACCTCTTCGGGGAACACCTTCTCGCCACCGGTGTTCACGCAGGTGTTGCCGCGGCCGAGCAACGTGATGTCGCCGTCCTCCTCGAACCGCGCGTAGTCGCCGGGCACCGTGAACCGCCTGCCGTCGACCTCGACGAACATCCGCGCGGTCTTCTCGGGGTCCTTGTAGTAGCCCAGGGGGATGTGGCCGCCGCGGGCGAGCTTGCCGACGAGGCCCGGCACCGGTTCGAGCTTGTTGCCGTCGTCGTCGATGACGATGGTGTCCTCGTTGAGCTTCACCTTGGTGCCGTCGGTCTTGACGATCTCCTTGGGCACCGCGCCGATGCCGGTGGACCCGGTCTCGCTCGACCCGATCGACTCGAGCAGCGTCGTGTGCGGCAGGAGCTCCTGGTACATCCTCTTCACGGGGTAGGAGAACAGGGCGGCACTGCTGTTGAGGACGAACAGCGACGAGCCGTCGTACGAGCCGCGCTGGAACTCCTCGATCAACGGGCGGCCCATCGCGTCGCCCGTCATGGCCGCGACCTGGACCTTCTCCCGCTCGATCACCCGCCAGATCTCGGCGGGGTCGAACTTCGGCACCAGCACCACCGTGCTGCCGCAGAACAACGCGCCGAGCACGGCCCACTGCGCCGCACCGTGGATCAGCGGCGGGAGGCAGAGCCGGACGAGACCGTAGTCCTTGCCCGACTTGGCCTGCTGCCACTCGTCGGTCAGCCGCTCGCCCGTCACGAAGTCGATGCCGCCGCCGAGCGTGCGCCACACGTCCTCGTGCCGCCACATCACACCCTTGGGCATGCCGGTCGTGCCGCCGGTGAACAGGATGTAGAGGTCGTCGGGGCTACGTGGCGCGAAGTCCCGCTCCCCGGTCTCGCCGGCCAGCGCCGTCTCGTAGTCGGCGCCGGCGAACTCCTCGTCGGACTCGTCGTCGATCACGACGGTGTGGCCGGGAGCGCCGACCTCCGCGACCAGCGGCGAATACCGCCGTTCGTGTACGAGAGCGACCAGGTCCGCTTCGCCGAACAAGTACTGCAACTCGTTCTTGGTGTAGCGGTAGTTCACGTTGATGGCCACTGCGCGCAGCTTGAAGACCGCGAGCATGGCCTCGACCAGCTCGATCGAGTTGCGTGCGTAGAGCCCGACGTGCGACCCCTGGGTCACGCCGTTCTTTGCCAGGTGGTGAGCCAGTTTGTTGGCTCGTGTCTCCAGTTCGGCATAGGTGACCCTCTTGGACCCGCACACGAGCGCGGTCCGGTCGGGCACGGTGTCTGCGGCGTGTTCAACGAGGTCTGCGACGTTGAGGGCCATGGTACGCAAAGTAGAACGTGTTACTGTTCTGGACAATCCCCCGTGCGGTCAAACTCGATCCAGGAGGCGCCTGAATGACGACCACGACCCAACCCCACGCGTTGGTGGACCTGGTAGGCAACGTCCTGGTCGTCACGATGAACCGGCCGGAGGTCCGCAACGCGTTGTCCGGCCCCATGATGGCGATCATGCGCGAGGCCTGGGACCGCGTGGACAACGATCCCGACGTGCGCGTCTGCATCCTCACCGGCGCCGGCGGGTCGTTCTGCGCGGGCGCGGACCTCAAGGCGATGACGACCAACCACCCCAGCGAATCCGCCGGGAAGTTCGACTTCTCGGTCATCGAACCGCTGCTGAAAGGTCGTCGATTGACGAAACCGCTCATCGCGGCGGTGGAAGGCCCCGCAGTTGCCGGCGGCACGGAAATCCTTCAGGCGACCGACATCCGAGTGGCCGGCGAAAGCGCGCGGTTCGGCGTGTCCGAGGCGCGGTGGGGACTGTTCCCGCTCGGTGGGTCAGCGGTGCGGCTGCCGCGCCAGATCCCCTACACGGTCGCGGCGGACCTGCTGCTGACCGGGCGGCACATCAAAGCTCCCGAGGCCAAGGAGATCGGCCTGATCGGTCACGTGGTCCCGGACGGTGAAGCCCTGAACAAGGCCATGGAGCTCGCCGAACTGATCACCGCGAACGGACCGCTGGCGGTGCGGGCGATCCTGCGCACGATGCGCGAAACCGAGGCCATGCACGAGAACGAGGCGTTCACAGTGGACGCCCGGCTCGGCATGGAGGTGTTCGGCAGCGAGGACGCGAAGGAGGGCCCGCGCGCCTTCGCCGCCAAACGGAAGCCCGAGTTCAAGGGCCGATGAAGGGACCCTGCCTAGAAGTCACCGGCCGCCGGACAGCTGCCGGCCGGCACCGTCAGGTCGAGCAGGTACGCGTCGACGCCACCGCGGGTGCAGGCGCTGCGCGGGTAGGCGACGTGGCCCCAGCCCTCGTAGGTCAGCAACGCCGTGTTGCGCGGCGCCTGCCGGTGAACGTTGACCGCCCAGGAGTACGGGGTGGTGGGATCGTGCCGCGCGCTGAGCACCAGGATCTTCGGTGCGTCCCGGATGTCCAGGCGATGGGGCGCGTTGCGAGGAGGGCCGGGCACGCCGACGCACGCGGTGGCCTCGTCGTGGCCGATGAGACTGCCGCGCATGATCGGTGACCGGCGCAGCTCCTCGGCCCGCAGCCGCGAGTACTCCGCGAAGTTCCTGATCCGCAGGGAGAAGTCCTGGCATACCGAGGTCAGACGGACCGACTCGTAGTTCGGCTCGAAGTCCAGGGCTCGCGCGCCGGGGGTGCCCGCGACGAGGTTCGCGGCCCAGGGCCAGTCCGGTCCGCGCAGCGCCAAGTACATCAAGTCGATCAGCCCCTGCCTGCCCGACGGCTCACCATCGGCACGGATGAGCGCGGCCTCCCAGGCCGTGTAGACGTCCTGTCCGTGCAGGACGCAGGAGTCCGTGCGGTCGCACCACTTCGCGAACTCGATGAACGAGTCGTCCACGGCGGCGGCCCGGTCGCCCATGAACCGCCTGGCGTCGACGCTGTGGTCGACGACGCTGTCGAGGACCATCGCACGCAGCCGGCCGCCGAACTTCTCGGCGTACTGCTGACCGAACACCGTGCCGTACGACAGACCGAGGTAGCTGATCTTCCGTTCACCCAGCGCCCGCCGGACCGCGTCCATGTCCTGCACGACGGCGCCGCTGTCGGCGTGGTCGAAGATCGGCCCGCTGCGCTCGCGGCACTTGCCGAGCACGCCCTGGTTGTAGCGCAGCAACGTGGTGAAGCCGGCCTCGTCGGCGGGATAGCTCGACGGCGGATCGGTCATGAGGTCGGCACAGCGGATCGCCAGGCTGTTCCCGGTGCCCCGCGAGTCGAGGCCGACGATGTCGAACCGGGCCCGGATCTCCGGGCTGTACAGACGGGACAGCGCGAACTCCGCCGCCGAACCTCCAGGCCCGCCGGGGTCGACCATGAGCACGCCCACCCGCCGTGCCGGATCCGACGCCTTGTGGCGCGCCACCGCGACATCGATGCGCGGGCCCAGCGGCTTGCTCCAGTCCAGCGGGACGCTCAACGTCCCGCATTCGCCTTCGGGATTGTCCGCGCACGGTGCCCAGGCGATGGACCGAGCGGGTTCGGCGTTCGCCGAACCCGCCCAGATCACCAGCATCACGACAGCCGCCAGTGCTCGTCTCACCGACCGCACAGTGCCTCCAGTACAGGGTTGTGGGAGCGCTCCCCCAACCCTACTGGGACTAGATGTCGTTGGCCGCGATGTACCCGAACGTCATGGCGGGCCCGATCGTCGACCCGGCACCGGCGTAGCTGTGACCCATCACGGCCGAACTCACGTTTCCCGCCGCGTACAGGCCCGGGATGACCGAGCCGTCCGGGCGCAGGACGCGGGCGCGGGCGTCGGTGACCATGCCGCCCTTGGTGCCGAGATCGCCGGGCACGATCTTGAACGCGTAGTACGGCGGCGCCCACAGTGCAGCAAGGCACGAGTTCGGGAAGACCGCCGGGTCGGTGTAGTAGTGGTCGTAGGCGCTGTCGCCGCGCTTGAAATCGGGGTCTCTGCCCGTCAACGCCTGGTTGTTGAACCGGCTGACGGTGGCCTTCAGCTCGCTGCCCGGCACGCCGATCGCACCGGCCAGGCCGTCGAGCGACCAGTTCTTCACGACCGCACCGGACTGGTACCAGCCGTCCGGCAACGGCAGCGTGGGCGCGACGTCGGCGAACAGGTACCTGTTGCGGTAGTTCTGGTCGACCACGAGCCACGCCGGGATGCACGGGTCCGCGGGGTTCTTGTCGTACATGACGTGCACGACGTCGCTGTACGGCGCGGCCTCGTTGACGAACCGCCGGCCCGCCGCGTTGATCATCAAGCCGCCGGGCAGCGTGCGTTCGGCGAGGCAGAAGTACGGCGTTCCCGGCACCGGGATGGCCGGGCCCCACCAGGCGTCGTCCATCAGGTCGAACGCCGCGCCCGCCCGCTGGCCGGCACGATGACCGTCGCCGGTGTTCTCCTTCGCGCCGACCGTCCACTGAGTACCGATCGGCTGCCGCTGGTACTGCGCGCGCATGGACGCGTTGTGCTCGAAGCCGCCGGAGCCCATGATCACGCCCCGGCGTGCCCTCACGAGCCCTCGGGACGTCAGCACTCCCTTGACCGCGCCGTTCTCCACGTGCAGGTCTTCCAGGCCGGTGTTGAGCCAGACCGGCACGTTCGCCTGCATGAGGCCCGCCCGCAGGCCGCCGGCCAGCGCCTGACCCATCGTGAGCGGCTTCTGACCGGCCAGCGCGGCCGCCGTACCGCGGGCGAGTGCCGCCGCGGCGGTCGCGGCTCCCTTGGCGTTGACCAGGGCCAGTGCGAGCCACTTGTAGTCGGCGCCGTAGATGACCATGCCCGCAGGGGTCGCGAGATAGGGCGGGTTGAGGTTCGCGAGCTCGGCGCCGAGGATGCGGCCGTCGAGCATCTCCGGCTCGATCGACCGGCCCTTCGCGATGCCGCCGGGGTACTCGGGGTAGTAGTCGCTGTAGCCGTCCATGTGCCGGAAGCGCAGCGGGCTGTTGCGCAGGACGAACGAGATCATCTTCGGCCCGTTCGTCAGATAGGCCTGCTGCCGCACCACCGGGATGTCACCGACGACGGCCGCCATGTACTGCCGCGCCTTCTCCGGCGTGTCAGGAATGCCGGCGGCGAGGATGATCTCGTTGTTGGGGACCCAGATACCGGCACCCGACCTGGCGGCCGAACCGCCGTAGGTCGGCGCCTTCTCCAGCACCACGCAACTCAGGCCCCGTTTGGCCGCGGTGAGCGCGGCGGTCATGCCGGCCGCACCCGCGCCGACCACCACGACGTCGAACTCGCCGAGTGGTTCTGCCGAGGCCGGTGAGGTCTTGACCAGTCCCGAGGCCAGTGCGAGACCGGCCCCGGCGAGCACCTGACGGCGGTTCAGGTTCATTGATCCCTCAGCTTTCGCTTGTACAGCTTGCCGTTGGGGTCACGCGGAAGCTCGGCCATGTACGAGATCGTGCGCGGCAGCTTGAACTTCGCGAGCCTCGTGCTCGCGAACGTGAGAAGTTCCTCGGTCAGAGCCGTGTCCGGTTCGACGCCGTCGGCCGGCTGCACGACGGCCTTGATCTCCTCGCCCCAGTCCGGGTGCGGCACACCGAACACCGCCACGTCCGCGACCTTGGGGTGGCACACGAGCTCGCCCTCGATCTCCGCCGGGTAGATGTTCACCCCGCCGGAGATGATCATGTCGTTCTTGCGGTCGCACAGGAACAGGTAGCCGTCCTCGTCGAGATAGCCGATGTCCTGCAACGTGAACAGCTTGCCGACGCGCGCGGCCTTCGTCTTCTCCGCGTCCTTGTGGTACTCGAAGGTCGCGTCGCCCATCCGCATGTAGACCAGGCCGCGTTCGCCGACGGGCAGGTCATTGCCGTCCTCGTCCAGGATCTTGATCTCCGACGTCGGCCACGGCAGGCCGACGGATCCGGGTTTGCGCAACCATTCCTGGGCGGTGATCGCTGTTCCGCCGCCCTCGGTCGCGGCGTAGTACTCGATCACGACAGGACCCCACCAGTCGAGCATCCGGCGTTTGACCTCGAGCGGGCACGGGGCGGCGCCGTGGATCATCGCGCGCAACGACTTGAGGTCGTACTTGGCCTTCACGTCGTCCGGCAGCGCGAGCAGGCGGTGGAACTGGGTCGGCACCATGTGGCTGTGGGTCACCGCGTGCCGTTCGATCAGCCGCAGCATCTCCTCGGGCGTCCAGTGGTCCATGAGCACCGCGGTGTGGCCGAGCTGGATGGAGATGACGACGAAGTTCAGCACCGCCGTGTGGTAGAGCGGCGATCCGCACAGGTGCACGTGCCCGTCGTGCGGCTTGATCCCGAAGATGCCGAAGAACCACGGCGCCGACGGTGGAACCACGTCGGGATCCGCGCCGGTCAACGGCCTGCGCACGCCCTTGGGCCGACCGGTCGTGCCCGAGGTGTAGAGCATCGGCGAGCCCGCCGTGCGGACGTCCGGACGGCCCTGCTCGCCTTCACCCAGCTTGACCAGTGGCTCGAAACCGGGAATGTCACCGACCGCGAACCGGGCGTGGGCGGGCAGACTCGCCGAGGCTTCCGTTGCCGCCGCGGCGAACCGTTCGTGCGCCACGAACGCCTTGGCACCGCTGTCCTGCACGAGGTAGGCGACCTCGGCTCCGGTCAGGTGCCAGTTGGCCATCACGACGTAGAGGCCGGTCTGGTAGGCGGCGAAGTACACCGCCACCAGTTCGGCGCTGTTGGGCAGCATCAGCACGATGCTGTCGCCGGGTTCCAGCCCCAAGGCCTGGAACCCGCGCCCGTAGCGGTCGGCCTGCGCCGCCAGCTCCCGGTAGGTGATCTCGCGACCGCTCGGATCGACCAGCGCGGTCAGGTCCGGCTGGTCGGCAGCGATGTTCCAGAGTCCAGTGACCACACCCTCAAAGTAGAACGCGTTTCACCTACTGACAAGCCTCCGCGACCGCCTTGATCGAGGCAACGTCGCGGCACCCGACGAGCAGCATCGTGACGCCGGCCTTCTCCCACCGCCCGATCTCGTCGCGGACGTGCTCGGCGGTGCCGACGATGCTGATCTCGGCCACCAGTTCGTCCGGAACCACCTGTGCGGCCTCGTCTTTGCGTCCCGCCTGGAACAACCTGCCGATGTCCCGCACGGCCTCGCCGTATCCCATGCGGGTGAAGACCTCGGCGTGGAAGTTCATGCCGGGCGCGCCCATTCCGCCGATGTACAAAGCGACGAACGGCTTGAGCATGGCCCTGACCGACACCGGATCGTCCGTCACGACGACCTGGCACGTGGCCGCGACCTCGAAGTTCTCCCTGCTACGGCCCGATTTCGCGAACCCGTCCGCCAGCCACTCGTCGTACATCCCGGCGAGCCTGGGCGCGTAGTAGATCGCGAGCCAGCCGTCGGCGATCTCCGAGGTCAGCGCGACGTTCTTCGGACCCTCCGCGCCGAGCCATATCGGCAGGTCAGCGCGCAGCGGATGGGTGATCGGCTTGAGCGGCTTGCCGAGTCCGAGCGCTCCCGGCCCCCGGTACGGCAGCGGGTAGTGCGGACCGTCGTTGACGACCGGCGCCTCGCGGGCCATCACCTGACGCAGGACGTCGACGTACTCCCTGGTCCTGGCAAGGGGTTTGGCGAACGGGCGGCCGTACCAGCCCTCCACGACCTGCGGCCCGGACACGCCCAGACCCAGCACGAACCGTCCACCTGAGAGGTGGTCGAGCGTGAGAGCATGCATCGCGCAGGCAGCCGGTGTCCTGGCGGACATCTGCACGACGGACGTGCCCAGCCGGACCCGTTGCGTGCCGGATCCCCACCAGGCCAACGGGGTGAACGCGTCCGAGCCCCACGCCTCGGCGGCGAACACCGCGTCGAAGCCGAAATCCTCCGCCGCCGCCACGAGTTCGGGGGCGTTCGGGGGTGGCGCGGCACCCCAGTAGCCGAGCTGCAGACCGAGCTTCATGCAGCCATCTTGCCACCATTTCGAGAACCTGTTTCACTTTGATCTGTGACTCGGCCACTGAGTGCTCCGCTCGACGTGGGCTTCGACTACACGCGCTCGACCGGCCCGACGCTGGGCCGGTTCCTCTCGGATCTCCGCCGCCGCAGGGTGACCGGGATCCGCGGTTCCGACGGCCGTGTGCACGTGCCGCCGCTCGAGTACGACCCCGTGACAGCGTTGCCGTTGTCCGAGTTCGTCGACGTGGCGTCGACGGGTGTCGTGCGCGGGTGGTCGTGGATCCCCGAGCCGCTGGAAGGCCAGCCGCTCGACCGGCCGTTCGCGTGGGCGCTGATCCAGCTCGATGGCGCGGACACCTCGATGCTGCACGCCGTGGACGCCGGAGAAGCCTCCCGAATGTCCACCGGTGCTCGAGTGCGGGTGCGATGGCGTGACGAACGCGTTGGTGCGATCACGGACATCGAGTGCTTCGAGCTGTCCGATGAGCCTGGCGATGATCCCGTTGAGGCTGAAGACGTCTCGATGGTGATCACGCCGGTGAACCTGCACTACACGCACTCCGCGTCGCCGACCGAGGACCCGTTCCTTCGCGGCCTGATGGAGGGCCGGCTGATCGCGCAGCGCTGCCCGTCCTGTTCGAAGGTGTACTTCCCGCCGCGTCCTGCCTGCCCGACCGACGGCGTTCCAACGACAGACCAGATCGAGCTGTCCGACCGCGGCACGATCACGACGTTCTGCGTGGTCAACGTGCCGTTCCTCGGCCAGCGCATCCCACCGCCCTACGTCTCCGCCTACGTGCTGCTGGACGGCGCGGACATCCCGTTCCTGCACCTGCTGCTCGGCATCGCGCCCGAGGACGTGCGGATGGGCATGCGCGTGGAGGCGGTGTGGAAGCCGCGCGACGAGTGGGGCCCGACGATGCAGAACATCGACCACTTCAAGCCTTCCGGCGAGCCGGACGCGCCGTTCGACTCCTACTCCCAGCACCTGTGAGGCTCGCATGCGTGACGTCGCGGTAGTGGGGTTCGCGCAGACGCCCTGCGTGCGCGAGACCGACGGCACCACCAACGGTGTCGAGATGCTGGTGCCGATCTTCCACGAGGTGCTGGGTTCGCTCGGCCTGACCAAGTCCGACATCGGCTTCTGGTGCTCGGGCTCCTCGGACTACCTGGCCGGGCGCGCTTTCTCCTTCGTGTCGGCCGTGGACGCGATCGGCGCTTTCCCTCCCATCGCGGAGTCGCACGTCGAGATGGACGCCGCCTGGGCGTTGTACGAGGCGTGGGTGAAGCTGCTCTGCGGCGAGGTCGACACCGCTCTGGTCTACGGCTTCGGCAAGTCGTCCGCGGGCCAACTCCGCCGGGTCATGGCCATGCAGCTCGATCCTTACGTCGTGACACCCCTGTGGCCGGATTCCGTTGGCCTGGCGGGGATTCAGGCCCGCATGGGCATCGAGGCGGGGCTCTGGGACGAGCGGGCGATGGCGTCCGTGGCAGCGCGAAGTCGTGCCGCCGCACTCACGAACCCGCTGGCGCAGCTGTCCGGTGAGGTCGACGTCGAGGAGCTGCTGGCCTCCGACTATCTCGCGGATCCGTTGCGGCGGCACGACTGCGCGCCGATCACCGATGGTGCCGCCACGATCGTCCTGGCCGCGGGTGATCGCGCACGGGAACTGTGCGAACGCCCGGCGTGGATCACGGGGTTCGAGCACCGCGTCGACTCGCCGTCGTTCGGTGCCCGCGACCTGCTGACGTCGCCGTCGACGGTGGCCGCGGGCAAGGCGGCCGGCGCCGACGGCATCGAGGTCGCCGAGCTGCACGCTCCGTTCAGTCATCAGGAAATCCTGCTGCGCCAAGCACTCGGGCTCGGCGACGACGTTGTCGTCAACCCGTCCGGCGGCGTTCTGGCCGGCAACCCGATGTTCGCGGCCGGTCTGGCCCGCATCGGCGAGGCCGCCCGCCGCGTCCACGACGGTTCCGCCTCGAAAGTCCTCGGGCATGCCACGAGCGGCCCGCTCCTGCAACAGAACCTCGTCTGCGTGATGGAAGGGCGGGAGTAATGCGACCGGCAGCTGTGGTCGGCACCGGCCAGACGCACCACGCCGCGAAGCGCCTCGACGTCTCCATGGCGGGCCTGTGCCGCGAAGCGATCGACCGTGCGATGGCCGACGCGGGCGTGGACTGGTCCGACATCGACGCCGTGGTCCTCGGCAAGGCTCCGGACCTGTTCGAGGGCGTCATGATGCCCGAACTGTTCCTGGCGGACGCGTTGGGCGCCACCGGGAAACCGTTGCTGCGCGTGCACACCGCGGGCTCGGTCGGCGGCAGCACCGGCAACGTGGCCGCCTCGCTGGTCCAGTCCGGCGTCCACGACCGCGTCCTGGCCGTGGCCTTCGAGAAGCAGTCCGAGTCGAACGCGATGTGGGCGCTCTCCGTCCCCACCCCGTTCACCATGCCCGTGCACGCGGGCGCGGGCGGCTACTTCGCTCCGCACGTCCGCGCCTACATCCGCCGCGCGGACGCTCCCGAGCACATCGGCGCCATGGTCGCCGCGAAGGACCGCCGCAACGGGGCCAAGAATCCCTACGCACACCTCAAACAGCCGGACATCACGGTCGAGTCGGTGCAGGCCTCCACCATGCTGTGGGACCCGATCCGGTACGACGAGACCTGTCCCTCCTCGGACGGCGCCTGCGCGGTCGTGATCTCCGCCGAGCCGACCTCCGGTCCTGCCGCGTGGATCCGCGCGACCGCCATGCGCACCGAGCCGACGACGTTCGCCGGACGCGACCAGGTCAACCCGCAGGCAGGCCGCGACGCCGCCCGTGCGTTGTGGAAGCAGGCGGGCATCACCGACCCTCTGTCCGAAGTGGACGCGGCCGAGATCTACGTCCCGTTCTCCTGGTTCGAACCGATGTGGCTGGAGAACCTCGGTTTCACCGACGTCGGGCAGGGCTGGAAGCTCACCGAGGCGGGCGAGACCGAGATCGGTGGCCGCCTCCCGGTCAACCCGAGCGGCGGCGTCCTGTCCTCCAACCCGATCGGAGCCTCGGGCCTGCTGCGGTTCGCCGAGGCCGCCATGCAGGTGATGGGCACCGCCGGCGACCACCAGGTGGACGGCGCCCGAATCGCCCTGGGCCACGCCTACGGCGGCGGCTCCCAGTTCTTCGCCATGTGGGTAGTCGGATCGGAGAAGCCATGAAGTTCACGGTCGGCATCGCCATGAGCCCGCTGGACCAGCTCACCGAGCTCGCCCGGTGCGCAGAGGAGTGCGGCTACTCCTCCATCGCCCTGCCGGACTCCCTCTTCTTCTCCGAGAAGGTCTCCGCCGATTACCCCTACACCCCCGACGGCTCCCGCATGTGGAACGCCGAAACCCCGTGGGTGGACCCGTTCGTGGCCGCCGCCGCGATGGGCGCGGTGACCTCGCGCATCCACTTCTACACGCAGGTGCTGAAACTGGGCTCCCGCAACCCACTTCTGCTCGCGCGCCAGGTCGGTTCCGTCGCCCACCTGACCGGCAACCGCTTCGGCCTCGGCGTCGGGCTCGGCTGGTCTCCCGAGGAGTTCGAGTGGTGCGGCGCTCCCTACAAGAACCGCGGCCCGCGCGTCGACGAGATGATCGACATCCTCAAGCTCGTGCTGGGCGGCGGAATGGTCGAGTACCACGGCGACTACTTCGACTTCGACCGCCTGCAGATGTCACCCGCTCCCACCTCGCCCGTGCCGTTCTACGTGGGCGGCCACTCCCCCGCCGCGTTGAAACGCGCCGCTCGAGTCGGTGACGGCTGGACGTCCGCGATGATCAAGTTCGCCGATCTGCGGTCGGTGATCGCCCAGCTGACCGACCTGGGCGCGTTCGAGCGGCCGTTCGAGATCCAGGCCGTCTGCATCGACCGGTTCGGCCTCGACGGCTATCGCCAGCTCGACGAGATCGGCGTGACAGACGTGATCGTGGTGCCGTGGCTGTTCTACGGCGTCGGTTTCGACGGCACGTTGGAAGCCAAGAAGGACGGACTTCGGCGCTTCGCCGACGAAGTGATCGGAGAGTTCGCGTGACCGCGGTGACCTGGAACGCTTCCAAGACCGAGACGCCCGCGCGGGTGGCGTCGTGGCGCTCCATGGACGCCGTGACGCGCAAGGCGAAGGACGAGTGGCTGGCGCTCTTCGCCGAGGACGCCGTCGTCGAGGACCCGGTCGGCCCGTCGATGTTCGACGAGGAAGGCAAGGGCCACCACGGAAAAGCCGCGATCGCCGCCTTCTGGGACCTCGCGATCGCAGGCGTGGAACGCTTCGAGTTCGCGATGCACGACTCGTTCGCCGCCGGTTCCGAATGCGCCAACGTCGGGACGATTTCCGCGTTCCTGCCCGGTGGGATGCGGGTCGACACCGAAGGCGTGTTCGTTTACAACGTCGGCGAAGACGGGTTGATCCGGTCTGTGCGGGCGTTCTGGGAGACCGAACGGGCGATGGCCACTTTCCGCCAGGCCGATTGAAGGGACTGGCACGACCCCCATGACGTGCCAGTCCCCCGCGACGATCGTCAGACGTTGTCGATCCCGCCGACCGCCGAGATGCTGCAGCCTCGCAGTTCCAGCTGGTAGTAGCCGTAGAGGCCGAACACGGTGCCGCTGGTGAAGCCGCCGGTGCCGACCGTGCCGGAGCGCACGACGACGCCGGTGTTCACGTCACGCACCCGCCACGGGCATGGAGACGGGCGGAGACGGTTGTTGACGTAGTAGTCGACCCAGTGGCCGGACGAATTGGCGCCGACCACGGCGGTGGTGCAGTTGCCGCTCGACCCGACCACGCAGCGCGAGCTGGCCATCGTCTGGATCGGATCGGCCGAAGCCGGAGCGGCCGTGCACACCGCGGCGGCGGTCAGCGCGACGGCGAGGCCGGCCTTCTTGAGCGTGGAGAACATGTGGATCCCCCTCTGATGTGATCCGCCGTGACTTCCGGCGTGCCCCCGACTGTCTGCCGCCGTCTCCGTGAATCCTCAGTGATTCTCAACAATCCGCTGCTCAGTGCTGGTATCACCGATCGCGCACGCGGAACTCGTCACCTTTCTGGAACGAGCAGATGGAATTTGTCCTTCTGGGCGGAACGGCAGTGCTCGCCGACGGCGTCCCGCTCGACCTGGGCCCGGCGCGGCAGCGGTGCGTCCTGGCCGCGCTGGCGGTGGACGCGGGCCAGGTGGTGTCGGTGGAGCGGTTGATCGAGCGGGTGTGGGGCGACGAGCCGCCGCTGCGGGTCAGGGCGACGTTGCTGAACTACCTGTCCCGCCTGCGGGTGCTGCTCGGGGTGGCCGTGGCGCGAAGACCCGGTGGCTACGCGCTGGAGGTCGAGCGCTCCGACGTCGACCTGTTCCGGTTCCGTTCCCTGTGTGCCCAAGCCCGTGGTGCTGACGACCGGCAGGCGGAGGCGCTGCTGCGGCAGGCGCTCGCACTGTGGCAGGGAGAAGCGCTGACCGGCGTGGAGAGCGAGTGGGCGACAGCCGAACGCGACCGGCTGCACCAGCAACTCCTGGACGCCGAGTGCGACCTGACCGAGGTCCAGCTGCGCCTGGGCCACGGCGACGACCTGGTGGCCGCGCTGTCCGCCCGCAGCGCCCAATGGCCGTTGGACGAACGTGTCGCCGCCCAGTTCATGCTCGCCCTGCACCGCGCCGGGCGCACCGCCGACGCGTTGGCGCACTACCGGCAACTGCGCGAGCGGCTGGTCGGCGAACTGGGCACCGACCCCGCCCCGGCTTTGCAGGAACTGCACCAGCGCATCCTCGACGCCGACCCCGCCCTCACCCAGTCCTCACCGGAGATGCCGGTCCCTCGGCAGCTGCCAGGGCGACCGCGGTGGTTCACCGGCCGCGGCACGGAACTGGCCCGCCTCGACGATGCGCTGGCCGAGGGGGACACGGTCGTGATCTCGGCGATCGCCGGTGCGGGAGGGATCGGCAAGACCTGGCTGGCGCTGCACTGGGCGCACCGGCACTCCGACCGGTTCGCCGACGGGCAGCTGTTCACCGACCTTCGAGGATTCAGCCCCACCGAACAACCCGTCGCGCCAGATACCGCGCTGTTAGGTTTCCTCATCGCACTGGGCGTCACCCCGGACCGCGTGCCGACCGACCTGGACGCCAGGTCGGCGTTGTACCGCAGCCTCGTTGCTGACCGGCGGATGCTGGTCGTGCTCGACAACGCCGCCACCGCAGACCAGGTGACACCGCTGCTGCCCGGCAACCCGAGCTGCACCGTCCTGGTGACGAGCCGCACCGTGCTCGCTTCCCTGATCGACCGGCACGGCGCCCGCCATCTGCGACTCGACGCGCTGGCCCGCACCGAGGCGCGTGCGCTGCTGTCCGCACGTCTGGGCGCCAACCGCGTCGCCGCCGAGCCCGATGCCGCCGACGAGCTCATCGAGCTGTGCGGGGGCTACCCGCTCGCACTGTCGATCACCGCTCGCCACGCCGCGGACCACGCCCTGACCGTGGTGGCCGCCGAGCTGCACGAGCTGGGGCTGGGGATGCTCGACCATGACACAGACCCCGGTGCCAGCCTGCCCAGCGTGTTGTCCTGGTCCCTGCATCGGCTCACCGACCAACAACGCACCCTGTTCGGGCTTCTCGGCATCGCTCCCGGCCCCGACACGACCTTGCCCGCCGTGGTGGCCCTCAGCGGCCTGTCGCCGGTCCGTGTGCGCATAGCGTTGTCGGCGTTGGAGGACGCATCACTGCTCGAACGGCGACCTGGCGATCGGTACGAGATGCACGACCTGGTCCGCGCCTACGCCGCCACCACCGCCGACGACCTTCCTGCTGAGGTACGAGAAACGGCACTGGTGCGGGTGATGGACTTCCACCTGCACACCGCCTTCGCGGCCGACCGCATCCTGAACCCCGCCCGCCAACGCCTGCAACCCGACCCACCCGCGCCAGGCGTCCACCCGCAGCCGCTGCCCGATGCCGCGGCCGCAACCGCGTGGCTGGAAGCCGAGCACACCACCATCCTGGCCACCCAGCGCACTGCCGCCGTCTTGGGCCGCCACCACGTCGTCTGGCACCTCGCCCAGGCACTGGACACCTTCCACTACCGGCAGGGGCGCATGGGCGACGCGATCGCCGCGTGGCGGACGGCGCTGGACGCCGCCCCACACCTGCCCGACCCCACTGCTCGAAGCCGCGCGCACAGATGTCTCGGCTACGCCTGTGCCCTGATGGACCTGCATGAGGAGGCCGTCGAACACCTGTACCAAGCCCTCGATCTGGCCGTACGTCACCGTGTCCCCACCGAACAGGCGAACACCCATCTGGTGCTCGCGAGAGCCTGGGGAGAACAGGGCAATGACCGGCGGGCACTCGACCACGCCCGACAGGCCCTCGACTTCTACCGGGTCCTCGACGAGCCGGTGCAGGAAGCCAACACGCTCAACATGGTCGCTTGGTACGCCGCGCGCCTGGGCGAGTTCGAGACCGCCCGCGACCACTGTCGCGCCGCACTCGATCTGTACCGGCACCACCACAATCCCGACGGTGAGGCGGACACCCTGGACACCCTCGCGCTCATCGCCCACCGCACCGGCGACCACGAGCAGGCCCTCGCCCACTACCACCAGGCGCTCGCGCTGTCCCGTGCCCAGGGCAACGCCTACCAGGTCGCGGACACCCTCGACAACATCGGTCACTTCCACCTGGCTCTCGGGCACCACGAGCAGGCCCGCGAGGCATGGCGCGAGGCGGTGAAGCTGTGCCAGGAACAGGGGCGCGACGAGGACGCCGCCCGGCTGCGGCGTCTGCTCGAAGCGTTGTCTAGGAGTACTGGACCCGGAACTCCTTGATGCCGTTGAGCCATCCGGACCGCAGCCGCCGCGGTTCGGCGACCTGCTTGATGTCCGGCATGGCGTCGGCGATCGCGTTGAAGATCAGGTCGATCTCCAGCCTCGCGAGGTTCGCGCCGATGCAGAAGTGCGCGCCACTGCCGCCGAAGCCGAGGTGCGGGTTGGGGTCGCGGAGGATGTCGAACTTCTGCGGCTCCTCGAACACTTCCTCGTCGAAGTTCGCGGACGAGTAGAACATCCCGACCCGTTGGCCCTGCTTGATCTCCACGCCGCTCAGCACGGTGTCCGCCATCGCGGTGCGCTGGAACGACACCACCGGCGTGGCCCACCGGACGATCTCGTCACCGGCCGTTGCAGGCCGTTGCTCCTTGAACAGCTCCCACTGGTCCGGGTGGTCGAGGAACGCCTTCATGCCGTGCGTGATGGCGTTGCGCGTCGTCTCGTTGCCTGCCACTGCAAGCAACAGCACGAAGAAGCCGAACTCCTCCGATGCGAGGAACGCGCCGTCCGCGTCGGCCTGAACGAGCTTGGTCACGATGTCCGAGCGCGGGCACTTCCGGCGGTCCTCCGCCATCGTCCACGAGTAGCCCAGCAGCTCGGTGGCCGCGGCGAGCGGTTCGATCTCGAACTCCGGGTCGTCGTAGGCGATCATCTGGTTCGACCAGTCGAAGATCTTGCGCCGGTCCTCCTGCGGGATCCCGATCAGCTCCGCGATCGCCTGCAGCGGCAGCTCGCACGCGACGTCCGAGACGAAGTCGCCGCTCCCCTTCGCGACCGCCTCCGCCACGATCCGCTCAGCACGGGAGGTGAGAGCCTCGCGCAGGGCGTTGACCGCCTTGGGGGTGAAGCCGCGCGAGACGATGCCGCGTTGCTTCGTGTGCGTCGGCGGGTCCATGTTCAGCAGGAGCAGCCGCTGCATCTCGATGTTGTCGCGCGGCATGTCGTCCTTGAACCGGATGATCGCCGTGTTCTCGCGACTGGAGAAGATCTCGCTGTTGCGCGAGACCTCCTTGACGTCGTGATGCCTGGTCACCACCCAGTAGCCCTCGTCGGGAAACCCGCCCTGGCCCAGCGGTTTGGAGTTCCACCAGATCGGCGCGGTCCGGCGCAGTTCGGCGAGCTCGTCGACGGGCAGGCGACTCGCGTACATGTCGGGGTCGGTGAAGTCGAAGCCATCCGGGATGCGCGGCTTGCCCACAGGCACCTCCTAGGTGGAACGCGTTCTATCCGATTCAAACACGGTTGCGCCTTGTATTGAAGCCCTCGGGCCGCCAATCTGGAGCCCTGCAGGAACGTGTTCTAGTTTCATCGCCTGAGGAGGCTCGCGTGGGCAGTCCGGTGATCGTGGGAGCGGTGCGCACGCCCATCGGCAGGCGCAACGGCTGGTTGTCCGGCCTGCACGCGGCCGAGCTCCTCGGTGCGGCACAACGAGGTCTTCTTGACAGGACCGGCGTCGATCCGTCCACTGTCGAACAAGCCATCGGCGGCACCGTGACCCAGGCGGGCGAACAGTCGAACAACATCACCCGCACCGCCTGGCTGCACACGGGCCTGCCGCACACCACCGCCGGCACGACCATCGACGCCCAATGCGGCTCGGCCCAGCAGTCCACCCACCTCATCGCCGGCCTGATCGCCACAGGAGCGATCTCCTGCGGCATCGCGTGCGGCGTCGAGGCCATGAGCCGCGTCCCCCTGGGCAGCAACATCAGCGACGCCGGCAAACCCCGCCCCGACTCGTGGTCCATCGACCAGCCGAACCAGTTCGTCGGCGCGGAACGGGTAGCTCTCCGGCGCGGCATCGGCCGCGAGGAGGTGGACCGCTTCGGTGTCCAGTCGCAGACGCGGGCTCGGCGTGCCTGGGCGGAGGGCCGGTTCACCGCCGAGGTCGTCCCCGTGAAGGTCGGCGAGGAACTGGTGGAGACGGACCAGGGCCTGCGCGAGACGTCTCTCGAAGCCTTGGCCGCGTTGAAGCCCGTGCTCCCCGACGGCGTGCACACGGCAGGCACGTCGTCCCAGATCTCGGACGGCGCCTCAGCGGTGATGGTGGTGGACGAGGACTTCGCGCGAGCGCATGGGTTGCGGCCGCGGGCGCGGATCGTCACGCAGTGCCTTGTCGGCTCCGACCCGTACTACCTGCTGGATGGGCCGGTTGACGCGACTGCTCGGTTGTTGGAGCGCAGCGGCATGAAGATGGCCGACATCGACCTGTTCGAGGTCAACGAGGCGTTCGCGTCAGTTGTGCTGTCGTGGGCTGCGGTGCATCGGCCGAACCTGGACCGGGTCAACGTCAATGGTGGCGCCATCGCGATCGGTCACCCGGTGGGGAGCACGGGTACGCGGCTGATCACGACGGCGCTGCATGAGCTGGAGCGTCGGGACGCTACGACGGCGTTGATCACGATGTGTGCGGGTGGGGCGATGGCGAGCGGGACGATCATCGAACGGATCTGAGGTTCGCTGCTCGGTTCCAGCGTGCTTGCGTGGGCAGTACCGGGCCGGGTCAATTCATCGCCGCTTCGCGACGATTGCGATTGGGGCTTGACTTTGAGCCTCTAGCAAGATGCTTCATCGGCCTTAAAAGGCCGGGCATAAGGAGCCCGGCCGATCCCTTCAACGGTAGCATCTTGCACTCAAAGTCAAGCCCCAATCGCCGGGCTGGGCACGTCATGACCGCTTCCCGGATCCGCATAAGTTCGGACGGCTCGCTTCGCATCGCCACGATCGGCGCTCACCTGGGTTAGTAGGTGAGCGCGGTCGTTAAGCGGCGTGGAGCAGGTTGCGTCTCGGGTTGCGATCACGGTCGAGCCAGGAGGGTGGGTAGAAAGTGGGTGTGCCCGAGACCATTTTCACTGCCCACTCGCTTTGATGGATCAGCGTGTGGTGATGTCGGCACACCAAGACCGCGTTCTCCACTGAGGTGCTGCCGCCATCTGCCCAATGGTGAATGTGGTGGGCGTCGCACTGTCTCGGCGGGCGGAAGCAGCCGGGGAAGGCGCAGCCTCGGTCTCGGGCCACCAGGACTCGGCGGATTCCGGCGGGGAAGCTGCGGGTCTTGCGGCCGATGTCCATCGGCTGCGACTTGTCCCCCAGCACCAGCGGAATGATCCCCGCGTTGCACGCGAGCTGGCGGACCTGGCTGGCCGGGATCCGCTCGCCGTTGTCCAACATGCCCCGGCTGACCTTGTCGGCCAGGTCCTCGTAGCTCATCGTCACCGTGAGGGTCACCGGCTCGCCACCATGCTCGGGCAACTGGTCGGCCCGCACCATCAGGTTGACCAACTCGGCGAACGCATCGCCCTCACGCTCGGAGCGGGACCGCAGGTCCGGGCCTTCCACGGTGGTCTCAGGACGGGGCTTGGCCAGCGGGTCCAGCATCGCCTCGAAGGTGGCGCCGGTGACCGCGTCCAGCAACGCCCGAATCTCGAGCTGACCGTTCTTCCACTGCTTCACCAACTGGTTGACGACCGGCGCAGGCTCGACGTCGCGAGGCTCCGGGTCGCTCTGGTAGAGCCCGTAGGCCAGGTCCTTGCCGAACCTGCGCACCGCATAGGGATCATGCTCGCGGGCCACGTCCACCACGAGCTGCTCGACTTCAGCAGGCAGTGCCTTCATGACTTCGGCGACTGCCCTGACATGGTCGGCCGACAACGCCCCCTCCGCCGCCGCTGCGGCGGTGAGAGGAAGCTCGGGAGCAGGTTCACTGCCAGTCGGAGTGATCTCACGCCCCAGCAGACCGGCATGCGCGACCCATTGCTTAGCAGCCTTTCGATCCCATCGGACCGCGTGCTGCAACACCTGCGCCAAATCCTTGTAACCGAATTCAGCCGCAGCCCCACGCTGATCAAGTTCAGCGATCTTCTGCATGACCACGTTTTCACGAATCCGAATCTCCATCACCTCCTCGACGATGCTGCGCAGCAGCTCGTCAGTGGAGAGGAGTCGGGTTTCGCTCACGTGTTCTAATCTACCGCAAGATCACAACATAAAAGCAGCTCAGCCCACACACGATAGAGTGAACCAACCAGCGTGGCGATGCGAAGCGAGCCGTAAAGGCCTAATGCCCATCCAGCAACCGGTCATGACGTGCCCAGCCCGGCGATTGGGGCTTGACTTTGAGTGCAAGATGCTACCGTTGAAGGGAACGGCCGGGCTCCTTATGCCCGGCCTTTTAAGGCCGATGAAGCATCTTGCCAGAGGCTCAAAGTCAAGCCCCAATCGCAATCGTCGCGCAGCGGCGATGAAATGACCCGGCCCGTCTGGACCTGCGCGCCCACCCACGCAAGGCGACCGGCCCGCACTGGTGACCCCTCCGCTGGAACGCGACCAGCCGAAGCAAGCCGACCACCCACCAGCCCCCGGAAGCCAACCCGTCCGCCACCGCCCGTCCGCCACCCGCCCACCCGGCACCACCCCCACCCAGCACCACCTCCACCCGGCACCAGCCCCCATCCGGCACCAGACGGACCGACACTCGGCCCACCGGCCCAACGCCACGCGTCCCGATCTGGCCAAGACACCGCCCGTGGGTGCGTTCGGGTGGGCGGGTCACCCTCATCCGACACGTCCGGGGCGGGCAGCGACAGGGCGTCACCGAAGCGCACGGATGCGGGTCGGCGACTGGGCTCAAGGGCGGTTATTCCGGTTCTAAATGTCGCACGAATAGCAGCTTCCTTATCTTTTGACCGACGCGTACAGTAACTCCGCGCACTTGATCGGACACCGACCGCATTCGTCCGTTCGGGTAGCGGCCGATGAGGTGACCCCCAGGAGGTGGGACTCGTGTCCGCGGAGGCCGGAGGCATCCGCAGCAACCTGATCCAGGAGTTGTTCTGGACTCGGACCGGGTTGCTCCTCCTCATACTCGTGGTGACGTCCGGGGCCAGCTTGGCCATTTCCAGTCAAATGGATTCCGGTACGGCGAGAAACCTGCTGACCGCGCTGGGTACGGGCACGCTCATATCCGCGGTGGTGAGCTTCACGCAGACGTTGATCACTTCCAAAGCCGCGCAGAAGGCGTTGCTCGCTCCGGTCATCGAGGAGAGCAGGAAGGCGCTCAGGGAACTCACTCAGGAGTATCGGGCGCTGGACCGGGAGTTCTTCCCCAGTCACGTGTTCGAGCCGACGGCCACGCCCGATCCCGAGTTCAACAAGCTCATGATGCAGGACCTGGAGCGGACGCGGCTGTACTGCTTCCGCGGGTTCGCCGGGCGGTACGCGGCGGGAAGAGTGCTGCTCAGCCAGACGGAGTGCGAGCTCAGGGCTGTGCTGGCGGACCCGCGCGACGACAACGCGATCAGCGGGCGGGCGCGGTATCTGCTGAGGAACGAAGGTGCCGACGGCAACTACGACGAGATCCAGAAGAAGCTCAAAGAACAGATCTGCATCGGGCTGGTCGGGCTGTACCAGGCGAGGAGCAGGTGCAGCAGGATCGATGTCACCATCGTTTCCGATCCGCCGCTCGACAGGCTCGAGCTGTTCGACGACTCCGTGTGGATGACGCTCTACAGCAACACCGCCGGAGTGCTGAGGCAATATCCCAGGACGCTCAGGTTCACCGAGAGCTCGTTCCTCTACGCGATGGAGCGCGCCGAGTTCCTGCGGATCAGCAATTCCAGGGCCGGATACCACTTCGTCATCACGCCGAGCACGTCGAGAAACGACTTCCTGGCGTTGTACGAGAAGATCACCGGCGACTCTCTCGAAGCAGACGGGTTCACGGAGCTGGAAGAGAAGTTCCACGCATTCCGTCGCGAATTCTCCGCATCCGCTCAGTTGAGGAGCTGATCGATCTTGCTAGCCGAGTTCACCGGGTTGTCCGCGCTCGAGGAGCTCGCCGCTCGGGTGAAGTGCGCCGAATTTCCCGTCGTGGACCACTGGACCGATGTCGGCGAGTGGTTCCGCGAGTGGGCGGCCCGGCCGGAGTTGCGCAAAGAGCTCAGGGCCTACCTCGACGGGCTCACGCCTCAGCAGGCGACGTGGGTGATCGCGCATTCCCGTGAGACGACGACGCACTTCGCGTGGTGCCTGCGTGACGAGCCGGACGAGCCCTTCACGTTCTGGCTGCACGAGTACAAGCCGCTGGCGGACTGGCGCACCGGGTACGCCGACTCGGTCCACAACCACCGGTACCACTTCTGCACCACGATCCTGAGCGGCGCGTACCTGCACGAACGTTTCGACGCCCGGCTCGGTGTCGGCGGGCGCTCGGTCATCGCCACCGAGCTCACGAAGCGCACTCAGTGCACCGAAGGCACCACGGGCACGTTGCTCGCGCACGAGTTCCACCGCATCCCGCGGGCGGCTGAGGGGACCATGACGTTCCTGGTCAAGTCCCGTGCCGTCACGCCGTGGAGCCTCAGCTACGACCCGGACACCGGGACCAGCCACCGGCACGTGCCGGTCGAGGACCGACTGGAGGATCTGACGAACCACCTCTGAAGCCGCACCGAGGCCGCCGTAACACGCTTACCATCAGCCCACCCGGTGGGAGGGCTGATGATGCGTACGCGCACAACGATTCCGAGGTCTGTCATCGCGGACGTGGAGCAGCGCGTGAGGCGGCTGTGCGAGGACCTTGCCGCGAAGCTGCAGTTCCACGGCTGGCACCACGTGAGCTTCGTCCGCGACAAGGCGGTGCACTTCGCCAAGCGCAACGGCTCGGCGGAGGACGTCGTCGAGGTCGCCGCGCTGGTGCACGACCTGAACTACATGGTCCGCCGCAACTCGCTTCCCACGGACGGCGAGGCGCTGCGCAGGAAGACCCTCTTCGTCGCAGGTGTCTGCGTCGGCGACATCGAGTGGATCGAACGGATCGTCATCGAGGCGGAGATGCGCACCCGCCGCCGCGACATCTCGCCGGAGGCCCAGGCGCTCTCGGACGCGGACACGCTGTTCAAGGCGCTGCCGGTCACGCCGGTCGTCATGGCGCACAAGTACCTGCAGGAGAACGGCATCACCCTCAAGGAGCTCGCGTACAAGATCGTGGGCGAGCAGGTGGGCAAGGCCGACGAGGGCTACTACTTCTACGACGCGGAGGCGGCCTCGACCTACACCAAGTGGGCCGAGACGAACCTGTCGCTGTGGAAGTGCATCGTCGAGTCCCTCGACGACCCGTGCGTCGAGGACCTGCTGACCAAGGTGGCGTCCTGAGCACGTTCTTCATCAAAAGTGGCGAGTCCCTGGCCGCCGGCGACTACGACGCGCGCGAGGCGGTCGTCGTGTGGCACCAGGTGCTCAACGAGGTGTGGGAGCCACAGCCGGAGGACAGCGTGTTCGCGCTGCCCGACGCTCTCGTCGCACAGCTCGTCCAGGCCCACCCCGCGCGCATGCACGACGTCGCGCTGAGCTGGGCGCCCCTCGTCGACATGGACTTCCATGCCGCGTTCGCACACCTCAGCCAGCTCTCCGCCCTCGCGCGCACGGCAGCGAGCCGCGGCGAACGCCTCTACGTCGAGGTCACCGAGCCGGCGTGAGGCCCACCACCTGCTGAAGAGGCATCTGCACGCCGACAGCGGTGAACGCGAGCTCACGGGCGGCGCGGCGTGCGGTGAGCACCGCGAGATGGGAGTGCACGGTCGCGGTGTGGCTGAGCGAAGCGTACGCGGCCTCCGCGGCCTCCCAGATCTCTTCGTTCGTCACCTGACCACCGAAACGACGGGTCAGCTCGGTGATCGCCTGACGAAGTTGAACATCCGGGTTCGGCATATCAACAAAAACGCACAAACGGCGCCTGTGGTTCAGTTGCTCGGGCGTGCCCGGAGATCCGCTCCGCCGTACAGCGTGTACGCGATCCCCAGGACGTTGCCGCGGCTGAGCATCTCCCACCGCGTCTGCCGCAACGCCTCCCCCGCCGGGAACCCCGCGGCCAGCCGCGCCAGCACCATGCCGGTCACCCACCCGGCCATGTCCTGCGGCACCGCGACCTCCGGGCTGATCACGCCGGACGCGCCGCCGTCGGCGAACGCCCGCACCAGGCCGGGCATCGGCGACGTCCCCACCACCAACGGCTTGCGCGACGGCCAGTGCGGACGCGGCCACACCCCCTCGCGGTCCCAGCGTTCGATCTCCTCGGCGTCGAGGAACCCCTCGCGGAAGTGCAGGTGCACGACGTCCATGACCTCATCCGCCAACGCCCGCCCCAGCTCCTGTGGGCTCACATAGGCCGACGACACGGCCTCGGGTGGAAGCATCGACATCAGCTCGGTCACGTGCCGCTCGGTCAACGCCCGGTCCATGCCGTGATCGACCGCCATCGACACCTCGAACGGCCGCGGCACCCCCGACACGAACGGGACCAGCGGCCCCACCGGCTGCTCCAGCACGGTCGACAGGCCCCAGAAACCGAAGGGGCACAACACATTTCCGCTGTGATCCGACACCGGGCAGTGCGCGGGCACCTCTCCTCCGGCACCGAACGGCCCGAACTGCCCCACGGACGCGCACAGCCGATACGGCCCGCCAGCGAACGGCAGGTCATAGATCAACGACCACGGCACCGAGCCCGGAGTCACCGAGGCGACCATCAGCCCGGCCGGGCGAGCCCGCCCCAGCCGTCGGATCCGCTCGGCCAACGCATCGGAGCCGAACAACCGCGAGTACAGCGCCGACCCCTGCCGTGCCAGCGCGGCCAGGTCCTCGCAGAACGACGGAAAGTCCTTGCCGTACCAGGGATCCAGTCCCGAGACGGCGGGAAACGAGTGCGGCAGGTCGCCCAGGTCCAGGCTGATCCACGACGGCGCGCCGGGCCCGGCGGCCACCAGCGCGCGCTCCCCGAGCACCAGCACCGACGCCACCCGCGACGACAACGGCTCAAGATCGGCGAACGTCCGCGACAGCTGGAACCGCAGACGCGCCTTGGACTCCCCCGACCCCACCGGCAGCGCGACCTGCCGGACGTGCACCGGCACCACACCGCGATAGATGACCAGCTCACCGCTCCACGGCACCGACGCGTACGGCGTGGTGACCGGAAAGCTCAGCCACGGACCGGCCGCGTCCGCCGGCAGCACGAACAACTCGGACTGCACCTCCCGCCCGGACATGCTCAAAACAGCCCGCAGCTCCAGGTCGCCGGGCAGCGGATCGGGGTGCTGGCCGACGTGCACCCACACCTCGTACTCGGCACCGGGCCGCAACGCCCCGGCCATGCCCTCGGTGGCGCCGGGCAACGCGACCACGACGGTGACGGGACGGTCCGAGGGCACGGGAGGCGATGGCAACGCCGTGATGCGCACCTGCCGGCGGCGTTCCAGCTCGCGGAACTGCCAGAGGACGTCTTCGACCCGCCCCTCGCCGGACCCGGTGGGCGAGGCGAGGACCGTGTGCGGCGCACTCCACCCGACCAGCACGGAATCCGTGTCCAGACCGGTGACCCACGTGTGCAGCGCGGTGAACAGCACGACCGGCCGCCCCAGCCCGCGCAACGCCCGCACGACCGCGGCGGTGTCCCACGAACGCGTGTCGTGCAACGCCACCACGTCACCGGGAATGTCCGACAGAGAAGGCAGCGCGGAGGCCGACGGGAAGTGGCGGAGATCGAGAACGGCGAACCGAACCACCCGAACGGACGTGGTGACCACGGTGGACGCCGCGTGGCCGACCGCGAGCCCGGCGCTGACCTGCGCCCACCCGCCCGGATCGGTGACGACGAGCAGCGACTTGGAGGCGCAGAACGCCGCGACGAACTCCAGCGGCGAGCCTTCGCCGCCGGAGACGGTGAACTCTACGGGCGCCACAGCCGTACGCCTGGAGGTGCAGCTAGAACGGCCAGCGAAGCACCGGCAACCCGACAACGGCGTCCACGGCGAGTCCGCAGAACACGAGCATCAGGTAGAGGTTCGACATGTGGAAGAACTTCATGGTGTTCGTGGACCCGCCGCGCCGGACAACGTTGTGCAACTTGTGCGCGAAGACGGCGAACCACACGCCCGACACCGCCGCTACAGCCACGTAGATCCACGAGGTCACGGGAGCGAGAGCGAGCGTGCAGACGACGGTGATCCAGCTGTAGATGACGATCTGCCGCGTCACCTGCTGAGCTGTGGCCACCACCGGCAGCATCGGCACGCCTGCTCGGGCGTAGTCCTCCTTGAACTTCATCGCGAGGGCCCAGGTGTGCGGCGGAGTCCAGAAGAAGATGACGCCGAACATGACCAGCGCCGGCCACTCGACGGTGCCCGTCACCGCGCTCCAGCCGATGATCACCGGCATGCAGCCCGCCATGCCGCCCCAGATGATGTTCTGGGAGGTCCGGCGCTTGAGGACCAGCGTGTAGACGAAGATGTAGAACAGAATGGTCGCCACCGCAAAAGCGGCCGACATGAGGTTGACGAAGATCCAGAGGAACGCGAACGAGACGATCCCGAGCACGATGCCGAAGATCAGGGCGTTGCGCGGCGGGATGGCGTTCTGCGCGAGCGGCCGGGCCGTCGTC
The DNA here is from genome assembly GCF_040629405.1 of Lentzea sp. NPDC005914. NCBI lineage: Bacteria > Bacillati > Actinomycetota > Actinomycetes > Pseudonocardiales > Pseudonocardiaceae > Lentzea > Lentzea sp. NPDC005914. Next base: position 194,324 of record NZ_JBEXVQ010000004.1, on the reverse strand, counting down.
CGCTTCATGACCGAGTCGATGTCGGCGTCGACGAAGCAGTTGAGGGCATTTGCCGACCCCGCGGCGAGAGTGCCGCCGGTGAGGGTGCAGGCGATCAGCCACAGCGGCGGGAGTCCGCGCTGGGCCAGCAGCATCGCCGGGATCGTGGTGATCAGCAGGAGCTCGATGACCCGCGGCTTGGTGAGCGCCACGTAGGCGCCGACAACCTGGCGAGGCGACCTGGAGGGGGCCTCGGCGACGAGACTGTCGGCACTCATCGGGTGAACGCTCCTCGTGTCGAGACAGGTGTGAAAACCAGCGACTGATGGTAACCGCGCTAAGAATTCACAGCCCGTTCGGGTGCTGGTGTGCCTCGGCACACACCCGCCTGAGACCTTTCAGAGCAACATCTGAATCTCTCAGGACTAGGCTGGTCGGAAGACGAGGGAGAGACGCGGGTCAGGCCGTTCGGGATCGATCAAGCCTGTCCGCCCGAGCTATCAGAGTGGAGCTGTAAGTCCGTGACCGTCACCGACGACCTCACCCGGCTCACCAAGGCCGATCTGCCCGACGACTGGACCGACCTCGACAAGCGCGCTGTCGACACCGCGCGAGTGCTCGCGGCGGACGCCGTGCAGAACGTCGGCAACGGCCACCCCGGCACGGCCATGAGCCTCGCGCCGCTCGCGTACACGCTGTTCCAGCGCGTCCTGCGGCACGACCCCGCCGACCCGGACTGGATCGGCCGCGACCGGTTCGTGCTGTCCGCGGGCCACTCCAGCCTGACGCTGTACATCCAGCTGTACCTGTCGGGCTACGGCCTGGAGCTGGACGACCTGAAGCACCTGCGCAAGTGGGGCTCGAAGACCCCCGGCCACCCGGAGCACGGCCACACCAGGGGCGTCGAGATCACCACCGGCCCGCTGGGTTCCGGCCTCGCCTCCGCGGTCGGCATGGCGATGGCCGCCCGTCGCGAGCGCGGTCTTTTCGACCCGGACGCCGCGCAGGGCGCCAGCCCGTTCGACCACCACATCTTCGTGATCGCCTCCGACGGTGACATCGAGGAGGGCGTCACCTCCGAGGCGTCGTCGCTCGCGGGCACGCAGCAGCTGGGCAACCTGGTCGTCTTCTACGACGACAACAAGATCTCCATCGAGGACGACACGACGATCGCGCTGTCCGAGGACACCGCGAAGCGCTACGAGGCGTACGGCTGGCACGTCCAGGTCGTCGAGTCCGGCGAGAACGTCAAGGGCATCCTCGAGGCGGTCGAGAAGGCGAAGGCCGTCACCGACAGGCCGTCGTTCATCCTGCTGCGCACGATCATCGGCTACCCGGCGCCGAACAAGCAGAACACCGGTGCCGCGCACGGTGCCGCTCTGGGCGTCGACGAGGTCAAGGCCACCAAGGAGATCCTCGGCTTCGACCCCGAGAAGACCTTCGACGTCGCCGACGAGGTGCTGGCGCACGCCCGCGAGGTCGTCAAGCGCGGCGAGCACGCCAAGGCCGAGTGGCAGAAGAGCTTCGACGCGTGGGCGTCGTCCCACCCCGAGAACAAGAAGCTGCTGGACCGTCTCATCGCCCGCGAGCTGCCCGAGGGCTGGGACGCCGACCTGCCGTCCTACCCGGTGGACGCGAAGGGCGTGCCGACCCGCAAGGCCTCCGGTGAGGTCATCAACGCGCTGGCCAAGCACCTGCCCGAGCTGTGGGGCGGTTCGGCCGACCTGGCCGAGTCGAACCTGACCACGATCAAGGGTGCCAAGTCGTTCGGCCCGGAGTCGATCTCCACCGGCATGTGGAAGGCCGACCCGTACGGCCGCGTGCTGCACTTCGGTGTCCGCGAGCACGCGATGGGCGCGATCCTCAACGGCATCGCGCTGCACGGCCCGACCCGCCCGTTCGGTGGCACGTTCCTCGTGTTCTCCGACTACATGCGCCCGTCCGTGCGTCTCGCGGCGATCATGCAGGCTGCCGTCACGTACGTGTGGACGCACGACTCCATCGGCCTGGGCGAGGACGGCCCGACGCACCAGCCGATCGAGCACCTCGCTGCCCTGCGCGCGATCCCGGACTTCACGGTCGTCCGCCCCGGCGACGCGAACGAGACCGCGTACGCCTGGAAGGCCACCATCGAGCAGCTCGGCCCGGTCGGGTTCGCGCTGAGCCGGCAGAACCTGCCGACGCTGGAGGGCACCTCCGCCGAGGGCGTCAAGCGCGGCGGCTACGTGCTGTTCGGCGACGAGAACCCCGAGATCGTGCTCATCGGCACGGGCTCCGAACTGCAGGTCGCCGCCGAGGCCGGTAAGGCCCTGCAGGCTGACGGCGTTGCCGTGCGGGTGGTCTCCATGCCGTCGATGGAGTGGTTCGAGAAGCAGGACGCCGAGTACCGCGAGTCGGTCATCCCGTCCTCGGTTAAGGCGCGTGTGGCGGTGGAAGCCGGTATTGCACAGCCGTGGTACCGCTACGTCGGCGACAACGGCGAGATCGTGTCGATCGAGCACTTCGGTGCCTCGGCCGACTACCAGGTTCTGTTCAAGGAGTTCGGCTTCACGACGGAGAACGTCGTCGCCGCCGCCCGCCGTTCCCTTGACCGAGTGAGGGGTTAATCCAGTGAGCAAGCCGAACCTCGACGCCCTGTCCGGCGCGGGAGTGTCCATCTGGCTCGACGACCTGTCGCGTGAGCGGCTCACCAGCGGCAACCTGGACGAGCTGATCCGCGACTGGAACGTCGTCGGTGTCACCACGAACCCGACGATCTTCGCGAGCGCGCTGTCCAAGGGCGAGTCCTACGACGAGCAGGTCCGCGAGCTCGCCAACCGGGGCGCCGACGTCGAGGCGACCATCCGCGAGGTCACGACGACCGACGTGCGCAACGCGTGCGACAAGTTCCGCGACATCTACAACTCGACGAACGGTGTGGACGGCCGCGTCTCCATCGAGGTCGACCCGCGCATGGCGTTCGACTCGGACAAGACCGCGGCCGAGGCGCAGGACCTGTGGAAGACCGTGGACCGGCCGAACCTGCTGGTGAAGATCCCGGCCACCGAGGCGGGCCTGCCGGCGATCACCAAGACGATCGCCGAGGGCATCTCCGTCAACGTGACGCTGATCTTCTCGGTCGAGCGCTACCGGGCCGTCATGGACGCCTACATCGCCGGTCTCGAGCAGGCCAAGGCGAACGGCCACGACCTGCGTTCGATCCACTCGGTCGCGTCGTTCTTCGTGTCCCGCGTCGACACCGAGATCGACAAGCGCCTGGACAAGATCGGCACGGACGAGGCCAAGGCACTGCGCGGCAAGGCGGCTCTGGCCAACGCGTGGATCGCCTACGGCGCGTTCGAGGAGACGTTCCAGGGTGAGCGCTGGGAGGCGCTCAAGGCCGACGGCGCCAACGCGCAGCGTCCGCTGTGGGCGTCGACCGGCGTGAAGGACCCGAGCTACTCCCCCACCCTCTACGTCGACCAGCTCGTCGTGCACGACGTCGTGAACACGATGCCGGAGAAGACGCTGCACGCCGTGGCCGACGGGGGCAAGATCACCGGTGACACGGTCACCGGACGCGCCGCTGAGGGCCAGGAGGTGTTCGACCAGCTCGCCGCCGTGGGAATCGACCTGCAGGACGTGTTCGTGGTCCTGGAGACCGAGGGCGTCGAGAAGTTCGAGAAGTCCTGGGAAGAGTTGCTCGAGACGGTGACGAACCAACTGGCTCAACTGAAGGGCTGATCACGAAGTGACCTCCGTCGAAATCGTGAGGTCACCGAACGCCGACCAGGTCAGCATCATCGCTGCTGACCTGGTCGCGGATTCGGTGCCGAGCAAGCTGACCGCGCAGGACCCGACCCTGTGGGGGCCGGAAGCCGAGTCCGAGGCGCGCATCCGCCTCTCGTGGACGACGTTGCACGAGACGTCCCGTCCACTGCTCCCCGAGCTCGTGGCACTGCGCGAGGAACTGCACGCCGAGGGCGTCGACCGCGTCGTGCTCGCCGGAATGGGTGGCTCGTCGCTGGCCCCCGAGGTGATCACGCGGACCGCGGGCGTCCCGCTGGTCGTGCTGGACACCACCGATCCCGCCCAGGTCGCCGACGCTCTCGCCGGTGACCTCGAGCGCACGGTGATCGTGGTGTCGTCCAAGTCCGGTGGCACGGTCGAGACCGACAGCCACCGGCGCATCTTCGAGAAGGCTTTCACCGACGCCGGCATCGACGCCGCGTCGCGCATCGTGGTGGTCACCGACCCCGGTTCGCCGTTGCAGAAGGCGTCGGAGGAGGCGGGCTACCGCAAGGTTTTCCTGGCCGACCCGAACGTGGGCGGCCGTTACTCGGCGCTGACCGCGTTCGGTCTGGTGCCGTCGTACCTGGCCGGCGCGGACGTCGAGTCGCTGCTGGACGACGCGGCCGACGAGGCCAAGGTCCTCGCGGAGGACTCGGTCGAGAACCCGGCCGTCGTGCTGGCGGCGATCTTCGGTGCCGCGCACGCGAACGGTGCGGAGAAGATCGTGTTCGCCGACACCGGTTCCGGCATCAAGGGGTTCGGTGACTGGGCGGAGCAGCTGATCGCCGAGTCGACCGGCAAGCACGGCACCGGCCTGCTGCCGGTCGTCGTCGAGGGTCCCGGCGCTCCCGGTTTCGTGGACGCGCGCTCGGACGCCACGACCGTCGCGATCGGACCGGCCACCGGTTCGGCGCACGTGGCCGTGGAGGGCAAGCTCGGCGCGCAGTTCCTGCTGTGGGAGTACGCGACCGCGATCGTCGGCCGGGTGCTGGGCATCAACCCGTTCGACCAGCCCGACGTCGAGGCCGCGAAGAAGGCTTCTCGCGCGCTGCTGGACGCACCGGCCGTCGCGGCCACCACGCCGTCCTTCGTGGACGGTCCGGTCGAGGGCCACGGCACCGACTGGGCGCCGCGCAAGGTGAACACGGTCGCGGAAGCGCTCGCGGCACTCGTTGAAGTGGCGCCCGACCACGGCTACATCTCGGTTCAGGCGTACTTGGACAGGATCGACGACGCGTCGTTCGAGCTGCTCCGCGCGGAGATCGCGAAGAGGACGCACCTGCAGACCACGTTCGGCTGGGGTCCGCGCTTCCTGCACTCGACCGGCCAGTACCACAAGGGCGGTCACCAGAACGGCGTGTTCATCCAGATCACCGGCGAGTCCGGCGATGACCTGGAGGTGCCCGGCCGTCCCTACACGCTGGCGCAGCTGCAGCTCGCGCAGGCGCTCGGCGACGGTCAGGTGCTGGCCGAACACGGTCGGCCGGTTCTGCGGCTTCACCTCGAAGACCGCATCTCAGGTCTGGCCCAGCTCGTCGAGGCAGTCCAGGAGGACGGCTCGTGACCTCATCCGGCAAGTGGCGCAACCCGCTGCGGGACCCCGCGGACAAGCGCATGCCCCGCATCGCGGGGCCGAGCGCGCTGGTCATCTTCGGCGTCACCGGTGACCTGTCGCGCAAGAAGCTCATGCCCGCGATCTACGACCTCGCGAACCGGGGTCTGCTGCCGCCGGGCTTCGGTCTCGTCGGCTTCGCCCGCCGCGACTGGGCCGACCAGGACTTCATGAAGGTCGTGCACGACGCGGTCAAGGAGCACGCGCGCACGCCGTTCAACGAGTCGGTCTGGCAGCAGCTCGCCGAGGGCATCCGGTTCGTGCAGGGCACGTTCGACGACGACCAGTCGTTCGACAACCTCGCGGCGTGCCTGGCCGCTCTGGACGCCGAGCGCGGCACGGGCGGCAACCACGCGTTCTACCTGTCGATCCCTCCGGGCGCGTTCCCGACGGTGGTCAACCAGCTCAAGCGCGCGGGCCTCGCCCAGACGGCTCCCGACCAGTGGCGCCGGGTCGTCATCGAGAAGCCGTTCGGCCACGACCTGAAGTCGGCCAAGGAGCTGAACAAGACGGTCAACGAGGTCTTCCCCGAGGAGTCGGTGTTCCGCATCGACCACTACCTCGGCAAGGAGACCGTGCAGAACATCCTGGCGCTGCGGTTCGCGAACCAGCTGTACGAACCCATCTGGAACTCGAACTACGTCGACCACGTGCAGATCACCATGGCCGAGGACATCGGTCTCGGCGGCCGCGCGGGGTACTACGACGGCATCGGTGCCACGCGGGACGTCATCCAGAACCACCTGCTGCAGCTGCTCGCGCTGATCGCGATGGAGGAGCCGGTCTCGTTCAAGCCGGCCGACCTGCGCGCGGAGAAGGTGAAGATCCTCTCGGCGACGCGGCCCGCGGAGCCGTTCGAGGAGACCACCGCGCGCGGTCAGTACACCGGTGGCTGGCAGGGCGGTCAGAAGGTGCCCGGCCTGCACGAGGAGGGCGGGTTCTCGCCCGAGTCGAAGACCGAGACGTTCGGCGCGATCACGTGTGAGATCAACACCCGTCGCTGGGCCGGGGTGCCGTTCTACCTGCGCACCGGCAAGCGCCTGGGCCGTCGCGTCACCGAGGTGGCCGTCGTGTTCAAGCGGGCGCCGCACCTGCCGTTCGACGACACCGCGACCGAGGAGCTCGGCCAGAACGCTTTGGTGGTCCGGGTTCAGCCCGACGAGGGCGTGACCATCCGGTTCGGCTCGAAGGTGCCGGGCAACACGATGGAGGTCCGCGACGTCACGATGGACTTCGGCTACGGCCACTCGTTCACCGAGTCGTCGCCGGAGGCCTACGAGCGGCTGCTGCTGGACGTGCTGCTCGGTGAGCCGTCGCTGTTCCCGAAGAACGACGAGGTCGAGCTCTCCTGGGAGATCCTCGACCCGGTGCTGGAGTTCTGGGCGCGCAAGGACGAACCGCCGCTCGAGAGGTACAAGGCTGGAACCTGGGGCCCGCCGTCGGCGGAGACGATGACCGCCAGGACCGGAAGGCAGTGGAGGCGTCCGTGATCATCGACCTGCCCTCGACCACCACCTCCCAGATCAACTCGCGCCTGGTCCGGCTGCGCGACGAGGGCGGTGCGACGACCCTCGGTCGCGTGCTGACCCTGGTCATCGTGACCGAGGACGGCCAGCGCACCGACGCCGCGATCGACGCGGCCAACGACGCCTCGCGTGAACACCCGTGTCGCGTGATCGTCGTGGCCCGCGGTGCTCGCCAGGCGGCTCCTCGTCTCGACGCGCAGATCCGCGTCGGTGGCGACGCGGGCGCTTCGGAGGTCGTGGTTCTGCGTCTGTACGGCGAGCTCGCCAAGGAAGGCGCGTCCTGCGTCATGCCGCTGCTGCTCCCGGACACCCCGGTCGTGGCGTGGTGGCCGTTCGACGCTCCTGTGTCCCCGTCGAAGGACCCGATCGGCCAGCTCGCGCAGCGCCGCATCACCGACGCGGCCGCCGAGAAGAACCCGATCAAGGCCCTGGAGGCGCGCAAGGCGCACTACGCGCCCGGCGACACGGACCTGGCGTGGACGCGCCTGACGTTGTGGCGCGCCATGCTCGCGGCGTCGCTGGACCTGCCGCCGTACGAGAAGATCGTCGAGGCCGAGGTGACCGGTGAGGCCGACTCGCCGTCCACCGACCTGCTGGCCGCGTGGCTGACGGACAAGCTGAAGGTGTCCGCCCGTCGCTACAAGGCGACCTCGGGTGAGGGCATCGTGCAGGTCAAGCTGGACCGCCCGTCCGGCGCCGTCGACCTGATCCGCCCGGACGGCAAGGTGGGCACGCTCTCGCAGCCCGGCCAGCCGTCGCGCCGGGTGGCCCTGCAGCGTCGTTCGGTCCGCGACTGCCTGGCCGAGGAGCTGCGCCGGCTCGACCCCGACGAGGTCTACGCCGCGGCGCTGAAGTCGCTGTCGAAGGTCGCGAAGGGCCGCACGCCTTCTTCGAAGCCCGAGGAAGCCGCCGCGGAAGCGTCGGCCAACGGCAAGGCCGCGGCCCCTTCGAAGAAGCCCAAGGCGAAGGCGAGTTCGTGAGCAATCCCCAAGTTGTGGTCCACCGCGACGGCGACCTCCTGGCCGCCGCCGCGGCGGCCCGCCTGGTGACCCGCATGGTCGACGCCCAGACCGCCCGCGGCTACGCCTCGGTCGTGCTGACCGGCGGCCGCACGGGCACCGCGGTCCTGGAACACCTGAACCGCAACGGCGCCCGCGACGCCGTGGACTGGTCTCGCGTGGATTTGTACTGGGGCGACGAGCGTTTCCTGCCCTCGGGCCATCCGGACCGCAACGAGACCCAAGCCCGTGCCGCTCTGCTGGACCACGTGCCGGTGGACCCCTCACGTGTGCACGTGATGGAGCCGTCGGACGGCAAGTTCGGCGACGACCCGGAAGCCGCCGCTTCGGCCTACGCGGACCTGCTCGCTTCCCTTGCCCGGCCTGAGGATCACGGCGACGTGCCGACGTTCGACGTGTGCATGCTGGGCGTGGGCGAAGAGGGCCACGTGGCCTCGATCTTCCCCGCTTCTCCCGCTGTCTACGAGAAGGAGCGGACCGTCGTCGCGGTCCGCAACTGCCCGAAGCCCCCGCCCACGCGCATCTCGCTGACCTTGCCGTCGATCCGCTGCGCCCAGGAGGTCTGGCTGATGACGACCGGTGAGGGCAAGGCCGCCGCGGTGGCCATGGCGCTGACCGGGGCGGGCGAGGTGCAGCTGCCGGCCGCGGGTGCCACCGGACGTCGCCGCACGTTGTGGCTGCTGGACACGGCGGCCGCGTCGAAGGTGCCGGCTTTGTTCAAGCCGCCGCTGGCGTGATGGTTTCTCCGGCCCCTCAGGTTTGCACCTGAGGGGCCGTTTTTCTTTGGGGGACAACATGATTTCGGTTCGCCCGGCGGAGCTGGACGACGCTCCGTCCATCTGGAACATCAACCGCTCGGCTCTGGGCTACTCGTTTCCCCTGGAGGACACGACCGCCCAGGTGGCGCGGATCATCAAGGCGCCCAACGTGGTGCTGTTCGTGGCCGTGGACGGCCCCGAGGTGCTCGGCTACATCCAGCTCAGCGACTACGAGAACACCTACTACCCGCCCCTGAAGAACCTGATCACCCTGGCCACCTCGCCCCGCCACCAGCGCCGGGGTGTGGGGAAGCGTTTGCTCCAGGCCGGCGAGGAGTGGGCGCGGGCCGATGGTGCTCGCGGGGTGCGGTTGGTGACCGGGCTCAACCGGGTGGACGCGCGGAAGTTCTACGCGGCCAACGGGTACGAGGTCCGCAAGGAGCAGACCAACCTCATCAAGTGGTGGGACTGAGCTGCTCCCGCAGATCCTCCGGGAGCGACGGGTTGCCCAGCAGCGCGTTCCGCATCTCCGGGTCGGCCGCCAGCGAGCGCAGGACCTGCTCGGGCGCAGCGGGGTTCGCTGCCACGGGCCGGCGCACGACCCGTTCCGGGTCCGCCGCCAGCAGCACGTAGGTCTCGGCCGGCAGGTCCGTGCGGTGGGCGGCCGCACGCCGGACGGTGAACGACAGGTTCGTCGCCAGGCGGGCGACGACTTCACAAGGTGTGGCCGGGTTGGCGGCCAGCGCGTACGCCACCGAGTCGTCTTCCAGGCCCGCGAGCAGTTTCGGGTCCAGCGAGATGTTGCGCGCCAGGCCCCTGAGCACCTGGGGATCGGGATGCCGGCTCAGCTCTTCGGCCAGCGGGCCCGGCAACCGCTGGTGCTCGGCCACCGCGGACACGAGGACGGGGTTCGGGTCGCGCGCCAGTGCGGTCAGCAGATCGGGCGGCAGGTTCTCGACGCTCGCCAGCAGCCCGCGAAGCCGCGGGTCCGCGGCGAGACCGCGCAGGTCGTCCTGGCCGACCTGGCCACGTCTGAGCAGTGGGCTGATGGCCTGAGCGTCGCCGGTGTCGAGCAGCGTGCGGACGTGCTCCGGGGAGAGGTCGCGTCGCCGGGCCACCATCCACCGCACCCACTGGTCGTCCACGGCGAGCAGCTCGGCGATCGTCGCGGCGGGCAGGGCCGGGTCGTGCGCCAGACGCCGCGCCTGCTCCGAATCCATCCCACAACCCCCAGGTAACGAGCCGGGCATTCCCCCCGACAACGCGTATCATCCCGAATCGCGTTGAGTAGCGGGGGTTTTGTGGCGAACGGCAGTGCGAAGCGACGTCCCACCATCGGGATGATCACCGCGGGCCCGCTCATCGAGCTCGCGGGCGAGCAGTGGCGCGGTGTCAGCGATGGGGCGTTGCACCTCGGATGTGACCTGCTCTGCTTCGTCGGCAGCGAGCTGGACCACCCCGACCTGCACAAGCGGCGCGCCAACACGATTTACGACCTGATCTCGCCGAACCGGATCGACGCCCTCGTGGTGTGGACTACGCGCGTGGGGCAGCTCATCGGGTCCGAGGGCATGCACGAGTTCGTGAAGCAATACGCGCCGATGCCGATCGTGAGTGTGGAGACCTCCCTCGCGCAGTGGCCGACCGTCCTCATGGACAACCAGGACGGCATGGAGCAGGCCGTTGATCACCTGATCGAGGTGCACGGCAAGCGCAGGATCGCGTTCGTCAGGGGTCCGCAAACGCATGCGGGGGCTCAGGAGCGGTACCAGGGATACCTGGACTCGTTGCGCAAGCACGGGATCGCGTTCGACCCCGAGCTGATCACGATGCCCGGTTCGTTCATCTGGGAACCGAGCGGCGCGGCCGACGCGGTCCGGAAGATGCTCGCCAGCCTGGAAGAGCCGCCGGACGCGATCGCCGCGGCCAACGACGACTACGCCATCGGTGTCGTGTCCGCGTTGGAGGAGCTGGGGTTCCGCACGCCGGAGGACGTCGCGGTCGTCGGGTACGACAACCACACCAACGTCCGCACGCACGACCTCGGTTACGTCACCGCCACGGGCCAAGGGCCGCCCGACAGGGTCCACCGCGAGGTGAACATCGACGCGGCGACGCCCGCGTTCACCACGGTCAGGGCGCCGTTCCACGAGATGGGCTTCCGGGCCGCGGAACTGGCGCTGGCGCTCGTCAACGGCGAACCCACGCTGCCGAGGCAGACGATGCCGACCGAGCTGATCGTCCGCCGGTCGTGCGGGTGTCTGCCGTCCGGCCTCGGCGACCACGCTCCCGCACACGGCCGGCTGAACATCTCCGAGTCGGCGACGGCGGCCACGGTCGCCGACCACCTGCGCAGCTCGCTCGGGCCGCTCTCCACCAAGCTGCCGGAAGGCTGGGCCGAGCAGCTCATCGTCGAGCTCATGGCGGCCGGCCGTGGCGAAGTGGAAGGTGCGGAGTTCCTCAAGCTGCTCGCCGCGTACATCAGGGCGAGTGCGCGCGCCGGGTGCGAACCGGAGCGTTGGTGGCCACCGCTGTTCGATCTCCACCGGTTCGTGACGGCACGGATCGTCGACGCCACGCTCATCAACGACCTGTGGCTGCGCGTGCAGCTTCTCGTCGGCGATGCGTTCGCCACGGACGCACGGTTCAAATATCTCTCGCACGAACGCCACGACCAGACGGTGCGCGAAGCGGGGCAACGGCTCATCGCGTCGAGGGACGTCGACGAGCTGACGAACGCCCTCACCGAGGAACTCCCCCGCCTCGGACTGCCCGGCTGCCACGTCATGGCGTACGACACCGCAGGCACGGCGCGCGTGCTCGTGCGGTACGAGGACGGTCAGCTCAAGGACCACCCCACGAGCCCGTTCCCCGCCATCAACCTGACGCCGTACCCCTTCAGAAGAGACCGCCCCTTCAGCGCCCTGGCCGCGCCGCTCTACACCGACGAGGACCACCTCGGGTACGTGATCTTCGAGCAGGGCCCGGAACCCGGCTGGATCTACGAGGCCGTGCAGCAGCAGCTCAGCAGCGCACTGCGAGGTATCCGCCTCATGCAGGAACTGAAGGACGCGCGTGCACGGCTCGAAGAACGCGTCGGCGAGACCGAAGCCCAGCTCAGGCACGCGCAGAAGATGGAAGCCATCGGCCGGTTGACCGGTGGCATCGCGCACGACTTCAACAACATCCTCACCGTCGTGAACGGCAACAGCGAGATGCTGCTGCGACGCACCCCGCCGGACGACCCGCGCCGCGTGGCGATCGAGGACATCAAGCACGCCGGCGAACGAGCGGCGAACCTCACCAGGCAGCTGCTCGCGTTCACCCGCCAGCAGGTCCTGCACCCGGAGTCGCTCGACCTCAAGCACAACCTCACCAAGGTCCACTCGATGCTGCGCACGCTCGTCGGCGACCGCATCGAGCTGGAAATGCACCTTCCGGACGTCGCACAGGTGTGGGCGGACGCGGGCCAGGTCGAGCAGATCCTCTTCAACCTCGCGGTCAACTCCCGCGACGCGATGCCCGACGGCGGCACGCTCACCATCGCCATCGGGGACGCCACGCTCGGCCACGGCGACACCGGCCGGATCGTCGGCGTCCGGCCCGGCGACTACGTCGTGATGCGCGTCCAGGACACGGGCGCGGGCATGGCGCCGGACGTGCAGGCGCAGGTGTTCGAGCCGTACTTCACCACCAAACCGGTGGGCAAGGGCACCGGTCTCGGCCTGTCCACGGTGTTCGGCATCGTGCAGCAGTCCGGCGGCCAGATCGAGCTGATCAGCTCACCGGGCAGGGGCACGACCATCGAGGTCTACCTGCCGGTGCCGCACGAACGCGATGGCACGCCCGAAGCTCCCTGCGCGCGCCGCACCACCTCACACCAAGGCGCGGGCACGGTGCTCCTGGTCGAGGACGACGCCCAGGTGCGGATCATGACCCGCCGCTCGCTGGAGGCCGCGGGCTACGCGGTGATCGAGGCGAGCGACGGCCAGGAGGCCCTGCAGCTCGCCACGGCCCACCGCAGCACCATCGACCTCGTGCTCACCGACGTCGTCATGCCGAAGATGGGCGGCCCCGAACTGGTCCGGCTGCTGCGGTCAACGGGCGCGGCCCCCGCCGTCATCTACATGTCCGGCTACACGACCGACGAGGTCCTCGACGACGAGGTGCTGATCACCAAGCCGTACGTGGAGTCGGAAATGCTCGAGCGCGTGCGAGACGTGTTGAGTCAGGACGCCTGAGCACGACGCGCGACCGCCGCACGGACCGTTTCGTCGAGCTTCTCGATGCGGAACGGCTTCTGCAGGTACCCCGCGATGTCGTGCCCGGCGAACCGCCGCTCCAGCGACGTGCGGTCGTGGCCGCTGGTCAGCACGACCGGCACCTTCAGCCCCTCGTGCCGCAGCTCGGCCAGCACCTCCTCGCCGGACAGGCCCGGCATGCTGTGGTCGAGCAGCATCGCGCCGATCTCCGCGCTGCGTTCGCGCAGGATCGCGATCGCCTCGGTGCCGTCGCTGGCCTGCAGCACTGTGAAGCCGAGCTCCTCGAGCAGGCTGACGGTGTACCTCCGCACGGGGTCCTCGTCCTCGACCACGAGCACCAGTCCGGCTTGCGACATGCGCGTCAGTATGCCGGAAACTATTCGTGTCCTCAGCACCAGGTCGACAACTATTCTTGGTAATTCTTCACGAACTGCTCCATCAGTGTGACCTGGGCCATTTGGATCACACCATTGGTTGTGGGTCTGCGCTAACCTTCGCGCACCGCTGCCGCTCCACGCTGAGAAAGAGGCACCAGGAAAGGCCAACTTCATGCGTAAAGCGACGGCAGCAGCCGCTATGGCCGTGCTGTTCACATTGTCGTCCGCACCCGCACACGCCGCCACGATTCCTTCGGAGCGGGTGACGATCGACGTGGTGACGGTGAACGGTTCCGGGTGCAAGCAAGGCACCGCAGAAGTGATCGTCGCACCGGACAACACCTCGTTCTGGGTGATCTACAGCGACTACCTCGCCCAGGCCGGCAAGGGTGCCGATGCGACCGACTTCCGGAAGAACTGCCAGCTCACACTGCAGGTGAACTCTCCTCAGGGCTTCACGTACGGCATCGCGGAAGCGACCTACGGGGGCTTCGGGCACCTCGAGCGCGGCGCCATCGGGTACCAGTCGGTGAATTACTACTTCCAGGGTCAATCGGCCACCACCACGTGGAAGCACGCCTTCAACGGGCCGTTCGACGACAACTGGACGATCACTCACCGGACCGAGTTCTCGGAGATCGTCTGGGCTCCGTGCGGCGAAAAAAGGGGACTCAACGTCAACAGCTCGCTGCGTGTTGACAAGGGCTCTTCGGATGTCGATACAAACAGTTTCATGACCATGGACTACCAACGCGGAGAAGTGCGCACCCTGCATCACTTCTCGTGGAAGCGCTGCTGATTTTCCGCCAGGCCGCCGCCCCCCTCTCAACCGCCGCCGCCCCACCCTGCGAGTTGCGTTGGAAAGGTGTCCCATGCTCAACGCGGTTGCCGCTGCCCTGCTGGCCTCGTCCATCATCATCCCGCCCGGCGCGCCGAACGAGACGCCGCCGCCCGACCACATCACGATCGACATCGTCACGATCAACGGCTCGGGCTGCCCCGCGGGCACGGCAGCCGTCGCGGTCTCCGAGGACAACAAGGCCTTCACGGTGACCTACAGCGACTACCTGGCCCAGGTCGGCGTCGGCGCCAAGCCCACTGACCTGCGCAAGAACTGCCAGCTCAACCTGCGGGTCAACGTGCCGCAGGGCTTCACCTACGGCATCGCCCAGGCCGACTACAGAGGTTTCGCACATCTGGAGCGAGGTGCGTACGCCATCGAGAAGGCCAACTACTACTTCCAGGGCATGTCGCAGACGGACTCCATCTCCCACCGCTACAACGGCCCCGTCAGCGACGACTGGCAGGCCACCGACACGACCGAAGTGGCCGCGATCGTCTACTCCCCGTGCGGCGAGAAGCGGAACTTCAACATCAACACCGAGCTCCGGGTCTACCCGGGCTCGTCGAACACCGCCACGACGACGAGCTTCATGACGATGGACTCGACCGACGGCAACCTCGACACGACCTACCACTTCGCCTGGAAGACGTGTCCGTAACCACCTCTCGCGGCTACCGCACACGCCCTGTGCGTGTGCGGTAGCACATTTGTGAGCGCAGCGCCGTACCAATCCGCGTTGTCGACTGTCTGCACTGTGTGACGAGGCAGGTCGGGGCGAAGGGGCAGCAGTTATGCCAACCGCGACATACGCGCAGTACGGTGAGGGCCGGAAGGCTCACAAGGGAGGTCGGATCCTGACCGCCACGCTGCTTCCGGCCAGACGCGCTCACAACGTCGAGGCCGGCTCGCGCTGGTCTTTTCTCGGCGACCGCCGCCAGATCCTCATCGACCTGGCGCTGGTGCTCGTCGCGCTGCTGGACGTCTGGCTGAAGGGGCAGTGGCTCAAGGCCCTCCCGCCCGACCCGGACTTCCCCGCGATCGAGGCCTACCAGGAGTGGTTCAACTGGCTCGCGGTCGCCGCGCTGCTGGTGCGCCGCCGTTTCCCGTTCGTGGTCGTCCTGCTGACCATCCCCGGCTTCTTCACCGGCTGGGCCCAGATGGCCGCGATGATCGCCCTCTACACGGTCGCGCGCCGCTACATCGGCGGCTGGCAGACCATCGTCGCGGGCGTGCTGGTGTGGTCGTGCCGGTTCATGAGCTGGCCGCCGTCGGAGTTCACCAAGACCCCGATCTCCGGCCACTTCCACTCGGCGATCTACGGCTTCCTCGTGGTCGGACTGCCGATCGCGATCGCCCTGCTGGCGCACGCGCGTCAGGAGCTCTCCGACCGGATAACAGAGCTCGCCGAGTCCCGCGAGAGAGAACGTGTGCTGCACGCGCACGCCATCAGAGCGGACGAACGGGCAAAGCTCGCGCGCGAGATGCACGACGTCGTCTCGCACCAGGTCAGCCTCATCGCGATGCAGGCCGGTGCGCTGCGCATGGCCGTGGTCGACGCCGAACACAAACAGGTCGCCGGCACCATCCGCACGTTGTCGACACGCACTCTCGACGAACTCCGTCAGCTCGTGTCAGTGCTGCGCGCGCCCGAGGACAACCAGCCGGGCGTCGACGAGCTGCCCGAACTGGCCGCCGACGCGGGCTTCGAGGTGTCCGTGCAGCTCAAGGGCGCGGTGCAGGACCTCGCCGCACCGGTGTCCGGCGCGGTGTACCGGACGGTGCAGGAGGCCCTGACCAACATCCGCAAGCACGCCGTCGGGGCGAGCGCGACCGTGCTCATCGACGCGGACGACAACGACGTGCTGGTCGAGGTGCGCAACACCGCGTCCGTCAGCCCGTCGTCGACGTTGCCCAGCGGTGGCCACGGCCTGGTCGGCCTGCGCGAGCGCGCCACCCTGCTCGGTGGCGAGTTCTCCGCGGGCCCGACCGAGGAGGGCGGCTTCCTGGTGTCGGCGTCGTTCCCGAAACAGCGAACGGTGTCCTCCGACTAGCGGTTGTGCCTCTTGAAGGCGTGGTACGACTGCTTGGGCTCCAGCAGGTACGGCGAGTTGTCGTCGTCGAACCGGTCCCGCACGGCCCTGAACAGGCTGTACGCCGCCATGTCGTAGTCGCGGTCGCGGCACGTGGGGTTGTGCGGGAGGTCCGGCGAGATCACCGAGTACAGGTGCGCGCCCGCGACCTTCTCCTGGTCGAACACGCGCAACATGCGGGCGATGTGGTCGGCCTGCTCGCGTTCGTTGCGCACGACGCCAGGCTTGATCACCGGCGGGTCCGCCTCGAAGTCGAGGACGTCCCACCCCATGCCGCCCGCCTCGGCCGCGCCGGTGAAGGTGCAGCAGCCGAACTCCAGCACCATGATCGGCTTGCCCCAGCGCCGGTACTGCTCGAAGTCCGTCGTGTACTCGGCATCCGTCTTGAAGTACTGGTAGTAGTCCAGGCCCACGAGGTCGAACAGCGACCAGTCGTTCCACAGAGCGTCGGCACCGGCGGCCGCGCCGTACGTGATCTTGCCGCGGAACTCGCGCCGGGTGACCTCGACGGCCTTGCCCATGAACTCGCGGAACCGGCGGACGATCGCGGGCCATTCCGTCTCCGGGATCGACTCGACGCCGCGGATCCGGTCCAGGAAGGTGGCGCCGGGCAGGATGCCGGGCGTGAACAGGAAGTGCTCGCAGCCGGTCACGAACGTGACGTTGTCCCCGCGCCGCTGCCGTTCGGCCTGACGCGCGGCCTCGGCCATGTGCGTCAGGACCTCCTCCTGCGAGCGGTCGTAAAGCCGTGGCTGGACGAACACCTCCATGCCGTGCCGCAATGCCGTGGTCGTCGTCTCGGCGAGCCTGCCCAGGTCGCTGCCGAACGCGCTGACGGACGGGCACCGCAACTCGGACGCGATGAGGCCGATCTCCCGCTCCAGCTGGCCGCGACTCCACCGCACGCGGCTCAACGGCTCCCCCGCCGCACCCTGGACACCCGTGTCGTAGGCGACGCCACCGCGTAATCGGCCTGCCGCACTCGCCGTGCCCGCACCCAGTCCCACCAGCGCCGCAGCTCCCAGCGCAGACCTCAGGAACACCTGTCGGCTGATCATCTTTCCCCCTGACTAGTTGCTCAACTAGGCTACTAGTCATGCAACCAGAAAATCGGTCGGGCGGCCAGGAGAAGCGGAAGAGCTTCATCGAGGACGCCCGGCGGGGGCAGATCGTGGCGGCGACGATCGAGACCATCGCCGAGATCGGGTACGCGAAGGCGTCGTTCGTGCAGATCGCGAAGCGCGCTGGCATCAGTCCCGGGCTGATCACGTACCACTTCGCCCGGCGCGAGGAACTGATGAAGCAGGTCATGCGCACCGTGCACGACTCGATGGACCACGCGCTGAGCACCCGCGCCGAGGGCTCCGAAAACTACTGCGCCGCGTTGCGCCACCTGATCGAGGGCTTCGTGCACTACTGCGCGGAGCACCCGTCCGAGCTGATCGCGATCGGGCAGATCGCCGGCGCGGCACGGGACGCCCAGGCCGCGCAGGAGTGGTACCAGGGGCAGGCCGCCGCGACGCTCACCGAGATGGAGGACATGTTCCGCGAGGGCCAGGAGGCAGGCGAGCTGCGGGCGTTCTCGCCGCGGGTGATGGCGGTGTCGATCATCGGCGCGATGGAGGCGGCACCGGGCGAGCTGATGGCCCACCCGGACACCGACGTCGCTCAGTACGCGAAGGAGCTCGCGGACCTGTTCGAACTGGCCGTCAGGCGCGCTTAGACGCGATCGACGCGCTGATCGCCGCCGCCGCGCCGAGCACACCGCACGTCAGCGCGATGGGCAGCGTCGGCTCGTACGTCCGCAGCACGGACACGAGCAGCCACACGGCCAGACCGAGCCCGAACCCGAGCGGCACCGACGCGATCACCGCGGCCACACCGGTCTGCCGCTTGCGCAGCGCCCGCAGGTTCGACTCCAGATAGGCGAAGGTGAAGAGCAGCAGCAGCGCGGAACCCGTGCCCATGATGCTCAGCCACGGCGTCCGGTCCGACCCGAGCCCGAACGTCCCCCACGGCCCGTCCGTCTTCGCTGTGACGACGCCGCCGACGATCCACCTCGCGGCACCCGGCAGCACGAAGCCGTCCGGCCCGCGCTCGGTCACGTCCGCGAGCGGGATGTCCGCCAGCGTCACGGTCAGCCGCGTGCCCTCGACGTTCACCGGTGCCGCGAGGTCCTGGGTGATGGCCCTGCCCGGTACCGCTCCTGTCACGAACGGCACGATCGCCAGTGCCACCAACGCGATCGCGGCCACCAGCCACAGCGCCCACGGCGTCGACGGCGGCTTGATCACGTCGGAGGCCGGCACCAGCGTGCTGCTGCCGCTGAGCCGCGCGGCCGGGACCGGGTCGACCAGCGTGGCGCGGATCGGTTGCTGCGACAGGGAAACCGTGTCGCGCTCGACAGGCCTGAGCGACGGCCGCGTGGACGACGCCGACACCTGCGGCGCGAGGTGCACCGGAATCCCGAGGCGGGTCAGCCAGCCCGGGCCGAACAGATGGCCCGCCGCGCCCGCTAGGTCGATCGCGAACGTCTCGGCGTTGCGGTACCGCGCGTCCGGCTCGCGCGCGATGCTGCGCATCACCACGCCCGCAAGGGGTTCCGGCACGTTCTGCAACGGCCGCGGGTCCTGGTACACGCGCTTCTGGATCATCGCGATCGGCCCGCCGCCGCGTTCGAACGGCAGATCGCCGGACAGCAGCTCGTACAGCACGGTGCCGGTCGCGTAGACGTCCGCGGCGGGCGTGAGCGCGTTGCCCATCGCCTGTTCCGGCGCGATGTAGGCGGGCGTGCCGAGCACAGCGCCGCCGTGCGTCACGAGAGTCGCACCCTCCGACACCACCTGGGAGATGCCGAAGTCCGCCACCTTCACCACACCGTTGGCGGTGAAGAGCAGGTTCTTGGGCTTCACGTCGAGGTGCAGCACGCCGGCCTCGTGCGCCGCGTGCAGACCGGACAGCGTCGCCAGCACGAGCGCGCACGACTGCTGCGCCGTGAGGCCGTCCGAGGCGAAACGCGACCACACCGTGCCGCCGTCGAGGCGTTCCATCACCAGCAGGTGCTCGCCCTGCTGCCGCACGTAGTCGTAGACCGGGACGATGTGCGGGTGGTCGAGCCGGGCCAGCAACCGGGCCTCGTGCTCGAAGCGCTCGCTCATCCGCGGGTCCTCGGCCACCGCGTGCGGAAGCCGTTTGATCGCCACAGGACGCCCGAGCTGCCGGTGCACGCCACCGTAGACGACGCCCATCCCGCCCTCGCCGATCTGCTCGCCGACGGCGTACTGCGGCAGGGCGGCGACCACACTGGACAAAGTCACCGTTGAATCCTCACGGTATCCATTTCGGACGGTTGCTGCTCACCGGGATGCGGCGTCACGTAGCCAAGAACAAACGCGGCAGCCGCGGCCACGAGGATGAACGGGATCTCGGCCGTCGGCGACGGCGCCACCAATCGCAGCACTGACAACGAAATCACCGCCACGAGCCCGGTCCCGATCCCGGCCGGCAGGAACCGCATGGCCCGCTGCCAGCGGTTCGGTGGCAGCCTGCGCCGCGCGAGCGCGATCAACGCCCCGGCCCACGACAACGCCGTCAGCACCAGCACCCCCAGCCCGAACGCCCCGTACACCGACCAGAGCGAGCCCTTGATGTCGCCGGTCGTCTCGACGGAGGCGACGACGTCGCGCTGCACGTCGATCGCCTCGACCGTGACCGGAAGGAGACCAAGCGCCTGCGACCCGAGATCCGTGGGCTCGAGCGGGAACGACCGCGTCTCCGAGGACTTAGGCGGGACGTCGAACGGAACCGTTGTGTCGTAGGTGAAGAAGGTCAACGCCAGCGCCGTACCGCTGATCCGAACGGTCTTCACGCGCTGCACAGTGTTCGTGTTGTTGCGGACCGTGATGGAGACGCGCGCGGTGTCCGAGGGGTTGAGCACGAGCGTGCCTACTCCAACCGGCCTACCGTCCACATCGGCCTCGAGCAGAACAGACCCGTCCTGTGCGAACGCCGTTGACGGCAGCAGCATAATTCCGCACCACAGCAGTAAACCTGCACCGGCCATGCGACGTCTCACTAGCGCACCTTAGGTTCTATCCCGGGGAGAGGGAATGCGGTCTTTAGGCTTACTCGCGGCTGTAGCAGCCGGTGTTACGGTGCTGAGCGCCACACCGGCAGCAGCCCAGCAGCCGCCGACGCTCACGGCGAATCCGAACGCCGGCATCCCCGGATCGGCCTTCAAGGTCGCGTGGACCGGAGTCTTCTACGACCCCGACTGCACCACTTACGCGGCTAACGTCCTGTGGGACGGCAAGACCGTAGTCGGCAGCGGCCAGGGAAGTGGTCGCGGGACGGGTTCCGGTTCGGCAACGGTTCCGGCAAGCGCCGCAGCAGGCGCCCACCGCGTCGAAATCCAACTGGTGTGCCAGGGCGTGCGCCCAGCGGGCACGACGTTCACCGTCCGGGTCCCACAGACGACCACCACGCCCCCGCCACCGACCACCCAGCCACCCGTCACCAAGCCTCCGGTGACGAACCCACCGGTGACCAAGCCCCCCGTGACGCGCCCACCCGGCGTCACGACCACCACCCCCGCGACCACCACAACGACCACGGACACGCCCTCGTCGTCCTCCGAGCCCCCGTCCTCGTCCTCCAGCGAGCCGTCCAACCCCGGCGACGGCGTCCTGGTGCTCGACAAGGAGAACATCCAGCCCGGCGAGGACCTGACCGCAACCGGCACCGGCTGCCCCAAGGGCGCCGACGTGACGCTGAAGTCACTGGGCCAGGACGTGGGCAAGACCACTGCGGACGACAACGGCGAGTTCCGCTCCCCGGTGAAGTTCGCGAACATCGAACCAGGCCGCCACAAGGTGCGCGCGGAATGTGGCATCACGCTAGTCGGCAACGTAGACGTGACCCTGTCCAGCTCATCCGGCGGCTCAACCAGCACACTCGTGGTGCTGCTGTTCTTCCTCCTGATCGGCGCAGCAATGCTCCGCCGCCAGTTCACGGGCCTGCGCCGCTAGCAACCGCGAAGGCGAAGCCGAGCCGTCCTTCCGTGCGGTTCCGGTGGGGTGGTCCCGTCACGAGTCGTGCCTGATCGTTTGCCGCGCCAGGATCGGGTGTCAACCGGACACGCTTTTCGTCCGGTTGACACCCGATCCTGGCGCGGCTCGCTCCGGCTCGGCTGGTGATGGGACCACCCCACCCGAACCGCACCACCTACGGAACAGGCAGCCGCCGAACGCAACAGGCGTGCCATCAACCCGCAAGCGGCGCTGGCTGGTCTTTGATCAGATTGGCGGGGTTCGGGGCGGAGCCCCGCGCCCTAAAACGCGACTCGCCCAACGCAAGGTGACCACCCGCCCGGTCGCGGATCGCACGCAACGTGACTCGCTCAACGCAAGCCGCCCACCCACAAAGCCGCGGATCACAACCCCAACACAACGCGAAGGGCCCCCTCTCCGCAGAGGGGGCCCTTCGCGTTGTTCTCCCAAAGCCAGACCTACGGCTCCTCACGCTGACGACGCAGCTTGGCGAGAGCCTCCTCGAGGATCGCCTCCCCGTCAGCGTCAGACCGCCGCTCCTTCACATACGCAAGGTGCGTCTTGTACGGCTCGTTGCGCGGAGGCGCGGGTGGCGTCTGCTCGTCCCGCCCTGCCGGCAGGC
This sequence comes from Lentzea sp. NPDC005914, assembly GCF_040629405.1. Taxonomy (NCBI): domain Bacteria; kingdom Bacillati; phylum Actinomycetota; class Actinomycetes; order Pseudonocardiales; family Pseudonocardiaceae; genus Lentzea; species Lentzea sp. NPDC005914. The sequence continues at coordinate 172,416 of NZ_JBEXVQ010000004.1, read as the reverse complement.
CGCAACGCGGACAGTCCCAGCTCTCCGGCACCTCCGCTTCGACCGCGAAGGACGGCCGGGACTCGTGACCGTTCGCGCACCAGTACGACACCCGACGACGGGGCGCGGACTCGCCGCGCTCCGATTCGCCCATCGGGCCTGCGCCGACGCGGGTACCGCGAATCGCGTTACCACCGGACATCGACCGTTACACCCCCACCAAGTGGTTACCCCAAGCCCCTGAGGGCTTCTGCCGCTGAACGGTTGATCAGGCTGACGGAGGCAGCTTGATCAGCAGTCCGATGCCCACGATGGCGATGACCCAGACCGCGCCGACGAACAGCGTCAGGCGGTCGAGGTTCTTCTCCACGACGGAGGAACCGGACAAAGTCGACTGCATACCGCCGCCGAACAGCGAAGAAAGGCCGCCACCACGACCACGGTGCAGCAGCACGAGCAGCACCAGCAGCACGCTGGAGACGATCAACAGGATCTGCAGGAACAGGACCATTTCTTCCTCACTGACAGGCAGCCGACGCCATAGAGTACCTGTTCGACTGCCGAACGTGTGCAACCACTTGGGGTGTGCGTTTGATTCAGATCAACTTAGGGTAGAGGCCCGCCGGCAGCCAGAGCACACAGCTTGGTGAATTCGTCCGCCTGAAGGCTCGCGCCGCCGACAAGGGCGCCGTCGATGTCCTTCTGCGCGATGAGCTCACCAATGTTGGACGACTTCACCGAACCGCCGTAAAGCACGCGAACAGTAGCCGCCGTCTCCTCGCCGTACTTCTCCGCCACGAACGAGCGGACCAGCGAGCACACTTCCTGCGCGTCGGCGGAAGAAGCCGTGCGGCCCGTGCCGATCGCCCACACCGGCTCGTACGCGAACACGATCTTGGCGACCTGCTCGGCGTTGAGACCGGCGAGACCGTCCTCGAGCTGCTGGCGAACCAGTTCCAGGTGCCCCTTGGCCTCGCGGACGTCGAGCTTCTCGCCGAAGCAGAAGATCGGCGTGACCTCGTGCTTCAGCGCGGCCTTGACCTTGGCGTTGACGATCGCGTCGGTCTCGCAGTGGTACTCGCGGCGCTCGGAGTGACCGACGACCACGTAGTGGCAGCCGAGCTTCTTGAGCATCGCGCCGGAGACCTCGCCGGTGTAGGCGCCGGATTCGTGCTGCGAGATGTCCTGGGCGCCGTACTTCAGCAGCAGCTTGTCGCCGTCGACCAGCGTCTGGATGCTGCGGATGTCGACGAACGGCGGGAGAACGGCCACCTCGACCTTGGCGAAGTACTTCTCCGGCAGGGAGAAGGCGATCTTCTGCACGAGGCCGATCGCTTCGAGGTGGTTGAGGTTCATCTTCCAGTTGCCCGCGATGAGCGGGAGCCGGGCTGCCATCAGGACTCCAAAACGCTGATGCCGGGGAGTTCCTTGCCTTCCAGGAACTCCAGAGACGCGCCACCACCGGTGGAGATGTGCGAGAAGCCGTCCTCGGGAAGACCCAGCGCGCGAACGGCCGCGGCGGAGTCGCCACCGCCGACGACGGTGAACGCGTCGGACTTCACCAGGGCCTCCGCGACGGCACGGGTGCCACCGGCGTAGGCCTCCTGCTCGAAGACGCCCATCGGACCGTTCCAGAACACGGTCTTGGCGTCGGCGAGCTTCGACGCGAACAGCTCGCGCGACTGCGGGCCGATGTCCAGGCCCATCTTGTCGGCGGGGATCGCGTCGGTGGCCACGACGTCGTGCTCGGGGTTGCCGAACTCGTCGGTCACCAGCACGTCGAGGGGCAGCACCAGTTCGACGCCGCGCTTCTCGGCCTCGGCGAGGAAGCCGCGGACGGTGTCCAGCTGGTCTTCCTGCAGCAGCGAGCCGCCGACCTCGTGGCCCTGGGCCTTGAGGAACGTGTACGCCATGCCGCCGCCGATGAGCAGCCGGTCGACCTTGGTCAGCAGGTTCGCGATGACGCCGAGCTTGTCGGACACCTTCGCGCCACCCAGCACCACGACGTACGGGCGCTCCAGGTCGTCGGTGAGCTTGCGCAGCACGCGCAGCTCGGCCTCGACGAGACCGCCGACGTACGCGGGCAGCTTCTTCGCCACGTCGTAGACCGAGGCCTGCTTGCGGTGCACGACACCGAAACCGTCGGACACGAACGCGTCCGCGAACGCGGCCAGCTCGGAGGCGAGTGCCTCGCGCTCGGCGTCGACCTTCGAGGTCTCGCGGGCGTCGAAGCGGACGTTCTCCAGCATCACGACGCCACCATCGGTGAGCGCCTCGACCACGGACTTCGCGGACTCGCCGACGACGTCGGAAGCCAGCGCGACCTCGCAGCCGAGCAGCTCACCGAGGCGAGCGGCGGCCGGGGCCAGCGAGAACTTCGAGTCCGGCTCGCCCTTGGGGCGGCCGAGGTGAGCGGTGACGATCACGCGGGCGCCCTCGTCGGAGAGCGCCTTGATCGTCGGCACCGACGCGCGCACACGGCCGTCGTCGGTGATCTTGTCTCCGTCGAGGGGGACGTTCAGGTCGGCGCGCACCAGGACGCGCCGACCCGCGACACCCTCGGCGAGCAGGTCGCTGAGGTTCTTCACGTGCTACCTGCTCAGATCTTCGAGGCGACGAGCTTGACCAGGTCCGCGAGGCGGTTGGAGTAGCCCCACTCGTTGTCGTACCAGCCGACGACCTTGACCTGGTTGCCGATGACCTTGGTCAGCGGCGCGTCGTAGATGCACGAGTGCGCGTCGGTGACGATGTCGGCCGACACGATCGGGTCGGTCGAGTACTTGAGGATGCCGGCCAGGGCGCCCTCGGCGGCGGCCTTGTACGCGGCGTTGACCTCGTCGACGGTGACCTCGCGCTTGAGCGTGACGGTCAGGTCGGTGGCCGAGCCGGTGGGGATCGGCACGCGCAGCGCGTAGCCGTCGAGCTTGCCCTTGAGCTCCGGCAGCACCAGGCCGATGGCCTTCGCGGCACCCGTGGAGGTCGGGACGATGTTCAGCGCGGCGGCGCGGGCGCGGCGGAGGTCGCTGTGCGGCGCGTCCTGCAGGTTCTGGTCCTGCGTGTACGCGTGGATCGTGGTCATGAGGCCCTGCTCGATGCCGAAGCTGTCGTGCAGCACCTTGGCCAGCGGCGCGAGGCAGTTCGTGGTGCAGGAGGCGTTCGAGATGATCGTCTGCGAGCCGTCGAACTTGTCCTCGTTCGCGCCGATGACGACGGTGAGGTCCTCGTTCTTGGCCGGCGCGGAGATGATGACCTTCTTGGCGCCACCCTCGTCGACGTGCGCGCGGGCCTTGGTGGCGTCGGTGAAGAAGCCGGTGGACTCGACGACGACGTCCACGCCGAGGTCCTTCCACGGCAGCTTGCCCGGGTCGCGCTCGGCCAGGGCCTTGATGACCTTGCCGTCCACGGAGATGCCCTCGTCGGTCACCTGCACGTCAGCGTCCAGACGGCCGAGGATGCTGTCGTACTTGAGCAGGTGGGCCATGGTGGCGACGTCACCGAGGTCGTTGAACGCGACGATCTCGATGTCGTGGCCGCCAGCCCTCACGGCGCGGAAGAAATTGCGCCCGATGCGACCGAAACCGTTGACACCTACACGAACCGTCACGACGGACTCCTTGCGTTCGACTGGCAGGAACGAGCCCAGCCTATCTGCCGAACTGCGCCGCTGGTCACAGGGATAGTGAGTATCTCTGGATCGAGCCAGAAAAACAGCGCCTGATTAGGCCGTTCGGCGGCGCAGGGCGCGGAGCATCCAGAGGTAGGCGCTGAGCTCCTCCGCGGCCTCCGCGGCGGTGCGGCACGCCTCGGGACTGTTCTCCTTCGCGTCCCTGCCGACGACGGCCGCGATCCGGGCGAGCCACTCGTCCACCACCTGGCGGTCCTGCGGCGGCACGAGCGACGTGTTCGGCTGTCGGATCTGCGTGGTCATTACCGGACCTCCTGAATCGGTGGCGGCGGCACCGGACAGGATCATGTCCACGCTCTGAAGGAGCCTTCAATACCCCGAAACAGCGGGTGTTACGGACCGTTACGCGCCGGTACGGTCAATTCTCATGACGGCCATTGCCGCCTGTGTGACATGTGGGGACCCGCTCACCGACACGGCCACCGGACGACGCTACTGCTCGAACGCGTGCCGGCAACGGGCGTATCGCGAACGCAGCTCGGCACGGGACGACTCTCCGCATGACTCGGCGTTGCCCGCGCCGCTGGACACCTTCGTGGGCCGCCGCGAGGAACTGGCGGCGCTGGCCCGGCTCTCCCCGGAGCACCGGCTGGTGTCGCTGGTCGGCCCGGCGGGAGCGGGCAAGACCAGGCTGGCCGTCCAGTACGTGAACAAACGCGCAGATCAGACGTGGTGGACCTCGCTCGCGTCCGCGTCCGGCGTCGTGCAGACGATCTACCACGCGGTCGGCGCGCTCCTGCTGCCGAACCGCTCGGTGCGCGACGCCGTGATCGCCGAGATCGAGCAGCACAAGCGTCCGCTGCTCGTGCTGGACAACTGCGAGCACCTGCTGGCCGAGGTCGCCGACGTGGCGTCCGACCTCCTGGCGTGCTGCCCCCGGCTGCGCGTCCTGGTGACCTCCCGCGAGCCTCTGCGGCTGGCCGGCGAACAGGTTTTCGCGGTCGGCGAACTGGACCTGCCGCCCGCCGGTTCGGGCGTCACCGAGGCCCTGCGTTACGACGCCGTGCAGCTGTTTGGTGATCGTGCCGTCTCGGTAGACCGCTCATTCGAGATCGACGCCTCGAACGTCGCCGACATCGTCGCCGTGTGCCGGTCCCTCGACGGGATGCCGCTGGCCATCGAACTGGCCGCGCGCCGCATCACCGTCCTGTCCCCCGCCGACGTCCTGGCGAGGCTCGGTGACCGGCTGGCGCTGCTGACCGCAGGGCCTCGCGCCTCCGACGACCGTCACCGCACGCTGCGCGCCGCGATCGGCTGGAGTTACGACCTGTTGTCCGACGCGGAACAGGCCGCCTGCCGTCGCCTGGCCGTGCTCGGGGTGCCGTTCGACCTGGGTGTGGCGAGCACGATCTGCGACGTCCCGGACGCGTTGGACCTGCTGAACAGCCTCGAGCAGAAGTCGCTGCTGGTCGCCGAACGCACCTCAGGGCACACGACGTTCCGTCAGCTGGAGTCGATCCGTCTCTACTGCCGCGAACGTGCGGTGGAGCGCGGCGACGTCTCTCTCGTGGCAGACCGCGTGGTCGACTGGGTGTGCTCCGTCGTGGAGCCCGAGATCTCGTCGTTCGCGCCGTCGCCGTCCGTCGTGCTGCGACTGGACCGCAACATCGGCCTGCTGGAACTGGCCGTGACCCGTACCGCCGAGTTGGGTGACTGGCCCCGTCACGTCCTCACGATCGTCGCCACGGCCTGGACCTCCACTCCGCGCGGCCCCCGCGGCGCCCCCACCGAGCTCCTGCACCACGCTCTGACCCAGCCGATGCCCGCGTCGTACCGCAGCGTGCTGACCGTCCTCGCGGCCACGCACCACCGCGTGCGCGGCGGCTGGCACGTGACCCGCACGTTCGCCCAGGAGTCCCTGGCCATCGAACGCGCCGCCGCGTCACGTCCCGGCACGTTGGCCCGTGCGCTGGAGGTGCTGGCGTCGGCGGAGGCCCACACCGGCAATCCCGGCCTGGCCTGGCAGTACTACGACGAGGCCGTGGCGCTGCTGCGGTCCACGGACGACAAGCTGGCCCGCGGCGTCCTGCTGAACTCCTACGGCTGGACGCTGCTGCAGCACGGCGAGGCGGACCTGGCCGCGCCGCTGGTCCGCGAGGCGCTGACGTTGATCCGGCTCATGGGCCTGCCGCACATGCTCAACCCGGCGCTGCACACCGCGGGCGCCATCGCGTTGGCGCGCAAGAGCTACACCGAGGCGGTGGAGGTGTTCCGGGAGAGCCTCGAGGTCGGCTCCGAGCATCCGATGGACCAGTTCTACGACCTCGAAGGCCTGGCGCTGGGGCTGGTCGGCGTGGGTTCCGACGACGAGCGCGCTCTGTCGTTGATGACAGCCGCTTCCGTGGTCCGGACGCGCTACGACTTCCGCGCCGAGCCGTACTGGCAGGAGCTGCTGGACGAGGCCCGGTCCGTCTGCCGCAGCCGCATCACCGCGGGACGGCTGCGCGCCGCCGAGTCGACCGGCGAGCGGATGTCGTTGCCCCAGGCCATTTCCTACGCCATGACCGCCCGGCCGGTCGCCGAGGACGACGACGGGACGATCTCCGCGCGCGAGCTGCACGTGGCGACGCTGGTGGCGGAGGGGCTGACCAACCGCCAGATCGGGCAACGGCTGGGGATCTCTCCCCACACCGTTGCCCGGCACGTGACGCACGCCCGGACCAAGCTGGGACTGCGGTCGCGAGCCCAGCTGGCCGTGTGGGCCGGGCGTCACACGCCTTAGTTCCGGGCGTCAGACTTCGGCTTCGAGCATCTCCGCCGTGACAGCGGACTCGGTGTCCGGCATGCCCAGGTCCTTGGCGCGCTTGTCCGCCATGGCGAGAAGACGCCTTATACGGCCGGCGACCGCGTCCTTGGTCATCTGCGGGTCGGACAGCTGGCCCAGCTCCTCCAGCGACGCCTGGCGGTGCGCGAGCCTGAGCTGACCGGCGGCCGCCAGGTGGTCGGGCGCCTCCGGGCCGAGGATCTCGAGCGCGCGGGCGACCCGTGCCGCGGCGGCAACGGCCGCGCGGGCCGAGCGGCGCAGGTTCGCGTCGTCGAAGTTCGCGAGCCGGTTGGCCGTGGCGCGGACCTCACGCCGCATGCGGCGCTCTTCCCACGCCAGCACGCTGTCGTGCGCGCCGAGCTTGGTCAGCATCGCGCCGATCGCGTCGCCGTCCCTTATCACCACGCGCTCGGCTCCGCGGACCTCGCGCGACTTCGACGAGATGCCCATCCGGCGTGCCGCGCCGACCAGTGCCAGCGCGGCCTCGGGGCCGGGGCAGGTGATCTCGAGCGACGAGCTGCGGCCGGGTTCGGTCAGCGAGCCGTGCGCGAGGAACGCACCGCGCCACGCGGCTTCCGCGTCGCACACACCGCCCGACACGACCGGCGCGGGCAGGCCGCGCACCGGACGGCCGCGTGGGTCGAGCAGGCCGGTCTGACGGGCGAGCCCCTCACCGTCCTTGACCACGCGCACGACGTACCGGGTGCCCTTGCGCAGTCCGTTCGACTGGATGGTGAACACCTCGGCGTGGTGGCCGTACAGCGCCTGGATCTCCTTGAGGAGCCTGCGCGCGGCACTTCCGAGGTCCAGCTCGGCCTCGACGACCACCCGGCCGGACACGATGTGCAAGCCTCCGGCGAACCTGAGCAGGGAGGACACCTCCGCGCGGCGGCAACAGGTCTTGGATACCGCGAGCCTGCTCAGCTCGTCCTTGACCGCCGACGTCATCGCCACGGGCTTGTCCCTCCCACTCCGGTCTCATCGACCACCTGCCTCAGGCAACCGGCCAGTGCCTCCGGATCATGCCGCTCGGCAGCGTCCGGTGCGGCGATCTTGGCCAGATGCGTTCGCGCGCCCAGCGCTGAAGCGGCTCGCGTCAACCGGTCCGGGGTGGGGACCGAGTCGACGTCGGCGATCACCGCGTCCACCTTCAGCTCGGGTGCGTGTTCGCAGACTACGTCCAAATGGCGCTCCGGAGAGAAACCGGCGGTTTCCCCCGGTTGGGGGACAAGATTGAGCACGAGGACCTTCTTGGCGCGCGTATGAGTGAGCGCGTCGTGCAGTTCGGGCACCAGCAGATGCGGCAACACGCTGGTGAACCACGATCCGGGGCCGAGTAGCACGAGATCGGCACCAAGTACAGCCTGTACTGCCTCCGGACAGCCGACAGGTCGCCCGTTCGGGGCAGTCAACCGGATCCGCTGCACGAGCCCCGGCGTGGTCGCGATGGCGACCTGCCCCCGGATGCGCCGCACGTCGTTCTCGTCCTCGTCCAGCCCGGTGACGTCGGCCTCGATGTCGAGCGGCTCGTTCGACATGGGCAGCACCCGGCCTTTGACCCCGAGGAGCCTTCCCGCGGTCTCGAGGACCCGCACGGGGTCGCCGAGCTGCTCGAGCAGCCCGGCGAGCACCAGGTTGCCGACCGCGTGACCGGCCAGCGCCCCCGTGCCCCCGAACCGGTGCTTGAAGAGCGACGTCCAGAGCACGCTCTGCTCGTCGTCCCCGGCCAGCGCCGCCATGGCCTTGCGCAGATCCCCCGGCGGCAGCAGGTCCGTGATCTCACGCCGCAGCCGCCCCGACGAGCCCCCGTCATCAGCCACGGTCACCACGGCCGTCACGTCGTCGGTGACCTTCTTCAGCGCCGTCAACGTCGCGTGCAGCCCGTGTCCGCCGCCCAGAGCAACAGCCTTCAACTTCGTCACTCGCGTCCCAGATCCCTGTGCACGACCTTGACCGCCATGCCGTCCTCACTGGCCAGCCGCGCCGCGAGCTCTTCGCTGAGCGCGACACTGCGGTGCTTGCCACCCGTGCACCCGATAGCCAGCGTCAGATACCGCTTGCCCTCCCTGCGATAACCGGCGCCGATGAGCCGCAGCAGCTCGTGGTACCGGTCGAGGAACTCCTCGGCCCCTTCCTGCGACAGCACGTAGTTGCGCACCTCGCCGTCGAGCCCGGTCTGCTCGCGCAACTCCGGGATCCAGAAGGGGTTGGGCAAAAACCGCACGTCCATGACCAGGTCCGAGTCCATCGGCAGCCCGTACTTGTACCCGAAGCTGAGCACCGTGACCCGCGTCCTGCTGGCCGCCTCGGTGCCGAACGTGTCCTCGATCTTGGCCCGGAGCTGGTGAATGCTGAGCGCACTGGTGTCGAGCACCAGATCCGCTTCCTGCTTGAGCGGCGTGAGCAAGATCCGCTCGGCCTCGATCCCGTCCTGCAGCCGCCCGTCCCCCTGCATCGGGTGACCGCGGCGCACCGCCTCGAACCTCCTGATGAGGACGTCGTCGGTGGCTTCGAGGAACAGCACGCGCGGCTTGTACCCGCGGGCGTCGAGGTCCTTGATGATCGACGCCAGGTCCTCGGTGAACGCACGGCTGCGCACGTCCATGACGACAGCGACCCTGGTGATGGCCCCACGCGCCTGCGCGCCGAGCTCGACCATGGTGGCGATGAGTTCCGGGGGCAGGTTGTCCACGACGAACCAGCCGAGGTCCTCCAGGCACTTGGCCGCGGTGCTGCGGCCCGCACCGGACAGCCCGGTCACCACGGCGACTTCGATGCCGGACTTCTCCGCGTTCACGACTACGACTCCGTTACCTGTTCATGAGCTCGACGCTCTGGTGTGTGCTCTGGCGTGTGCTGGTCTGGCTCTGGCGGGCGTGTGCTGGCGTGCTCTGATGTGTGTGCTCTGTGCTCTGAGCTCTGGTGTGGGCTCTGTGCTCTGCGTGTTGGCGGCTGCGCCACGACCCGGCGCGCCTTCGGAGAGTCTCCACCGCTCCTCGGTGTTCGCGCGGCAGGTTCGGCACTTGAGACGCTACGTGCCTCCGCGATCCTCGCCACTCGGTCGGGTGAACGTTGTCCGGTTCCACGCCTGCCGTCGTCTGGTAGATGTCCCGAAACCATGGTCGTCCACCTCCCCGCAGGAGGAAGGGGCGGGCGGACGCGGATCTGAAGGGCGGACGGAGCGGGCGGACGCGGACTGGCAACACGGACCAGGGTGGGACCGGGTGCGCGCTGGCCGGCAAGGCGAACGGGATAGGCGGACGCGGGCCGGCAAGACGGACCGGGGTCCGAGCGGGCGGGCACTGGCTGGCAGGACGGGCAGGCGCGGACCGGCACGACGGGCAGAGGCGCGAGCGGGTGGGCGCGACGGGGCAGAGGCGCGAGCGGGTGGGCGCGCGCCAGCAAGGCGGACCGCGACTCGGCCTGGCAACCACGCCGCGGCGAGGCGAAGGGTGGCAGCGGCGAGGCGCGCAGAGAGAAGGTGCCGAACAAGGAGGCTGGCAGCGGCAAGCCACGCAGCGAAAGCGCCGAGCGAAAGCCGCGCCGCGAGAAGGCTGAACGCGAGAAGGCCGAGCGCGACAAGACCGAGCGCGAGAAGCCGCGCCGTGAGAAGGCTGAGGGCGAGAAGGCCGAGCGCAAGAAGGCTCGAACCGGCGAAGCGATCCAGGCGCGGCGGGCGGTCTGGTGGAGCATTGCGGTCACGCCGTGATCGGGTAGCTCGACTGGTAGGCCAGCCTGGCGTCGGCGCCGGACGCGATGCGGTCCAGCTCGTCGTCCAGGGCCATGAAGACCTCCCACGGCTCCTGGTCGGCCGCGGTGGCGAGGCGGGCGGTCACCAGTTGCTCCAGGGCCGGGACGCGTTTGGCCTTCCACACCTTGTCGGCGAGGCTGACGAGCAGGTCTTCGAGTGTCACGTCGGCGGCGGTCCACGACGCGTGGGTGCGGGCGAAACGGGCCAGGCGCTCCGGGACGCCGCGGGAGAGCAGCAGCGCGTGGCCCGCGGGCTCGTGCAGGGAGCCTGGGGCGGACAACTCGGTGGGGTGCAGCACCTTGCCGATGTCGTGGGTGGCCGCGCCGAACAGGACGGCGGCGCAGTCGAAGGGCACGGCCGGGTGGTGCTGAGACAGCCAGTCGGACAGCTGGCCGGCCACGTCGTGCACCGCGCGGAGGTGCGCTACCAGGCGGGGCGGGGCCGCCAGGTCGGCCAGGTGAGCCACGGCGCTGGGAGGCAGCGGGTGCAGGCCGGCGGCCTCGGTCAGGGCCCGGTGCGCGAGCGACGTGAGGGTCAAGGCTTGGCCTCCGAGGAGGCAGCGGAAGCCGAGGGGGACGAAGCCGCGGTGGACGAAGCGGAGGCAGCTGCGGCGGAGGTCGAAGAGGCGGTGGCGGGGGTCGGGGAGGCGGTGGCGGAGGCGGACGTGGAGGCGGCAGAAGTGGGAGAGGCGGAGGCGGGCGAAGCGGAGGCGGGCGAAGCGGAGGCGGGCGAAGCCGAGGCGGGCGAAGCCGAGGCGGGCGAAGCCGAGGCGGGCGAAGCCGAGGCGGGCGAAGCCGAGGCGGGCGAAGCCCCGCCGAGGGTGGCCACTACTGCCTCGGCCGTGCGGCGGCCCACGCCTGGGACCTCGCTCACTTCGTCCACTGTGGCCTGACGGAGTTTGCGGACCGAGCCGAAGTGCTTGAGCAGGGCGGCTTTGCGGGTTTCGCCCAGGCCCGGGACGTTGTCGAGTTCGGAGACGATCATGCGCTTGGAGCGCTTTTGGCGGTGGTAGGCGATGGCGAAGCGGTGGGCCTCGTCGCGGACTCGTTGGAGCAGGTACAGGGCGTCGCTCGTGCGGGGCAGGATGACCGGGTCGGGCTCGCCGGGGACCCAGACCTCTTCCAGGCGTTTGGCCAGACCGACTATCGCCACGTCGTTGATGCCCAGTTCGGCCAGGACGTCGGCTGCCGCGGCGGCTTGGGGGGCGGCGCCGTCCACCACCAGGAGGTTGGGCGGGTAGGCGAACTTGCGGGGCTTGCCGGTGTCCGGGTCGATGCCCGGGTTGGGGCCGCCGGAGGCGGTTTCGCGCAGCATCGCCTGGAAGCGGCGGCGGACTACTTCGGCGATGGAGGCCACGTCGCCTTCGGTGGCGGCTTCGCGGATGGCGAAGCGGCGGTACTCGGACTTGCGGGCCAGGCCGTCCTCGAAGACGACCAGGGAGGCCACGACGTCGGTGCCTTGGACGTGGCTGATGTCGATGCACTCGATGCGCAGAGGCGCTGTGTCCAGGGCCAGGGCGTCCTGCAGTTCCTGCAGGGCGGCCGAGCGGGCCGTCAGGTCGCCGGCGCGGCGCAGTTTGTGTTGGGCGAAGGCTTCGGAAGCGTTGCGGGCCACCGTTTCCATCAGCGCGCGCTTGTCGCCGCGCTGCGGGACGCGCAGGACCACGCGAGAGCCGCGCTGTTCGGACAAAAGATCTTCGAGGGCCGGTGCGTCGTCCGGCAGCACCGGGACCAGGACCTCGCGCGGTGTGCTTTCCGTGTTGTCGCCGTAGAACTGCATGATGAACTGGTCGACCAGGGCCGCGTCGTCGATCGCCTCGACCTTGTCCAGCACCCAGCCGCGCTGGCCGCGCACCCGGCCGCCGCGGACGTGGAAGACCTGGACCGAGACCTCGAGCTCGTCCTGGGCGAACGCCATCACGTCGGCGTCCGTGCCGTCGCCGAGAACGACCGCCTGCTTTTCCATGGCACGGCGAAGAGCACCCAGGTCGTCGCGCAGGCGGGCCGCGCGCTCGAACTCCAGCGCGTCGGACGCGGCCGACATCTCGCGTTCCAGGCGGCGGACCATGTGGTCCGTCTTGCCCGCGAGGAAGTCGCAGAAGTCCTCGACGATCGCGCGGTGCTCGTCGGCGGAAACCTTGCCCACACAGGGCGCCGAGCACTTGTCGATGTACCCGAGCAGGCAGGGACGCCCGATCTGGTTGTGCCGCTTGAAGACACCGGCCGAACAGGTGCGCGCCGGGAACACGCGCAGCAGCAGGTCCAGCGTCTCGCGGATGGCCCAGGCGTGTGCGAACGGGCCGAAGTAGCGCACGCCCTTCTTGCGCGGGCCGCGGTACACGTGCAGCCGCGGGTAGTCCTCGAAAAGCGTCACGGCCAGCACCGGATACGACTTGTCGTCGCGGTAGCGGACGTTGAACCGCGGGTCGAACTCCTTGATCCAGTTGTACTCGAGCTGCAGCGCCTCGACCTCGGTGGTGACGACCGTCCACTCGACGGAGGCCGCCGTCGTCACCATCTGGCGGGTGCGCGGGTGCAGACCCGCCAGATCGGCGAAGTACGAGTTCAGCCTGCTGCGCAAGCTCTTCGCCTTGCCGACGTACACGACCCGGCCACCGGCGTCGCGGAACTTGTAGACGCCGGGAGCCTCAGGAATCGTGCCCACTGCGGGGCGGTACGTCGAGGGATCTGCCACGCCGTCAAGACTAACGACGGGGTCTGACAAAAACAGAAAGGGTCACGCGAGCACCACCTGGTCGCCGTCCACGCGAACGGCCACAGCGCGCAGACCGGTGGTCGCGGGTCCCTTCTTCACCTTGCCGTCGGCCGACGAGAACTGGCTGCCGTGCGAAGGACACGTGATGGTTCCGTCGGAAGGCTCGGCCACCGTCGAACCCTGGTGCGTGCAAGTCGCGTCGTACGCCTTCACCTCGGAAGCCGAGATCCGCGCGACGACGATCTTCTTGCCACCAGGCCCGTCGACGAGCGCGCCGCCGCCTTCCGGCACGTCGGCCAGGGCCACCAGGGTGGTCCCGGGCTTCCCCGTGGATCCGGTGGGAGTTGTGCCAGAAGCAGGAGCAGAACCCGAGGAGCTGCTGCAAGCGGTCACGAACCCGCTGGGCACGGCAAGTGCGACAACGATTCCGCACAGCGCCGTCCGCCTGCTGACCGGGCTTTCGGTGTTCACGACCGTTCCTCCGTGGTGGTGGGTGTCCGGGGTCACACCACAGCATTACGCGAAACGGTCAGCGAGAGTTCAGTCCGAGGCCCAATGCACAGCAACCTCACAGGTCTCAGGACAACACCAAATCCTCACCCGAAAGAGCGACAGGAACCTCTTTCAACCCCGAAGTCGCAGGTCCTTTGCGGACCGCGCCCGTCGAAGGGTCGAAAGCGCTCCCATGCAGCGGGCAGGTGATGACACCACCGGCGGGAGGGTTGACCAGTGAGCCCACGTGGGGGCAGGAGGGGTTGAACGCGCGGAATTCACCTGATCGAGGCTGCACGACCAGAAGCTGGGCGTTGCCGGGCATGTCCACCAGCACGCCACCACCGACGGGGACGGCCGAAGCGGCACCCACGCGGTCCCCTGGCCGGGCGGTGCCGACACCGCCCGTCTTGCGAGGAGCAGGCTCGCCACAAGCGCTCAAGGCAGCGAGCCCGCACAACAACAACGCTGAACGTCGATCCAGAGACACGAGCACCGATTATCGGCGCTGGTCCTCCGCGGCAGCCGTCCGGGCCAGTGCGAGCACGGCGGTGAACGGCGGGAACCAGTGCCGCGAGTGCGACGGCGGGTTGGCCCACCGCAGCGATCCGTACCTGGTCATCGTGGGTGGCAGCGCGATCCGGTGCGGGGATCGCACGAACTGGACCTCGGGCGGCGCCTTGAGGTGCGTCGGGAGCAACGCCACCAGCTCGGCCAGGAAGATCCAGTGCTCGCGGGGGCCGGGGATGACGGTGACGGGCCCGGCGAGCATGCGCGACTTGAGGTCGGCCAGCACGCGCGACCCGATGCGCGCCGGCATGGCGAGGGCTGTGGTGGCGGGCCCGAGAGGGAGGAACACTCCCTGCTCGGTGACGTTCACCTGCCAGCCGAGTAGGCGGTAGCCGGCGACGGCCTCGCCGATCGCCCGATCGTGTCCCCTGTTCTGAGGGATCCCGGCACTCCCGGTACCGGTCTCCGCGGTCGTGAGGCTCATCGGCGGTCGTCCTCCCCGTTCGTGGGTCAGGCACTGCCAAAACCGCGGGGATCGGCCCGCGACCTGACGATGTGCAGAGTGCTTCGCCGTTTGCGCCCGCACCACTCGGCCGTTGCATGGGCTTCATGCAGCGGACGTATGAAGGTCATCCGCCAGGCGGGGGTACCGGAACTGCGACACGCGAATCCATTACGTCTTATGCATGAGATGGATGGACTGACGATCACGTCTCCGTACACTTGGGAAACGCTCAGTGACGGGGGCGATGCCGATGGATACCGCGAGACCCAAATCCAGGCGCGCTTGCCCGTGTGGAGCGTTCATCGCCGCCGACAACACCGATCGGCTGTGTCACCGGTGCCGCCGCAACGCTCGTTCCGACGTGCACGGACCCCCTGCCGTCCCGGATGACTTCTGGGACCATCCCGCGATCACGGCCGCGTGCGCCGACCGCGACATGGGTGCGCTGATCTCCGCGTACCGGCACCACCCGCAGCATCTCAGCCGGGTCAGCCAGGACCGCATGGCGGGCTGGCTCGGCATCAGCCAGGCGCAGCTCTCGCGTTACGAGTCCGGCGAGAACCAGATCGACCGGCTCGACCGGCTGCGCCACTTCGCGCTCGTGCTCGGTGTACCGGGCGAACGACTGTGGTTCGACCGAGTCGTCATCCCAGCTCAGGTGGGCTCCCCCGAAGTTGGCCCGCCAGATGTGCTCGCCGCCCCCTGGGAGGCGACGAGCATTGCCCGTTCGGTCGAGGAGACGGCGAGGAGCGACTTGGCGATCAGCAGACGAGCGGCGCTCACCGGAGCCGCCGCGGTGACGGTGGGATCCGCACTGGTCGAGCCGCTGCAGCGGTGGTTGCACCCCCTGCAGAACCTGTCGAAGTGGTCGTCGCACTCGGCGATCAGCGAGGAGGAGCTGCTGGCCCTGCAGCGCGTGGCGAACGAGCTGCGCGGCTGGGGCGGGCGCGGCGGGTACGGACTGGCGCGCAAGGCCGTGCTGGGCCAGCTCGACGAGCTGGCCGAACGGCTGCAGCGCGCGCCTGCGGGCCCGACGACGGAACGGGCGTTCTTCATCGGCGCCGAGCTGTCGAAGGTGGCGGCGAGCATGTCGTTCGACGCGGGGCTGCACAACGCGGCCCAGCGCTACTACGTGCTGGCCGTCCGGATGGCGAAGGCGGGCCACAACGACGGCTTCGCGGCCCTGTGCCTCGCGGCGATGGCGCGGCAGATGTTCGACCTCGGCAGGCCCGAGGACGGGCTCGAGCTGGTGCAGCTCGGCCAGTACGGCACGCGCCGCACGGGCACGCCGACGTTGAAAGCGCTGCTCCTCACGCGTGAGGCGTGGGCGTATGCGCAGATGGGCAAGACACGCGAGTTCCACCAGGCCGTGGGCCTCGCGCAGGACAGCTTCGCGCAGCGTGACGCGGACAACGAACCGCGCTACCTGCACAGCTTCGACGAGGCCGAGCTGGAGGGCGTGATCGGGGCGCGGTGCCGCGACCTCGCCATGCACGACCCGGCTCAGGCCGTGTTCGCCGAGCAGCACATCCGGCGGGCACTGGAGCTGCGAGACCCGTCGAAGGTGCGCAACCGCGCGTTCGACGTGATCGGACTGGCGCGCACCAAGATGGTCGCGGGAGACCCGGAGGCGGCGTGCGGGTTGATCAACGAGGTTCTGCCGACGGCGGCGAAGCTCTCCTCGGGGCGCGTGTTGCGCAAGCTGGAGGACTTCGCGAAGGAGGCGGCCACGCACCGCCACATCCGCGCCGTTCAGGAGACACGCGACGCGATCAGAGCGATCCGGACGGCCTGATGCGGGTCGGGATCACCGGACACATGAACCTGGTGCCTGAGTGCGTCCCGGCCGTGCAAGCCGCGATCGCCGAGGTGCTGGCCCGGCTCGGGCAGCCCGTGGTCGGCGTGACGTGCCTCGCGCCGGGCGCCGACCAGGTGTTCGCGCGGGCCGTGCTGGGCCTCGGCGGGCAGGTCGAGGTCGTGCTGCCAGCGCTGGACTACCGGGACAAGCTCAAGCCCCACCAGGTGGCCGAGTACGACGAGCTGCGCGCGGCGGCCACGGTGGTCAGCGTGCTGCCGCACATGACGTCCAACAGGCTCGCCTACGTGGCCGCCAACGAACGCATCCTCGCGTCCGTCGAGCTGCTGGTGGCGGTGTGGGACGGGGTGGCGCAGCAGGGCAGGGGCGGGACCGCGGACACCGTCGAGCAGGCGCGGGCTTCCGGGGTGCCGATCGAGGTCGTGTGGCCCGCGGAGGCGCGCCGCAAGTCCTAAAGACCGAACGAGAGCATCGCCGTGGTGCCGCCGATGATCTCGCCCCGGGCTGGTTCGAGCGCCTCGCGTGCGGTCTCGGCGAGCACGTCGTCGTCGAGCAACGCGGCGATGCGTGCGGTGATCCACCACAGCACCTCGTAGAAGTGGTCGGCACGCGGCGTGGGCAGGTGCGCAGCAGCACGACGAGCCGCGGCGACGTCACCATCCGCAAGATGGATCAGCGGCAATCCCCAAGGCCTATACGGCCCCCAGTCCAGCGAACCGTCGACCGGCAGCCCCGTCGACAGCAGCGCCAGCGGCAGGAACCCGGCCTCCACACCCGGCATGGATGACAGGTCCAACGCGCGGTATCCGGCTTCATCCGGTGCGCGCATGACCCGGAACCCGTTCGTGAACACGCGTACCAGCGGTGCCTCGTGGATCTCGGCCAGCTGTTCGGCCGCCAGGACGTGCCGCTCCGCCCGCTCGAAATCCCCCACCGCCGCACCGGCCTGCAGCGCCACGAGGTGACCGAGGATCTCGTACGCGGGCAGGTCGTGCCGGGCGGACACCTCGATCAGCTCAGCGGCGACGCGAGCCCGTTCCGGAGAAGCCCCCGGCCGCTGGAACGACTGCATGAACCGCGCGTTCAGAGCCACCACGAGCAAAGCCGGATCACCCAGCGACCGAGCCAGTTCCTCGGCCTCCAGCGCCGCCTCCAGAGCCCAGGCGTCACGCGTGCCCCGATGCTCCACCGCGAGAGTGGCCAGCACCCGCGCCCGCAACGCCCCTTCGAGGCGCGCCAACACCCGCCGCCCCACCGAGACCAACGCCGCGGCCTGGACCGGGTCATCGCTCACGGTCCAGTTCGCGGGCACGTCGTAGGCGGTCAGCACACGAGCGACCAGCAGCGGATCGCCCAGCCGCGCGGCCTCGGCCACCGCCGCGAACCGCTGCGCCTGTGCCAGCGCCACCCCGCCGGTCAGCGCCGCCTCCCCCGCGACGACCGAAGCGGACCGCAACGCCGCGTACGACCCGGTCCGAGTCACGGCATGACGAAGGATGTCCGCCTCAGCGCGGTCGAGTTCAGGCACAGCGTCCAGCCCGAGACGACCGAGGCGGCCACGGGCCTCACGCAGCAGGCTCAACGCCTCGACCTGCCGCCCGTCCTGGAACAGCGCGTGCGCGAGCAACACCTGAGCCTTCTCCCGCCACGGGTGCGCGGAAGCGAACACGGCCAACTCCCCGACCAAGGACGCCCCACGGCCCTCATCGAGCAAGGCGCGCGCACGCAGCTCCAACAGCCGAGCGCGCTCCTGCAGCACCCACGGCGACGGATCGAGATCGGCGTAGGGCTCACCCCAGGCGACCGACGAAGGCGACTCCTCGAACCTCCAGACGTCGACGTCGGACACCCGCAGCGCATAGCCACGGCCGACCGTCGCGATCGCGTCAGGCCCCAGCGCGGCACGCAGCTCTGACACGAACGTCCGCAACGCCCCAACGGCTCCAGCGGGCGGGTCCTCCCAGAGATCGTCGATCAACGCTTCAAGCGACACCACCCGTCCACCAGCGGCCACGAGACGACCGAGCAGCTCACGACGACGTTTGCTGCCAACGGCGACAGGACGACCATCGGTGCCGACGACCGCAACCGGCCCAAGCACTCTGATCTGCACGAACGTGGATGCTAATCCCCTGCTGATCAGCCCGCCCGATGCTGGGCCACATGAAGCTCCACACGGAAATCACCGGCGAAGGCTCCCCGATCGTCCTGCTGCACGGCTTCCCGCAGACCCACCTGATGTGGCGCCACGTCGCTCCGAAGCTCGCCGAGCACCACACGGTCATCTGCCCCGACCTGCGCGGCTGCGGCGCCAGCGGCAAGCCGAAAACCGGTTACGACAAGCGCACGATGGCCCAGGACGTCATCGACCTGGCCGACGAGCTCGGCCTCGGCACGTTCGCGCTGATCGGCCACGACCGGGGCGTGCACGTGGCGTTCCGCGCCGCCCTCGACCACCCGGACCGGATCAGTCACCTCGGTCTGCTCGACAGCGTCCCGGCCCTGGACACCTGGGACGTGCTGCACGGACGCGAGGCGGCGGTGGCCTTCCACCTGTACCTCCTCGCCCAGCCGAGTGATCTGCCCGAACAGCTCATCACCAACAGCTCCGACGCGTTCTTCGGCCACTTCCTGGACGTGTGGTCCAAGAATCCCTTCCCCGAGGACATCAGGGCCGAGTACCTCGAAGCCGCGCGAAACGCGATCCCGTCGATCATCGAGGACTTCCGCGCTCTCGCCACCATCGACGTCGAGCACGACCGCGCCGATCTGGAAGCCGGCCGGAAGCTCACCATGCCCGTCGCCGTGATGCAGCAGGACTGGGGCAGCCAGCTCGGCTTCGACCCCACCGAACTCTGGCGCAAGTGGGTCACCGACCTGCGGTACACCACGACCAAGTCGGGCCACTTCATGGCCGAGGACGCACCGGATGAGGTGGTGTCACTCATTCGAGACCTCGTTGGTCCGGTTGAGGGAAGTTCGTCGGCAACCGGACCAACTCAGGCGACAGGTCTGGCGGCCCACGGGGCACGTTGATCACGATTTCCGGGCATGGCAGCCGAACCGTTCGCCCGCTTGGCCGACCGCCAGCACGCGTTGCGAACAGCACTACGCGCACTGCAGGCAGCAGGTCCCGGCAGCCCCGACTTCCCCGCCCTCTTAGCCGACACCGACAAGGAGGTCGCGGCCGTCATGCACGCCCGCCGCGACGTCGAGGCGGCCCGCCTGACCGTCCCCAACCGGGCGATCGCGGCGGGCACGGCCATCGCGGCCCTCGTCGTCGTCATCGGCTGGTTCGACGGCTGGTCGCTGCTGTCGGTCGTGCTGGCGGTCGCCGTCGCGGCCGCGGTCCTCGTGGACCCCGTCGGACGCAGGATCTGGGAGCCGCGAGCCAGGACGGCGGCGATCACGGCGGCTCTCGCGGCCGTGTTGCTGACACCATTGGCGAATGGCTGGGCCGCATTGGCCGTGCTGGCGGGCGTGGCCTGGTGGGCGTGGAGGACGTTGCGATGATGAACATCGACCCGGTCAAGGCGCTCGACGACAAGGTCGAGCGTCTCAAGAAGGACCTCAAGTCGCTCGGCGACCGCATCGACCACGCCCAGACCGACGCCGCCCAGCAACAGCTCAGCACCACGAACCAGGTCCGCGACACCACCCGCAAGATCGCCAAGACCAACGAGCGGGTGACCGAGCTCGCCGACAGCGTGCACCGGCTCGAACGACTTCTGGTGGCGCTCAACCGGAAGGTCCGCGCGGGCGAGACGGAGAAGGCCGACTTCGACACCTGGCCGGAGATCGAGAAGTCCCTCATCGCCAGGATCCTCGCGGGCCAGGAAGCCTACGCGCGCAAGACGTTCACGCCGCAGGAAGCCAAGGACACCCGCAAGGCCATCGCGTCGTACGACAAGGCGGCCCTGGAGGCGATCGACGCCGCCGAGGCCCTCACCACGTTGCCGCCGAACGCGGAGTCGTTGTGGCGCAAGAAGTACAAGCAGTGGCAGACGTTCACTCGCAAACAACGTCCTGAAGCACCGGACGAGAACTCGCACGCCAAGGACACCGCCGCGAAGTCGGCGGGCAACGAGGCCGTCGGTGAGGCACGCGACCTGATCCGCGCCCGCATCGAGAACGCGGTCGCCCAGGACCTGCTCTTCCCGGCGTGGTTCGAGAACATGCTCGGACCGGCCGCACCGCCCGGCAAGGCGGACGACTGGCTTTACACCGCAACGGATGTCGTGCTGTACCGGCTGCTGCACGACATCACCAGCCCGGCGAGCGCGCTGGGCTCGCCGCCTCAGGAACAAGGGCATCGCAGAAGCCTCCACGACCGCTTGATCGTGGAGTGCGCGGACTACCGGAAGGCGTGAGACATCACCGGACAGGGCGCCTCTGTCCGGTGACACTCATGCTTTAGGCCAGCTCAAGGCTGAACCGCTGCTTGTCGGCGTCCACCATGAGGACCTTCACCTGCACCGAAGAGCCGACCTCGGCCTGCTGACCGTGCAGCAGCCCGTGGGCACCGGTGGGGTGCTCGATGAACGAACCGAACGGCACGGTCGAGACGACCTTGCCGGAAAAGACATCACCAACGTTGGGAAGCATTGCGCATCACCTCCTCTCCCAAGCGCGTTGTCCCGAAAAGAGATCACGCGCGGAGCTGGAGGGGCCCTGATCAAATCAGGGCCGGGCAACCGTTCCGCTCACGGCACAAGGCCGACCCGGCAGTCATGCGCAAACCCTAACATGGTTGCCATGTCCAGGGACAAGAGTCGTCCGGGATTCGGCGAACGTCACCCCGCCCTGACCGCGTTGCTGGCCAAGAACAAGCCCGTCGCCACGGGTGAGACGTCGTGGATGGGCGGGGCGATGCCCTTGCGGGTCAGCGCTCACCCCACGCCCACGGCCCTGCCGGACGAGCTGGTCACCTCGATACGGTGCGTCGTGCGAGTCGGAGATCTGATCGTCCTCTGCGAGAACGCCGACGGCACCCACCCCTTGCCCGGTGGCCGGCGAGAGCCCGGCGAGTCCTATGTGGATACCGCGGTCCGCGAGGTGCACGAGGAAACCGGCTGGCTCGTCGACCGCGACAGCCTCCGGCCGCTGGGATGGCTGCACCTGGAGCACCTCGCGCCGAGACGGCCACACGACCCGTATCCCTACCCGGACTTCCTGCAGGTCGTCTTCTGCGGAACCGCGACCGATCGGGACGGCGGCGCGGACGCCGAGTGGACCGACACGGACGGCTACGAGCTGCACTCGCGCCTGGTCACGATCGACGCGGCACGGGACACGACGTCGAACGACCTGCTCGCACCGGCCTTCCTCGACCTGCTTGCCTAGACTCCGTCCCATGCTGGAGACGTCCGCACGGCTGCTGAAGCTCCTCTCGTTGCTGCAGGTGCGGCGCGACTGGACGGGCCCGGAGCTCGCCGGCCGCCTCAGCGTCGACGTCCGCACGATCCGCCGTGACGTCGACAAGCTGCGCAGCCTCGGCTACCCCGTCACGTCCCTGCCCGGCGCGACGGGCGGCTACCAGCTCGGCGCCGGCGCGGAGCTCCCGCCGTTGCTGCTCGACGACGACGAAGCCGTTGCCGTGGCGGTCGGCCTCAGAACCGCTGCCAACGGCACGATCGCGGGCATCGAGGAGACGTCGGTCCGCGCGCTCACGAAGCTCGAGCAGATCCTGCCGACCCGGCTCAGACGGCGCGTCCAGGCGCTGCAGGCCCACACCACTCCCCTGACCAGCGCGGGCCCGACGGTCGACGCCGAGACGCTGACGATCATCGCCGCCGCCTGCCGTGACCACCAGCAGCTGCGGTTCACCTACGCGCCGACTCAGGGCGAGCCCGCGAAACGGCTCGTGGAACCGCAAGGTCTCGTGCACACCGGGCGCCGCTGGTACCTGGTCGCGTGGGACGTGTCCAAAGAGGACTGGCGGACGTTCCGCGTGGACCGCATCCCCGCCGAGCCGGCGCTCGCCGCCCGGTTCACTCCCCGCGAGCCACCGGCGGAGTCGCTGGGCGAGTTCGTGTCGCGCCAGGTCTCGTCGAACGTCTACACCTACCAGGCCGTGCTGACGATCCACGCACCCATGCAGGCAGTCGCCGAACGCACCACGCCCATGTCGGCGGCGCTGGAACCGATCGACGACAACTCGTGCCTCATGCGCAGCGGAGCCGACACGCTCGACCGGATCGTGTTCCACCTGATGTTCCTCGGCTTCGAGTTCGAGGTGCACGAACCGCCGGAGCTGCGGGACCACATCCAAACGGTCATCGGCAGGCTGCGGAACGCGGTTAGAGTGCAGGAGTGACAGTGGACTTCGAGGTGGCGGCAGACCCCTTCAGAAGGGAACTGCTCGCGCACTGCTACCGGATGCTCGGCTCGCTGCACGACGCCGAGGATCTGGTGCAGGAGACGTACCTGCGCGCGTGGAAGGCGTACGACCAGTTCGAGGGCCGCTCGTCGGTGCGCACGTGGCTGTACCGGATCGCGACGAACGTCTGCCTCACCGCGCTCGACACCCGCGCGCGCAGGCCGCTGCCGTTCGGGCTCGGCGCGAGTTCGACCGAAAGCGACCCGCTCACCCAGGACCACGAGATCCCGTGGCTGGAGCCGTTCCCGACCGATCCGGCCGCGATCGTCACCGAACGCGAGTCGACGCGGCTGGCGTTCGTCGCGGCACTGCAGCACCTGCCGCCGCGGCAACGCGCGGTGCTGATCCTGCGCGACGTCCTGAAGCTGACCGCGGCCGAGACGGCCGACCAGCTCGACATGACCGTCGCGGCCGTGAACAGCGCCCTGCAACGGGCCCACGCACAGCTCAAGGACCTCAGCGAGGACAACGTCACCGAACCCGCCGACGCCAAGCCACTGCTGGACCGCTGGGTGAAAGCGTTCGAGGCCAAGGACATCCCGGCGATCATCGGCATGTTCACCGAGGACGTCGTCTGGGAGATGCCGCCGTTCCCGCAGTGGTACAGCGGACCCGAGATGGTCGCGTGGCACCTCGCGAACCAGTGCCCGGCCGTGCCCCACGGCGCGCGCATGATCGAGGTGGAAGCCAACGGCCAGCCCGCGTACGGCCTCTACCTGCGAGAGGAAGACGGTGTGTTCCGGCCGTTCAACCTCCAGGTGCTGGAGGTCGGCAACGACCGGATCACGCACGTCTCGTCGTTCTTCGACCTCAGTCTGTTCCCGAAATTCGGGCTGCCTTCGACCGCATGAACTCGGACCGGTCGAGCGGCCGGTTCACCACGCGCATGTCGCCGACCCAGCCGTACAAGGACTTCTCCACGATCTTGTTGTACGCGTAGGCGCCGACGAGCCACGGGTCACCGGCCGTCGAGATGCCGCGCGCCGGCGTGGACGGGTTGCGCAGCAGGGGCGAGCCGTCCACGTACAACGTGGTGTGCACGCCGTTGTTGACCACCGCGACGTGCCACCACGTCTCGTAGACCATCTCGTGACCCCAGTTCGTGGACAGACCCGGCAGGTTGCGCGGGAACACCGCCCACTGCAGGCTGCCGCCGCCCGCGAGGTTCAGCGTGGCGATCGGCTCGCTCGGGTCGTCGCCGGTCTTGCCCGCCGCCGAGCCGGGCGCGAGCTTGGTGAACAGGCCGCACCACGGGTGGTCGAAGTCCTTGGGCAGCTTGAGGAACAGCTCGATCGTGTAGCCGCGCTCGAACGTCTGCTTGTTGAGCGGCGCGCTGTCCACAGTGGTCAGATGGCCGTTCTTGCCGAAGAACAGCGAGCGGTGCGACGGCGCGAACCGGTGGTGGTCGTCCGAAGCCGTCAACGTGCCGGTCTGCGTGAGGTCGTTCCCGTTGCCCGACAGGTCCTTCAACCCTTCGCCGAGCCGCCAGTACGCGACCGTGCCACTTACCAAGACATCGCGCGCGGGCTGCGCGGGAGGAAGGATCGGCGGGTCGAACCGGGCGAACCGCTGCTCGAAGTCGATCGGCACGCTGAACCGGTCGACCGGGCCCGTCAACTCGATCTCCTTGCGCTCCAGCGGGTTGAGCGAGCGCTTGCCGAGCAGCCACGGCGACAGCGTCCGCACGTCGATCGTCTTGCGGTCGAGGTCGAAGTGGTAGAGCCGGATCATCGCGCCGCCGCCGTAGTAGCGGTCCTGGTAGTTCGTGATGTGCACGTGGACGTCGTTGCCCGCGGTGTTGCGCATGGTCGCGCGTGCCGGCGGCCAGAAATGGCCGTTGAGCGTCAGGAAGATCTGGTCGTTGTCCTTGATCAGCTCGTCCCACAGCTTGCGACCGTAGTCGGACATCGTCGCGTTGCCGTCGCCGCCGTCGTAGACGAGCTCGTGCGTGGTGAGGATGACCGGCAGCTTGGCGTGCTGCTTCAAAACACTGCGCGCCCACTCGAAACCCTTGGCGGACATGCGCCAGTCCAGCGCCAGGACCAGCCATTCCTTGCCGGCGGCGCGGAACACGTGGAACGAGTTGTAGCCGTCCGTGCTCGCACCGCGGAACGTCGGCGAACTGCGGAACCGCTGCGGCCCGAACTTGTCCAGGTACGGCGTGCGGCCGCGCTGGTCGTCGGTGCGCGAGTCCGGCAGGTCGTGGTTGCCCGCGAGCACGCTGTACCCGACCCGGCGCCGGTCGAGCACCTCGAACCGTTCGCTGATGTCGTCGATCTCGCTCTTCTGCGCGTTCTCGACGAGGTCGCCGAGGTGGCTGATGAAGACGATGTTCTCGGACCGCTGGTGGTCGATCAGGTACTGCAGCGTCGCCTTCAACGGCGCCGAGTCGCCGCGGTCGAGGTCGAACATGTACTGCGTGTCCGGGATCACGGCGAGCGTGAACCGCCGCGCCTCGGGGTCGGGCCTCCCGCCGCTGACAACGATGTCGGCCTGGGCAGAACCAGGCGTGACCAGGGCGGCAGCGGCGGCGGTCGCACCGGTGCCGAGCAGGAAGGAGCGGCGGGACGCAGTCATGGCGCGGAGCGTAGGTGGGCTTGACCAACGGCGGGCGAACAGCGGGCGAAACCTGGTCGTAGGGCACCGGCCAGGTCGATAGCATGGCGAATCATGTCTTGGGGGATAGCGGCAGCCGGGCTCGTCGTCGCACTGGGCGGCCTGCTGCAGGGTCTGATCGGCTTCGGCCTGGCGCTCATCGCCGTGCCGTTGATCGCGCTGCTCGACCCGACGCTGCTGCCGGTCCCGGTGCTCATGGTCGCCACCGCGCACGCGTCGATGTCGCTCGCCCGCGAGTTCAGCCACGTCGACTGGCGCGGCGTCGGCTGGGCGATGCTCGGCCGCCTGCCCGGCACGGTCGTCGGCATCCTGATCGTCGACTCGCTGGACCCGAAGGGCTTCGGGCTCGTGGTCGGCGGCTCGGTGCTGGGGTGCGTGCTGCTGTCGATCACCGCGTGGAGGCCTGAGCCGCGGCCGAAGTCGCTGGTCACGGCAGGGTTCGCGAGCGGCTCGTTCGGCACGGCGACCGCGGTGGGCGGCCCGATGGTCGCGCTGCTCTACCAGAACCAGGCAGGCCCTCAGGTCAGGGCGACGCTGGCGGCGTTCTTCGTGCTCGGCTCCGGCGCCTCGGTGATCGGGCTGCTCGCGGCCGGACACGTCAGTGCGCATCAGCTGTGGACGGGGCTCGCGCTCATCCCGTTCCTGGTGGCGGGGTTCCTGCTGTCCGGGCCGTTGCGCAAGAGGTTCGACGCGGGCGGCATCCGCACACCCATGTTGATCGTGGCCGGCGCGAGTGCCGTGGTGCTGATCGTGCGGAGCGCGCTGCTGTGATGTGGCGGACGATCATCGTCGGGCCGCGCTCACCGCACTCTCCCTGATCAACGAGCAGCGGCACTGGCTGCCGCGATCGGCTGGCGATTTGGGCCCTGGTCAGGAAAGACGGCGTCAACGATGCCGTAGCCCCGGTCACTGGCAGAGCGATACGCGTGGAAGCGACCTCGCCCCGCTCACGCATCTACCGGCTGAGGACTGGCGCTGCTCGGTCCGGCCACCCGACCCCGCGGTGGCGGCGCTGCACCAGCACCGCCACCGCGTCGGAACCGATCAGGCGAACGGCTGAACATTCGGCTGGAACACCGAGCCGTTGACCGGCGCCACGAGGTTCACCAGGTAGTTCGCCACGGCCGTGTCGGTCGCGGCCGAGCGCCCCAGGATGCAGTGGCCGAACGAGTCGACGCTGATCAGCCGCGCGTTGCCGAGTTCCTTGGCCATGCGCTGCGCGAACAGGTGCTGCGTCGCCGGGTCGTAGTAGTTGCCCACCACGACGACCGGGTTGGGCGTCTTGCGGTTCCACGGGCCGATCCAGCGGTCCGGGTTGCGCGTCGGCCAGGTCGGGCACGTCATCAGGTCGGACGCGGCCTGGTAGCGGCCGAACGTGGGCGACTCCTTCTCCCACTTGTTCGCCGTCTGCTCCCAGAAGCGGTTCGTGCGGGCGAACGGCTTGTCGGTGCAGTTCACGCCGTAGTAGGAGTCGTCGATGGTGTAAGGCGTGTCGCCCAGCGGGTCCACGTCCATGTGGCCGTTGAGCAGCGGCGGAAGGTCCACAACGGACTGCACGCTGAACGCCGCGGCCGACGCCTCCGCCGGGTTGAGCGCGACGTGCACGCTCTGCAGCCACGGCACCAGGGTGTTGATGCGTGCCACCGTGTACAGGTCACCGGCGACGCGGCCGATGACGTCGGACAAGCCGACCTTCGAGCCGTCCGGCATGGTGACGGGGCCGTTCTTGCGCAGCGCCGCCTTCATGTTCTCGAACTTCTGGCGGGCGTTGCCGGCGAACGCGCACTTCGCGACACCCGCGCTGTCGCAGCGCTTGAGCATCGCGTCGAGCGAGATCTCGAAGCCCTGGGCGCGCTGGCGGTCGTACTCGGGGCCGTTGGTCAGGCGCAACTGCGGGTCGACGTTGCCGTCGATCACGATCGCCCGCGACTTCTGCGGGAAGATGTTCGCGTACGTCGAGCCGATCAGCGTGCCGTACGAGAAGCCGACGAAGTTCAGCTGCTTGTCGCCGACGGACTCGCGCATGATGTCGAGGTCGCGCACGACGGCCTCGGTCGACATGTGGTTGAGCAGCGGCCCGGCGTTGATCTTGCAGTAGTCGGTGTAGGCCTTCGACTGCCGCAGCGAGCTGGAGATCTCCGCCTTGGTGATGGGCAGGGAGTACCAGCCCTCGTTCACCGCGTCGGCTTCTTCCTGGGTGCGGAAGCAGCGCAACGGGTTGCTGCGGGCGACACCGCGCGGGTCGAAGCCCACGACGTCGAACCGGTCGAGCACCTGCGGCTGGAAGTAGTTCTTCGAGACCGCGCCGCGCAGCAGGCCCGAGCCGCCGGGGCCACCGGGGTTGAGGAAGATCGTGCCGATCTTGTGCGCCGGGTCGTTGGCGGGCCGCTTCATCATGGCGATGCCCGTCTTCTCCCCGCGCGGGCGCGAGTGGTCGACGGGGACCTCCTGGGTCGTGCAGGTGAGGCGGGCCCGCTCCTCGGGCGTGACCGAGGCGGGAAGCCCCGCGAGCACGTCAGCCGCGCACTGCCCCCAGGCAGCGGGTCTGACGGAAGATGCCTCGGCCTGGGCACTCGCGGTGCCCAGGCCGGAAAAGACGGTGCCGAGCACGAGCGCGCCGGTGAGCGCTGCACGCGTGACACGCTTGGATGCAGGAGATGACGTCACGCGTGCAGCCCATCACCGACTGTTCGCCGTTTGTACCCGCCTATCGGAGGGTTGTGTCCCTAGACCGCCTGGGCCAGTGAGACGGCGAACCTGCCTTCGGTGTCAGTCCACCAGCGGTGCAAGGAAAATCCGCCGTTTTCGAGCTCCTGGCGCACGCCGTCCTCGCGGAACTTCGCGGACACCTCGGTCCTCAGTTCTTCACCTTCGCGGAACTCAACGGTCAACCCGAGCTCGGCGAGCGAGACCCGCATGTCTCGCTTGGCGCGCAACCGCATCTCGATCCATTCCTGCTCGGCGTTCCACAACGCCACGTGCTCGAACGCCTCGACGTCGAAGTCCCCGCCGACCTCACGATTCAAGACGTTCAACACATTTCGGTTGAACTCGGCCGTAACGCCCTGCGCGTCGTCATACGCGCGCACCAGGGTTGCGGGATCTTTGACCAGGTCCGTACCGAGCAGCAGCCACTCCCCCGGCTGCAGCACGTCGCGGACCGTGCGGAAGAACTTCTCCCGCTCGTCCGGGATCAGGTTGCCGATGGTGCCGCCCAGGAACGCCACCAGACGCGGCGACTCGCCCGGCAGCAGCGCCAGGTGCTGCGTGAAGTCGCCGACCACGCCGTGCACGCGCAGTCCCGGGTAGTCCGCCATGATCGCGTGCGCGGCTTCGGTGAGGGCCGACACCGAGACGTCCTGCGGCACGAACTCCTGCAACGTGCCGTGCTCGCGCAATGCGCTCAGCAGCAACCGCGTCTTCTCCGAAGACCCGGAACCCAGCTCCACCAGCGAATGCGCGCCGGTCGTCGCCGCGATCTCGCTCGCCCGGTCGGCCAGCACCTCGCGTTCGGCCCGTGTCGGGTAGTACTCGGGCAGCCGCGTGATGTCCTCGAACAGCTCGCTGCCCACCGCGTCGTAGAACCACTTCGGCGACACCCACTTCGGGTCCGCGGTCAGCCCCGCGCGCACGTCGGCACGAAGCGCGTGTGCGGCGTCCTCCGGTTTGAGATGAACGTCCAGCACCGGCTCGGTCATATCGGTCGAACCTCCACAGTGGATGGATCGGCGGTGACCACGTGCCGGTCGGGGATCTCCCGCCAGCCCGGGTCGTCGTCAAGCCTCTCGGACGCGATCGTCACGCCCTGTCCCTTTTGCAGCACCCACAGGGCGTGTGTCCACGTTGTCCCCGCGAGCACTTTTCCGTTGGTCAGCAAGAAATTCAGGCGCGACTTCGGAGCCGCGTCCGCTACCTCTCGCACGAGTTCAACAAGCGCCTCGGCCGGGTTCTTCCCGGTCTCCAGGCGGCGTCTGAGGACCGTCCACAGCAGTGCGGAGTCGGTCGGTGCGTCCATCGTGAGCAGATCGGTGACGTCCAGCGTCTTCGCCAGCCCGGCCACAGTCCCAGGCCAGCCGTCGACGCGCCCGTTGTGGCTGAACAACCACGTGCCGTCGGTGAACGGCGCGCACGCCGCGTCCGAAACGGGCATGCCCGCGGTGGCCGAACGAACCGCCGCCAGAAACGCGGTCGACTCGGTGGTCGCCAACTGACGCAGGTTCGGGTCGCTCCACAACGTGCCCGCGCGCCGGTACCGGATCGGGCCGGGGAACCAGCCGACGCCGTAGCCGTCGACGTTCACGGTTCCGCCGGCCCGCATGTCGGCGGGCGCGTACGACTGGTGCTCCAACGAGTGCGGTGCGTCGTAGAGCATGCTGGCCAAGGGCACGGCGGCGCCCAGGTAAGCCAGATGGCGGCACATCGGGTTAGGCGTCCCTGGCGCAGCGGAAGCCGGCGAAGATCTGCCGTCTGATCGGGTAGTCCCAGTTGCGGAACGTCGACCGGATCGCGGACTTGTCGGTGCCGAACGAGCCGCCGCGCAGCACCTTGTAGTCCGGTCCGAAGAAGACCTTGGAGTACTCGGGGTACGGGAAGACCTCGAAACCCGGGTAGCCGTGGAAGTCCGTCGAGGTCCACTCCCAGACGTCGCCGATCAACTGGTGCACGCCCGCGGGCGAGGCGCCCTTGGGGTAGGCACCGACCGGCGCGGGGCGCAGGTGCCGCTGGCTGAGGTTGGCGTGGATCTCGTCGGGATCCTCGTCGCCCCACGGATAGCGGCGGGTCTGCCCGGTCTCGGCGTCGTAGCGGGCGGCCTTCTCCCACTCGGCCTCGGTCGGGAGCCTCTTGCCCGCCCACGTCGCGTACGCCTGGGCCTCGTGGAAGCACACGTGCACCACGGGTTCGTCCGGCACGACCGGCTCGGTGACACCGAAGGCCGTGCGGCTGAACGAGTTGCCCTCGCGGTGCCAGAAGCGCGGCATGTCCAGCTTGGCCGTCGTCCGGTGCTGCCAGCCCTCTTCCGTCCACAAGCGACGGTCGTCGTACCCGCCCGCCGCCACGAACTCGGCGTACTCGCCGTTCGTGACCGGGGTGGTGTCGATGAAGAACGGGTCGACGTGGACGGTGTGCGCGGGACGTTCGTTGTCCAGCGCCCACGGTTCGTCCGACGTGCCCATCTCGAACGGGCCGCCCGGAATGAACGCTTCCGTTGCGGGCACGAGGTTTCCGGTGGGCGGTGGCGGTGCGTGCAGCACCGGTTCGCCCGTGCGCAGCTGGTGCGTGGCGAGCATCGTCTCGTCGTGCTGCTGCTCGTGCTGCACGATCATGCCGAACGCGAACGCGTTCTCGACGAGCTTGCGGCCCTCCAGCGGGACCTTCTCCAGCACGTCGAACACCTTGCCGCGCACGTCCCCGACGTACTGACGGGTCTCCTGTGGATTGAGCAGCGGCAATTCGGGCCTGACGCTGCGGGAGAACTTGAACGCGTCGTAGTACTCGTCGATGTCGCTTCTGACCGGTTCGCGACCGCCGACGTCACGAACGAGCCAGAGCTCCTCCTGGTTGCCGATGTGCGCCAGGTCCCAGACCAGCGGCGACATCAGCTTCGAGTGCTGCCGGACGAGATCGTGCTCGTCGACGGCGTCGGTCAAGGCGGTGGAACGCGCGCGCGAACGCAACAGTTCCTCCGCCACCTGCTCGCGGAGTTCTTCAGTCACAGCTTCCCCTCAAGCTCCGAGCTGACAGCGCTGATCTGATCGTGTGAGAGTCCGGTGCGGGGCAACGCCTCGATGCCCAGGGCCACAACGTCCTTGGCCGCTCTGGCAATGCGTTCGTCCGCCATCCCGTGCCGCGCGGCCACCAGCCACCGCCCGGCCGCCCGTTCCGTCGCCGCCAGCACACCGTCCACAACGGACGGGTCGCTGAACAGCGCGACGAGCAGCGCACTCGGCGCGATCCACCCGCCGGGCGCGGGTGTG
The DNA here is from genome assembly GCF_040629405.1 of Lentzea sp. NPDC005914. Taxonomy (NCBI): domain Bacteria; kingdom Bacillati; phylum Actinomycetota; class Actinomycetes; order Pseudonocardiales; family Pseudonocardiaceae; genus Lentzea; species Lentzea sp. NPDC005914. The sequence goes on along the minus strand of NZ_JBEXVQ010000004.1, from coordinate 141,229 downwards.
TCGAGGTATCTGATCTCGATGTACCCGCGGGGTCTGACCGGCGGGAACATCGTCGTCAGGTGGTAATCCAGGTCGTCGCTGGTGGGGCCGCGTTCGAGTGCCCCTTCGATCCAGTCGGCAAACGTGAACCTGCGCGGCGGAATCCAACTGGGACTCGGCCCGCGCACGACGATCACCGGTGTGTCGACGACTCTCTTCGCGTAGGCCTGTGCCGGATCGGCGCACACAGCGCTTGGCCTGGTGCGCACGGGATCCGTGCCGTACAGCGTCCGCATCCGGGCCGACGCCCAGTCCTGGTGCATGCCGCCGATGCTCGGCGAGTTCGCGAACAACGCGATGAGCACCGGCCCGAGCTGGTGCACGGCGGCCCACCGGTCCCTGAGGTGCTTCTCCTCGCCGAAGTCGAGGCACACCTGCAGCCCGGCGGTGTTGCACATCATCGCGATGCCGTCGTCGCCGACGTGGTTGAACGCGTGCTCCATCGCGGCGTATCTGGGCACCTGCAGCAGGCGCGTGGGATGTCTGTGCAGGTCAGCGCCGCGGTCGCCGAGCACGAGACCGTGGTCGGCCAGCATCGCGGTGAGATGGGAGATGTCCTGCGCGACCGTTCGGAAGAGGTCCGGGAGGCTGGTGCAGGGAGGAGTGGAGATCTCGACCTGCCCGCCCGGTTCGACGGTCAACGGGGTGCCGCTCGGTAGCGGCCTCTGGGGGCTGTCCGGAACGAGGGTAGGGGGCGCGTGCTCGCCGAGAGCAGCGGCCAGGCGGTTCCTGTCAAGCTTCTGACCTGGGTCTTCAGCGTGGTGGACGGTCCATTCGAGCTCCACGCCGAACAACCTCGGAGGCCCGTGCTTGAAACAGACCGAGGCGACGTAAGCCTCGGCCTCGGCGCGGTCGGCGAATCTCACCGGCGCCGTCTTGTTACGCAACGCAGTCACGCTGCCACACTCCCCGTGATCGAATGGCGCACTCGACGCTACACGCGGGGTCTGACAGTTGCACGCCCTCGGACAACCGCAAATCCTTACGGATCAACGACGTCCCCTGTGCGCACGCGTGCACACGAGGGAAAAGTGACATGGCTTCCTTGGAAAACCTCCAACTCCTAACGTGACCGAACAGACACGCGGAGTACCGGCGGGAGGCCTCAGGATGACCACGTGGCGCTTACGAGCCCAAGGCCTGGCCGGCGCGGTCGCCGCCGAGGGCGTCCTGCGCACCGCCGCCTGGCGTGAGGCCCTCGAAGCGATCCCGCGACACGAGTTCGTGCCGGCGTTCTACGACGAGCGACCGGACGGCACGTGGGCGGAGACGACGGCCGCGGACGACGGCTGGCTCGCCGCCGTGTACCGCAACGAGCCGCTCGTCACCGACCCCGTCACGCGTTCGTCCTCGGCCAAGCCGGGTCTGCTGGTGCGGATGCTCGAAGCTCTCGACGTCCGCGACGAGCACCGGGTGCTGGCGGACGGCTGCGGCTACCTGGCCGCACTGCTGGCCCACCGTCTCGGCTCGGACCAGGTCTTCACGCACGGCCTGGAGCAGCACGCGCCGTTCGACCGGATCATCGCGACCCGCCCGCTGCCGGCCGTCCCGTGGACGTGGGCCGAGCAGGTGCGCGAGGGAGGCCTCGTGCTCGTCGACCTCGCGCCGGGCACCCTCGTCCTGCTCACCCGGCACGCCGACCGCCTCGAAGGACCGGTCCTGCACCGAGGCGGTCCCGTCCGGAACCAGGACCGCCTCGGTCTCACCGTCACACCCGACGGCCGTCACCGCATGTGGGAGCTGAACTAGGGCTTCGCCGTCGAGAAGCCGGTCAGCTTCGCCTGGCCCACGGCCGCCTTCTTCGCTGCGGCCTCCACGTCGGCGACCTTCGAGTTCTTGTTGACGCCCGGCAGGTTCTTCACCTTCAGCGCGTAGAGCGTGAACTCGTACTTGTGCTTGGAACGCGGGCACGGGCCGAAGAACTGCTCGTTCACCGAGGCGTTGCCCATGGCGCGCTGATGGGCGCCCTTCAACTCGGGCTCGACGACGTCGTAGCCCTTCTTCAGCCCCTCCGGCAGGCCGGTCGCGGTGGCCGGGATGTCCCAGGCCGCCCAGTGCTTGCCGCCGTTCGCGGTGTCGACGAACACCAGGGCGTAGGACTGGGCGGGAACGTCGCCGCCGGTCCAGGCCAGGGGCGGCGAGATGTCGTTGCCCGCCTTGTGGTCGAACGCGCACGAGTACTTGTCCGGGATGGCGCCGTTGTTCTTGTACGCCGTGCTCGTGAGGGCCAGGGGTGCCGGAGCGGCGGCAGCGGGTGCCACGAGAGCGAATCCGGCAGTCAATGAGAGCGCGACCATTGCAAATTTGCGCACGAAAGAACCTCCAGGTAATGGGCGGCGGAGGTTTCTGACGCCACCATCCGACCACATATTTGTGACCGATGCAATACGGCGAGTGAGTGCGCGTGTACTACTCTCCGCGATGAGTTCGCGTATCCGCCGCGTGAGCACCCGTTTTGAGACGCGTTCACAAGGGAGAACAATGCGGAAATTCCGGATCGGACTCGCCGCGGCGGTTGTGCTAACCGGACTGAGCACACCCGCACAAGCCTCCGAAGACACGTTCATCGTGGTCCTGCGAGAGCACATCCTCACCGCTGACGTCACATCTCAATACGACGTGCGCGTTCGCCACACGTATTCATCGGCGTTGAACGGATTCTCCGCGACGATGACCGCCCGGAAAGCGGCGGACATCGCGAAGGACCCGAACGTGGCCATGGTTCAGCGCAACAAGATCCACACCATCAGCGACGCGCAGAACAACCCGCAGTCCTGGGGGCTGGACCGCATCGACCAGCGCACGCTGCCGTTCGACCAGACCTACTACTACTCGACGGACGCGGCCAACGTGCACGCGTACGTCGTCGACACGGGCATCCGCGCGACGCACCAGCAGTTCGAGGGCAGGGTCGCGGAAGGCTTCGACGCCATCGACAACGACACCGACCCCACCGACTGCCACGGCCACGGCACGCACGTCTCGGGCACGGTCGGCGGCAAGGACTACGGCGTCGCCAAGAAGGTGACGCTGCACGGCGTGAGGGTCCTGGACTGCAAGGGTTCCGGCACGACCGAGCAGGTCGTCGCGGGGATCGACTGGGTCACCAAGAACGCGCGGAAGCCCGCCGTGGCGAACATGTCCCTGGGCGGCGACCCCGACGACGTCCTCGACGCGGCACTGCGGAAGTCGGTCGACAGCGGCGTCACGTACGCCGTCGCCGCGGGCAACTCCAACGGCGACGCGTGCCAGGCCTCCCCCGCCCGCGAGCCGAGCGCCATCACGGTCGGCGCGACCGCACGCGACGACAGCCGCGCCTACTTCAGCAACTACGGCACCTGCCTCGACATCTTCGCGCCCGGCCTGGGAATCCTGAGCAGCTGGAAGGACTCCGACACGGCGACGCTGAACGCGTCCGGCACGAGCATGGCCTCCCCGCACGTCGCCGGCACCGCCGCGCTCTACCTGGCCAAGAACCCCGCGGCCACCCCGCAGCAGGTCCGCGACGCACTCGTCGGCCAGGCCACCAGGGACAAGGTCACGAACCCAGGCCCCAACTCCCCCAACGCACTCCTGTTCACCGACCACGGCATCGAACCGCCGCCGCCCACCCCCGGCTGCGGCCGCAAGGCCAACGAGAACGACGTCGAGATCCCCGACGCGGGCGAGTACGTCGGCACGGCGATCCGGTACGCGGGCTGCAAGGGCAACGCGCCCAAGGCCACCAAGGTCGAGGTGACGATCAAGCACGATGCGCAGAGCGACGTGCGGATCGAGCTCGCCGGACCGAGCGGCCGGACGTACCTGCTGAAGGCGAACGGCACCGGCACGAAGTTCCAGCCGGTCTACACCGTCGACCTCTCCAGTGAGACCAAGAACGGCACGTGGCAACTGCTCGTCCGCGACCGTTCGGAAGGGGGCACAGGAATTCTCGACAGCTGGGCGATCACCCTGCCCAAGAAGTGAACAAAAAGGCGGGGCCCCGCAGGAGGCCCCGCCTTTTTCTATTCAGTCATCACGCTGCGGCGTTCGACTGAGCGCGCAGCACCGTGTTCGCGGTGGACGCGTTCTTGATGGCGGTTTCGATCTGCGCCATCGTCGACGACGAGGTGATTCCCGGAACGGTCGCGGTGTTCAACGCGTACAACGTGAACGTGTACGGGTGAGTGGAGCCACCCGGACACGGTCCGAAGTACTTCTGCGAACTCGCACCGCTGCCCATCGCCTTCTGCTTCGCCCCACCCTGGTTGGGCACGTTGAAACCGGCACCGAGATTCTCCGGCAGCGAACTGGTCGCACCGGGAATGTCCCAGATCGCCCAGTGCAGTTTGTTGCCGCTGTTCGCCTTGTCCGCGAAAACGATCGCGTAGCCCTGTGCACCCGAGGACGCACCCCACGCCAGCGGCGGGGACGGGTCCTGACCGGCCGCACCGTCACCGGCGCAGGTGTACTTGGCGGGCATCATCGCGTTGTCCGCGAACGCCGACGACGTCAGCTTGAACTCGCCACCGGGCGGGTTGCCGCCCGAGTACTGGATGTCGATCAGCAGGATGCGGTCGTTGTTCGCCGTGCCGTCCTTGTCCGTCGTCGTGGTCAGCCAGATGTCGCCGTCGTGGTCGACCTCGACCGTGCGCAGGCGGTTGTAGGTGCTCTGGAAGTACACCTTCTGGTCGACCAGCGTGTCGCCCTCGATCCGCATCCGGTAGACGCGCTGACCCACCGTGGTGGCCACGAACACGTGGTCGTTGATGATCGTCAGACCGGAAGGGGAAGCCTGCGACGTCGACCAGGTCTTCTTCGGCGCGATGTAGCCGGAGCAGCTGCCCTGGGTGCCCTCGCAGTTGGGCCAGCCGTAGTTGCCGCCCTTGACGATCAGGTTGACCTCGTCCTGCGAGGAGTCACCGAACTCGGCCTCCCACAGGCGGCCCTTCGAGTCGAAGTCGAGGCCCTGCGGGTTGCGGTGCCCCTTCGACCAGACGGCGTTGCCGAACGGGTTGTCCGACGGGATCGAGCCGTCGAGGTTGATGCGCAGGATCTTGCCGTTGAGCGAGTTGTTGTTCTGCGGGTTGTTGTCCGGGTTCTGCGCGTCACCGACGGACACGTACAGCTTGCCGTCGACCGGGCCGTAACGCAGGCGGCCACCGTTGTGGTAGCGGCTCTTCGCCAAGCCCTGCAACAGGATCTGGTACGTGTTCTGCACCAGCGCGCCGTTCTCGTACTTGATCCGGATGACGCGGTTGCCCTCGGACGCCGTGTGGTAGACGTACAGCCAGTGGTCGGTCGCGAACGAAGGCGAGACCTCGAGGCCCAGCAGGCCGCCCTCACCGTTCGTGCCGACGGCCTGGCTGATCTTGCCCGCGAGCGTCTTGGTGCCGCTCTTGGTCAGCCGGTAGATGTTGAACGTGTTGCGCTCGCTGAACAACGCGGAGCCGTCGGGCAGGAACACCACGCCCCACGCCACGTCGACACCGGAGGCGATCGTCGACACCGCACCGGGGTCAGGCGTACCCGTGGGCCCACCGGCCGCCGGGGTCACCTTGATCTCGTTGGAGAACCCGGACTGGTTGTTCTTCGCGTCCTTGGCGAGGACCTTGAACGCGTACTCGGTGCCTGTGGTCAGGCCGGCGACGGTCGCCGAGGTGGCGTTGCCGTCCGCGGACTGCCGGTACGTGCCGTTGACGTAGATGTCGTAGCCGGTGACGCCGATGTTGTCCGTGGAGGCGTTCCAGGCCAGGTCGACCGACGTCGCGCCCTTGCCGGGCGAACGCAGGTTGCCCGGAACCGAGGGTGCCTCGGTGTCCGGCGGCGAGGGCTGGGTGCGGCCGATGACGTTGTTGGACGCCTGCGAGACGTTGTTCGCCGCGTCCTTCGCGAACACGGTCCAGTCGTAGTCCGTGTCGGGCTGCAGGCCCGTGGCGGTCGCCTCGAGGACGTTGCCGACACTCGCGACGTGCTGGCCGTGCTGGTAGATCTCGTACCCCGTGACGCCGACGTTGTCCGTGGCCGCTTCCCACTTCAGCGACACCGTGGTCGCGGTGGAGCTGACGAACTGCAGGTTCTTCGGCGGGGTCGGCGCCTCGTTGTCGACCGGGCCGAGCCGCACCGCGGTCAGCTTGTCGGCGTTCGGGCCGCCGTTCGCGGTCGTCGCGGTCGCCTTGATCTTGTTGGCGCCGGCCTTCAGCGTCACCTTCGCGGTGCGCGTCTGCCAGGTCGTCCACGCGCCGGTGCCGGGGAACGACACGGTCTGCGCGCCACCGCCGTCCACCGTCACCGAAACCGGCCGGTCAGCCGTGGTTCCGTTGGCGTAGCGGAAGGTCAGCTCGTGCTCGCCGGCCTGGTCCGCGGTGATCGTGTACTCGACGGACGAGCCCACGACGTTGTCGTAGTTGACGAAGCCCGTGCCCGAGAAGCCGGCGTGGTTGGACTCCACGACGCCCTGGGAGATCGTCGCGTTCTCCGCTTCCTGCTCGAGAGCGGGAACGGCATTGGTCTGCTCGACCTCGAGGTAGTCGAGGTTCGGGCCGCCGGTGGCACCCGTGGAGGTCAGCCTGATCTTGTTGGCGCCCGCGGTGAGCTGGACCGTGTCCGTGACCGACGTCCACGTCGTCCACGCACCCGTGGCCGCGAACGCGCGCTCGTCCACGGCCAGGGACCCGTTGACGTTCACGTCGACGGGCCGGTTCTCGGTGGTTCCGTTGGCGTAGCGGAAGGTCAGCTTCGCCTCGCCCGCCTTCGCCGCGGTGACGGTGAACTCGACCGAGCTCCCCGCCACGTTGTCGAAGTTGACGAAGCCGGTTCCGGAGAAACCGGCGTGGTTCGACTCCACCACGCCCTGGGAGATCGTCGCGTTCTCCGCTTCGTACCTGTCAGGGGCCGCGTTGGCGGCTTCAGGTACTGACATCACTGCGATGGTTGTCGCGAATGCAACACCCATCGTGCCGAGCGCGCGTAACGCCCGGCTTCTGCTCGGTGCCACTGTTGTGCCTCCCACAAGACGGGTAGGGGGATCACTCCATGCGGCGGCGGAATTCACTTATTGAATAGAAACTTTCCTGTCTGTCGCGCAGATCACACCATCGCATGACAACCTCTGTCAATCCCTGGCGCGAAGTGCGGGAAAGCGCTTACCGCGGCCGTACCGCGGTCCGTTACAGGTCCCGGTTCTGGGCCAGTGCGGCGATGAGATCGGTGACCGTCCGGCTCAGGAGCAGATCGACCAGGTGGACGCCTGTGGACTCACGCCGCTGCCACCCGAGGCGCTCCGCGAGCGCCGACAGCTTGATGATCTCCTGAGTCGTCATGGCGCGTGATCATCTCAGGTGGATCCCGCGGCGCCGCGCGGAGACGCGCCGTCGCGCAGCAACATCAATCTTCCGCGTCTGCGTGGGCGGGGCGGCGGATGGCCTGCACGGCGGTGTCGTAGAGGTCGAACAGGTCGGCCTGCCCTCCCTGGCGCACCCATTCCTCGTTGGTCGCCTGCAGGCAGATGATCGCCGCGGCCGGAACTGGGCAGTCGTGGCTCGATCAGCGGCGCGAACAGGTCCTGCCAGCGGGCTTGTTTCTCGGCGTGGCCGGAGCGCAGGGAGTCGTTGCCGAACAGCAGCGTGATGAACTCCAGACGCGCCTCGGCGGTCATGTCGATCTGGTCGACCTCAGCCGCGCCTACATCGACCCGCTGACCTCCACCGGCACCGGCTTCCTGATCAACGTGGCGAGACCCGCGGCACCGGCCTGCGCGTACTGGCTTTGTGCCTGGGTGCCACCGGGACCGAGTTCTTCGACGTGACCGGCAGCCAGTCCGCCGACTACGGCACGAAAAGGGCGACCCCCGAGCAGGTCGTGACGATCGCCCTCGACACGCTCGACCGCCGATCCGCCCCCGTCGGTGATCACCAACGGCAGGCCGCTCGCGCTCCTGAGCAGGCTCCTGCCGCGACGCCCGATGTTCCGGTTCATGGGCTGGCTCGCCCGCCGCCCGCAACCACAGCCCTGACGATCCCCCGCGAAGATCACCCGTGAAGATCACACTGTTGGACGTGTCCAATCCGTACGTACGGATTGGATTTCCCGCCCCTGCCCTGCGACCATCTACAGGTGCCCAGGGTGAGCCAGGACCACCTCGACGCCCGCCGCCGTCAGATCCTCGACGGTGCGCGTGCCTGCTTCGCGCGCCACGGCTACGAGGGTGCCACGGTACGCCGTCTGGAAGAGGCGACGGGACTCTCCCGTGGTGCGATCTTCCACCACTTCCGCGACAAGGAGTCGCTCTTCCTCGCTCTCGCCGAGGACGACGCGCTGCGGATGGCCGACGTGGTCGCCGAACAAGGTCTCGTCCAGGTGATGCGCGACCTTCTCGACGAACCGGAGAAAAGGCACGAAGAGCACGCGGCCGACTGGCTGGGCACTCGCCTGGAGGTCTCCCGCAGGCTCCGCACCGACCCCGATTTCCGGGCCAGGTGGGCGGAACGAAGCGAACAGCTGACCGCCGCGACCCGGCAACGCCTCATCCGCCAGCGCGAAGCCGGCAACCTGCGCGACGACGTCGACGTCACCGTCCTGACTAGCTTCCTGGAACTGGTCCTCGAAGGACTCGTCTCGCACCTCGCCATGGGGCTGCCCGCGGACGACATGGAGCCGGTGCTCGATCTGGTCGAGGAAACCGTGCGGAGACACCGCCGAAGCTCTTGAAGCTTCTTCACGTACCGCGCAGTGTGGACCCATGTCCACGCTGAAGACCGCCGCCCAGTTCTTCGCAGTGCGCACGCTCGTCCGCGGCTACGCGCTCCTAGGTGACCCGTACGCCGGCGTGATCGCCTCACCTCCCGACCGCGACCCGTACCCCATGTACGAGAAGGTGCGCGCGAAGGGCGACATGGTTCGCAGCAGGATGGGCGCCTACGTCACGTCGTCACGCGAGATCTGCGACTCGGTGCTGCGGGACAACCGGTTCCTCACGATGACCTTCGACGAGGCGTCGATGGTGCCGATCACGCTCGTCAAGAACGGCGAGAAGATCGTCAACCCGGTGCAGGACTCGTTCCTGATGATGAACCCGCCGAACCACACCCGGCTGCGCAAGCTCGTCCAGCCGTTCTTCACGCCGCGCGCCCTGAAGGACCGCACGGCGTCCATCCAGAAGATCGTCATCGACTACCTGGACAAACTCGACGACAGGTTCGACGTCGTTGGCGAGTTCGCGGCACAGGTACCGATGCAGGTCATCGCGGATCTGCTCGGCGTACCCGACGACGACAAGGCGACCTTCGCCCGTTGGGGCAGCGCTCTCGCGGAGACGCTCGACGGCGTGTGGTCGTACAAGCAGCTGAAGAACTTGCACGCCACCATCATCGAGTACAACGACTTCATCGACGGCCTGATGGACGAGCGCCGCCGCCACCCCAAGGACGACATCGTCAGCCACCTCGTCACGCTGCACGCGGACCTCAGCCGTGAGGATCTCGTTGCCACCACTGGGTTGTTGCTGTTCGCCGGGTTCGAGACGACGGTGAACCTGATCGGCAACGGCGTGCTGAAGGCGTTCGAGAACCCGCACACCGTGGCCCCGCTCGCGCAGAGCCCGGAGTACGCCGAGGGGTTCGTCGAAGAGGTGCTGCGGCTCGACCCGCCCGTGCAGTACACGATCCGCTGGCCCAAAGAGCGTCTCGAACTGGCGGGAGTAAGTCTCCCCAAGGGCATGCCCGTGATGCTGATGCTCGCGGCGGCCAACCGCGACCCGCGGGTGTTCAAGGACCCGCTGAAGTTCGACCCGACGCGGTCCAACGCGCGCGAGCACCTCGCGTTCTCCGCGGGCATCCACTACTGCATCGGCGCGGGGCTGAGCCGCATCGAGGGCGCCGTCGCGCTGCACGAGTTGTTCAAGCGGTTCCCGAACCTCGCGCCCGACGGACCGGTGGCGCGGCGGAAGTCGAAGCTGATTCGCGGCGCGTTGCGACTTCCGGTACGAGCGAACGAAACCAAACGATCACTGGCGGTGAACTAGAGCTGACGTGGGGCGAAATTCGTCGCAGCACGTGCTCGACTTCACCCGGCTGGAGCAATGTTCGTGCCCCAATGACACATCTCCGTAGTGCATCCTTGAAGGCAGAGAGGGAGACCCGCCGCACCGCCGCCGCGACGGGCCTCCCTCTCGCCCTTTTATTCGACGCCCGACATGAGCTTCCGGATCGTCGGAGCCGCCACCGCTAGCGCGACACCGAGCACCACGGCCGCGCCGCCCAGCGTGAAGAAGTACGCCGACGGGCTCGTCGTGTAGAACTTCACGAGCTGCGCGGCGACACCGGTACCGGCCGACACCGCGAGGAACCACAGGCTCATCGTCTGCGACGCGAACGCCTTGGGCGCCAGCTTCGTCGTGACGGACAGGCCGACCGGCGACAGCATGAGCTCACCGCACGTCATGATCAGGAACATCACGACCAGCCACAGCGGCGTGACCTTGCCGTCGGCCGCCGAGTTGCTCGCGAAGTACATGAGCACGAACGACAGACCGACGAGCACCAGCGCACCGGCGAACTTGCGCGGGGTCGACGGCGCGCGGTCGGCGAGCTTCAGCCACAGCCACGCGAACACCGGCGCCAGCCCGATGATCATGATCGGGTTGATCGACTGGAACCAGGCGACCGGGAACTCCCAGCCGAACACGTGGTTGTCGACGTGCGAGTCGGCGAACTCCGCGATGACCGACGCGCTCTGCTCGAAGATCAGCCAGAACATCGCCGCCGCGATGAAGAGCGGGATGTACGCGAGGACGCGCGGCTTCTCGACGGGCAGCGTCTTCTTGCTGCGCAACATCACCGTGAAGTACGTGATCGGCAGGACGATCGACATGATGCTGATCATCAGGATGACGCCCTCGACGCCACCGAGCAGGTACGACACCACGCCCAGCGCGCCGATCACGACGACGACACCGGCGATCAGGCCGTAGACACGGCCCTTCTCGGCCACTGGCAACGGGTTCGGCGCCACGGCGGCGGACCCGCGCAGGTTCTTGCGGCCGATGCGGTACTGGATCAGGCCGAGCGCCATGCCGACCGCGGCGACCGCGAAGCCCGCGTGGAAGCTGATGCCGTCCGCGAGCGCGCCGGTGATCAACGGCGAGACGAAGCCGCCGATGTTGATCGCCATGTAGAACACCGTGAAGCCGGCGTCGCGGCGCGTGTCGTGCTGCTCGTAGAGGCCGCCGACGACCGTGGAGATGTTCGGCTTGAGCAGGCCCGTGCCCAGGACGATGAAGATCAGGCCCAGGTACACGCCCACGATGCCGATGGGCAACGCGAGGCAGATGTGGCCGCACATGATCAGCACGCCGCCGTAGAAGGTGGAGCGCTGGCCGCCCCAGACGCGGTCGGCGAGCCAGCCGCCGGCGACGCCGGACATGTAGACCGCGGTGCCGTAGATGGCGACGACGGACAGGGCGAGCGCCTTGTCGACGCCCAGACCGCCTTCGGCCACGGCTGTCCACAGGTAGAGGCCGAGGATGGCCTTCATGCCGTAGAAGGAGAACCGTTCCCACAGTTCGGTGAAGAAGAGCGTGGACAGGCCCCGGGGGTGCCCGAAGAAACCTTTGTCCTGCTCGGAGACGCTGGAGCTAGGGGCGCTCACGGCCATCGTCCTCTCGTGTCAACGATGTCACGGCGGATCGGTGCACATTACGCCGAACGCTCGTACGGTTAGAAATCAGGGTTGCGTCCGAGTGGCCCAACTCTCATGCCGGGGTGCGCGATTGAGCAAGATTTGATGCACTGCTGGGATGGACTTGATCCAGGCGCACGGCATGGCCATGACGGAGTTCGACCGGCGGGTGCGGGCGATCGCACCGGAGCAGTGGGTTCTCGGCACGCCCTGCCGGGAGTGGTCCGTCAGAGATCTCGTCGGACACCTGGTCTACGAACAGCTCTGGGCACCAGAGTTGCTCGCGGGCTGCACCGTCAAACAGGTCGGGGACAGGTTCGACCACGACAACCTGGGCGACGAGCCGCTGGTGTCCTGGGTGGTCGCGGCCGCGGCGGCGCGCGAGGCGTGGCTGGAGCCGTCGGCGCTGACCAAATCCGTGAGCGTGTCGTCCGGGACGATTCCCGCCGAGGAGTACTGCTGGCAGATGACCACGGACCTCGCGGTGCACGCGTGGGACCTGGCGCGCTCGATCGGCGCGGACGAGCGGATTGATTCCGAGCTCGCCTCGACCGTGCTGGCGTACGTGGAGCGGAACATCGAGGAATGGGGCGAAACTTCGATGTTCGACTCACCAGTACCGGTCGCGCCGGACGCGGACGACCAAACGCGACTAATAGGACTGCTGGGACGTAAGCCGTAGCCCCTTGACGGCCGTCACTTAAGTTGCGCAGAGTAGTGCCACCGCCGCCCTTAGTCAGGAAAGTTACCTGTCGAAAGAGGTGGCAATGCGCAAGCTCGCCCCAGGGCTTCTCGCCGTGTCCGCACTCGTGGCCTCCGTCCTGGCATCCCCTGCCGCCCAGGCCGCCGGTCCGAGCGCGTCGCAGCTGCTGGCCAAGCTGTCGTCCTGCTCGCAGATCTCCAGCGGCAAGTACCGGTCGGACGACGAGACCGCGGCCAACATTCCGGTCTGCGGCAAGAACGGCGCCGTCTGGTACAAGGCCGACATGGACATCGACTGCGATGGCCAGCCGACCGCGAAGTGCAGCAAGAGCACGGACCCGTGGTTCCAACCCGACACCGCCTTCCACGACTCGAAGGGCAAGCCGCTGGTCGCGGACAAGCTCCCGTACGTGGTGGTGCCTTCAGCAAGCGGCACGTGGGACTACCGCAAGTTCGGCATCCAGGGCGGTGGCGTCGTCGCCGTCATCTACAACAACAAGGTCGAGTACGCCGTAGTCGGCGATACGGGCCCGACGAACATCATCGGTGAGGCGTCCTACGCCACCGCGGTGAACCTGGGCATCAACCCGAACCCGAAGAACGGCGGGACCGACGGCCCGGTGCACTACATCTACTTCAAGAACTCGAAGGTGTCCCCGATCGAGGACCACGGGAAGGCCACGTCGACCGGCGAGGCTCTGGCCCAGAAGTTCCTCAACGAGAACTGACGGTTCCCCGGTTTCCGAAGCGCCCCGTCCCGCATCCCCCTCTGCCTCCTGCGAGGCGGGGCGCTCCTCCCCCGGCAGCGGCCCCAGATCCCCCGGACTGGCGCCGCACCGCATTTCTACAGGTTGATCGTTGTCCGGTGTCGGAGCGCCCGGAGCGGACAACGACCTTCGGACAACGTTTTGGTCTCCGACACAGCGCCAGCCCCGGCGCCGGATGCGCCGGGGCTGGCGGGTGCCGGACGGATCAGCCGACGTGTGATCGACGTCCGCACCGGTGGGTGGTCATGGGTGGACCGCTTCAGCACACTGCCAGGCTCTCGTGACCGTGCTCTGAACGTCAGATGACCTTCTGCTCCAGAGTGACGCACCTGATACCGACCGCGTCCTCGTGCTCACCGACGCGGACGAATCCGGCGCTTTCGTAGAACCTCAGGTTCTCGTCGCTCGCGGCGCCGGTGAAGAGCCAGACGACCCTCACCTCTTTCGGCGTCCGCGTGCTGATGGCCTCGAGCAGCCGCCTGCCGACACCGCCTCCCTGCAGATCGGGTGCGACGGCGAGCCTCGCGACCTCCATGCGCTCCCCGTCGACGCGACTGCGGACACTTCCCACGAGCCGCTGACCGTCGAACGCCCCGAACGCGGGCGTGCCGTCACCGAGGTGGTTCCTGATCTCCTGCAGGGTCTCCACGAGCGGCGGCAGGTCCCACGCCCCGTACCGGCGGGCCTCCTGGAGGTAGGCGGCGCGCTGGATCGTCATGATCTCGCCGGCGTGCGCTTGCGTGACGGGTCCGATGTGGACGTTCACGGCCCGGTGACCCCCGGCGTCCAGCTCTCCGGCAGCCCGCTCTCGGTGAGGATCATCTGGTGGTCGTGGAACCCTTCCGGCGCGTCGGGCTGCCACGGCCAGTGTCCCTGCGGCGTGGGCACGATGATCTGCACCGCCGCGAACTCCGACCCGTCGTAGAGCAGGTACGCGCTGCCGAAGAACTCCGGGTAGAAGCCCTTGTACACCCGCTCGAACGTGACGGGCACCCCGTCGAAGAAGTCGTGGTACAGCTGCCCCGCCACGAACCGCTCGCCGCCGCTGGCCCGTCGCACGTACATGTTGATCAGGTTCTCGCCCATTCCCTGCGGCAGCCCGATCACGACGGCCTCCGCGACCCCGAACCGCCGCCACGCCCCCACCGAGAACACGTACCCCGGGCCCTCGGCGTCCGGGTTCACGACGATGTTGGTGTGGCCGTGCCGGTCGGCGGCGGAGAGCAGCCGGGCACGCAGTTCGATGTCTTCGTCGGAAAGCACGGCATCCACCCTACGGCTCGACACCGGTGAGTTCGACGCTCTCAGCCCACACACGGGCGGCGAGCGCGGTGTCCGCCAACTCACCGCGCACGGGTTCGACCCGAGGTTCGCCCCGCAACCCCAGCACGCGCGGCCCGATCATCTGGCCGCCGCGCACGCTCGGGTCGAGAACCGCCCGGACCGCGGCCCACGCGCCGGCATCCTTGCCCTGCAACAGAAGTCCCGCGGGCAGGCTCAGCAGCGTCCGCGGCGGGGTGAGCGAGTCCAGCGCGCCGCCGGGGTGGTTCACGACGCTCAGCACCCCGGACTGGCGGCGGTCGAGCTCGAAGCCGAACAGCATCTGCGCCTGCTTCGACCTGGCGTAGGCGTCGCCGGGTTTCGCGGACTTGCCCCTCAGGCTGCCGGTGGTGACGACACGGCCCTCAGGCGCCGCCACGAGCAACGGCATCAGCCAGTGGACCAGCGCGAAGTGCCCGAGGTGGTTGGCGGCGTACATCAGCTCGGCGTCGTCGATCATGACGCCGGCGTTGCACACGACCGCGTCGAGGCTGTCCAGCTCGTCCGCCGCGGCCTTCACCGAGCCGAGGTCGGCGAGATCCAGCTGTAGGTGACGAACGCGCGCGTCGGGCACAACGGACCGGATGGACGCCATCGCCGCGTCGGCCTTCGCGGCACTCCGGCTGCCCAGGACGACGGTGGCGCCGGTGCTCGCGAGCTGCTCGGCGACGTGGTACCCGATACCCGCGTTGGCGCCCGTGACCAGGAAGGTCTTCCCCTCGGCGCGCGGCAACCGGTGAACGTTCCAGCGTGTAGGCATATCCACACCATAGTCGGAATGACTATGATTTCGTCATGACTTCGAGTGGACGCCGTGAGCGCAAGAAGGCCGCCACCCGGGAATCCCTGGCGAGCGCGGCGCGGAGGCTGTTCCTGGAGCGCGGCTTCGACCAGGTCACCGTCGCCGAGATCGCCGAAGAGGCGGACACGGCGGTGTCGACGTTGTTCGCGCACTTCCCCGGCGGCAAGGAGGCGCTCGTCCTGGGCGACCGTCACGAACGCGAGCAGTCGCTGACGGCAGCCGTGCGCGAACGGCCGGACGGTGTCTCGATCCTGCAGGCGCTGCACGACTTTCTCGCCACGCGCGGCCCGTTCGACCCGGATCCCAGCCGCCAGGACACGCGCCTCGCCGGCCTCGTGGTGGCCACCCCGGCCCTGCGCGCCTGCGCCAGGTCGCTGTGGACCGGCTGCGAAACGACGCTCGCGCAGGTCATCTCGGAGGAAACAGAAGTAGACGCCTTCTCCGTCAAGCAGCTCGCCAGGTACGTCCTGGAGATCCCGGATCTGGCCGGCACCGAGCCCGACCCGCCCGCCGCACTGGCCGAGGCTTTCGCCCGCCTCAAGCTCGCGTGGCCGGACCTGTGGAAAGCAAAAACGCCGGCCACGAAGTGACCGGCGTTCTCGAGCGGAACAGGTCAGCCGACCTCGGCCATGACCTCGTCGGAGACGTCGAAGTTCGCGAAGACGTTCTGCACGTCGTCGCAGTCCTCCAGCGCGTCGATCAGCTTGAAGATCTTCTTCGCGCCCTCGACCTCGAGCTGCACCGACACCGACGGCAGGAAGCTCGACTCCGCCGACTCGTAGTCGATGCCCGAGTCCTGCAGCGCCTTGCGGACCGGGATCAGGTCGCCCGCCTCGGACACGACCTCGAAGGCCTCGCCCAGGTCGTTGACCTCCTCGGCACCGGCTTCGAGCACCGCCAGCATCACGTCGTCCTCGGACGTGCCCGTCTTCGGCACGATCACGACGCCCTTGCGGCTGAACATGTACGCCACGGAGCCGGGGTCGGCCATCGAACCGCCGTTGCGCGTCATCGCCGTGCGGACCTCGGTGGCGGCGCGGTTGCGGTTGTCCGTGAGGCACTCGATGAGCACCGCGACACCGTTGGGCCCGTAGCCCTCGTACATGATCGTCTGCCAGTCGGCGCCACCGGCCTCTTCACCGCCGCCGCGCTTGCGGGCGCGCTCGATGTTGTCCAGCGGCACCGAGTTCTTGCGGGCCTTCTGGATCGCGTCGTACAGCGTCGGGTTGCCATCCGGGTCGCCACCACCGGTGCGGGCCGCCACCTCGATGTTCTTGATCAGCCGCGCGAAGAGCTTGCCGCGCTTGGCGTCAATGGCGGCCTTCTTGTGCTTGGTGGTCGCCCACTTGGAGTGGCCGCTCATTTCTCCTCCGAACCCTTCAAACCACGAACCATGTCCACGAACAGGCGGTGGACGCGCTCATCCCCCGTGAGCTCCGGATGAAACGCCGTGGCCAGCACGTTGCCCTGCCTGACCGCGACGATCCTACCGGCGGCGTCGCCCGCCTCAGCCGTAACGGGCACCGTAGCGAGAACCTCGACGCCCTCGCTCACCGCCTCCACCCACGGCGCACGGATGAACACGGCGTGCACCGTCTCGCCGGCCAGGTCCAGATCGGTCTCGAACGAGTCGACCTGCCGCCCGAAGGCATTCCGCCGCACGGTGACGTCCAAACCACCGAGCTGATGCTGGTCCTCGCGACCGTCGAGCACATTGTTCGCCAACAGGATCATGCCCGCGCACGACCCGTACGCCGGAAA
The DNA here is from genome assembly GCF_040629405.1 of Lentzea sp. NPDC005914. NCBI lineage: Bacteria > Bacillati > Actinomycetota > Actinomycetes > Pseudonocardiales > Pseudonocardiaceae > Lentzea > Lentzea sp. NPDC005914. The sequence continues at coordinate 124,183 of NZ_JBEXVQ010000004.1, read as the reverse complement.
GCCCGCCTGGATCTTGGCTCGCAACGGCTCGAGCAGCTCGAAGTTGTCCAGCAGCTTGCTGATGGTCGTCGACTCGCCGCCGGGGATCACGATGCCGTCGAGCTCGTCGAGCTCCTCGGGCCGGCGGATGGGGCGTGCGGTGACGTCACACTTGGCGAGAGAGATCAAGTGCTCCTGGACGTCGCCTTGCAAGGCGAGCACGCCGATGACGGGTGGGGCGGTGACAACCATGCCCACCAGCTTATTCGACGTGGTCAGAAGCATTCCGTGGCACCTGCGACCAGGTGTGGCGGTAGCGGATCAGACCGACGATCAGCCACCCGCCGACGACCAGGCCGGGCAGGTCGGCCACGAAGGCGTGCACGATGAGCGTCACCAGGTTCTCGCCGGCGTGGGCCTCCGGATGCAGCGGCACGAAGATCGCACCGAGCCCGGTGAAGGTGAAGTAGACCAACGCCGGCCAGAAGACCCGGCGCACCCCTCGGTAGGCGAGCACGCCGAGCACCAGGCAGACCGGCACGGCGATCGCGGCTCCCGCGACGACCGCCGGCCGCAGGGGGACGAGCAGCACGAACGAGACGATCACCGTCCAGAACGCCGACCAGATCCCGTAGGCGGCGACGGCCAGTTGCTGCGGCCGGGTCCACGGGCCGGGCACGAGATCCTTCTTGCCGCTCATGGGGCGTCCTGCGCGGGTGCCGCGACGACCGCCCAGTCCAGACTGCCCGCCGCGAGGTCGCCGGCCACCTGCCGCAACCAGTCGAGCTCGGCGCGGCGAACCGCGTGGGCGTACTCGATCTCCAGGAACGACACCCGCTGAAGGTCGTTGCTCGCCCTGTACCGCTCGATCTCGTCGAACTCGGCGACCTGCGCTTCGAGGGCGCCGACGCGGCGCTCCAGCAACTTCCGGACCGCGACCGGGTCGAGGTGGGCGGCCTTCTCCAGTGCGAAGGCGAACCGGGGCAGATCACGCCGGTCCAGCTCCCCCAGCTCGTCGCGCAGCCAGCCGAGCAACCGTTCCCGGCCGGCCGCGGTGATCCGGTAGACGGTGCGTTCCGGCAGGTTGCCCGCCCTGTTCGTGGCGACCGGCGCGATCAGCCCTTCACGGGACAGCCGGTCGATCACGCTGTAGAGCGAGCCGGTCTTGTGCTCGGTCAGCAGGTCCTTGCGGCGTTGAGCGGTCAGCTGCTGGATCTCGTACGGGTGCATCGACCGCTCGTGCAGCAGCGTGAGCACGGTCCAGAACCAGGGATTTCTCGGTGTCTCCTTGCGCGGCATACCGCTACCTTATATCAGGTACCTGCTAACAGATAGCTTCGATCAGCAGCACGATCCGCTCCTCGTCCCGCGAGTAGGGGCCGCCGATGTACTTGGTGGCGATCTGGTCGACGACCTCCCACGCCGCGTCGCCCTCCAGCCACTCGACGACCCGCCCGCGCACGATGACCGGCTGGTACGGCTTGCCCTGCTCGGTCAGGGAGAACGCGACCCGCGGATCGCGGCGCAGGTTGCGGGCCTTGCGACTGCGGGGCCGGTGAGGATCGCGATGTGGTCGCCGTGCGTGCCGACCCACACCGGAACCGAGTGCGGCGCGTCGTCGGGCAGCACGGTGGCGAGATGGGCGAGCGAGGTGCCGTCGAGCACGCGGCGCAGTTCCTGGGTGATCATCGCTGGACCTCGTAACGGACGTGGGTGACACCGGGCGCGGCCACGACTTCGACGAGCGAGAGCCGCACGTGCCGCGGCAAGGCCTGGAAGAACGGGCGGCCCTCGCCGAGCAGGATCGGGACCTGGTGCAGGACGACCTCGTCGACGAGGCCTGCCTCCAGCGCTGACGCGAGCACGCCGCCGCCCATGAGGCCGACGTCCTTGCCCTCGGCCAGTTCGAGGGCGGTCATGATCGCGTCTTCGATACCGGTGGTCACCAGCGTCTGCCGCGAGGTGATCTCCGGGGCTGGACGGTGACTGAGCACGACCACCTTCGCTCCAGGATGCGGGCTGCCGCCGCCGAAGTGCTCGGAGTCCTCGTAGGTGTTGCATCCGGCCACCACCGCGCCGACGCGTGCGGCCAGGAAGTCGAAGATCTTGGCGCTGGGCTCGCTCAGCTTGAACCCGTCGAACACCTGACTCGGCGTGTCGCCGTCGAAGTACCAGTCGAAGAGCATCCCGCCGTCGCCGAGCCCGTGACCGGCGCGGGGCGAACGACCCGTGATGTACCCGTCGGCCGAGACCGAGTGCGCGCTGATGACCTTGCCCATGATCGCCTCCTTGAGTTCCTTGAGGGAACCCTAACAAGCGGAGTTCCTTGAGGGAACCCCGATTGCTAAAGTGGGGTCATGCAGCGGACGGACTTCAGCAAGATGGCGTGCTCGATCGCGCGCACCCTCGACGTCATCGGCGAACCGTGGTCGCCGCTGATCCTGCGTGACGTGTGGGTCGGCATGAGCCGGTTCGAGCAGCTCCAGGCCGATCTGGGCATTAGCCGCAAGGTCCTGACCGAGCGGCTCAACCACCTCGTCGACCACGGCGTGCTGGAGCGCCGCCCGTACGACAACCGGCCGCGCTACGAGTACGTGCTCACGCAGAAGGGCACCGAACTCGTGGACATGCTGATGGTCATGGTCGGCTGGGGCGACAGGTGGCTCGCGGGCGAGGCGGGGCCGCCGGTCCTCTACCGCCACCACGCGTGCGGCGAGATCAGCACGACCGAACTGTGCTGCGCGAACTGCGGCAAACCCATGCACGCCAACGATGTCGACGTGCTGGCCGGCCCCGGCTCAGCCGCGTGAGCCGGGGGTCCGGAGCTCAGTGTTCGTCGTAGTGCCCGTTGTGGGCCGCGTGCCGATGTCCGTCGTGGACGTAGTCGACGTGCCCGGCGTGCGGAACGGCCACGTGGCCACAGCCGTCACCGTGGTCGTGCTCATGGGCGCCGTGCTCGTCGTGGCCACCCGGCTCGCACTCGTCGAAATGACCGTCGTGCTCCCGGTGGATGTGACCGTCGTGGACGTAGTCGACGTGGTCGCTGTGCGGTACTCCGACATGTCCGCAGCCGTCGCCGTGGGCATGCGGGTGTTCCAAATGTTCGAGGTGGCTCGTCGTCATGCGGTCAGGCTGCTCCGCCCCGCCGCGCGCCGCGTTCCGAGCCGCCCGACCGAGTGACACTCCACCGCGAAAAAAACGAGCCGCCCCCTTCGTGAGGGGACGGCTCGCGATCATCACCGCACGACGGGTCAGTCGACTGTGACGAGCTCTTCCCGCTCCGGCGCGACGGGCTGACGCGACTTCACGTAGCGCCACCCCAGGAACAGCACCAGAGCGAGCCCCGGGATCGACCAGAACGCGATCCGCTCGGCCTCGCCGGACGAGAACGCCATCTGCCCGATCACCAGCGCGAGGAACGCGAGTGTCAGCCAGCCGGTGTAAGGCGCGCCCGGCATCCGGTACGACGGCCGTTCGATCTCTCCGCGCAAAGCCTTCTGCCGCAACCGCATCTGGCAGATGATCAGCGTGGCCCACGTCGACACGACACCGAGCGACGCGATGGCGATCGCGATGTCGAACGCGTCCTTGGGCACGGTGTAGTTGAGCACCACGCCGAGCAGGTAGGCGCAGGCGGTGAAGAGGATGCCGCCGTAGGGCACGTGGCGGGAGTTCATCTTGCCCGTGATCGCCGGCGCCTCGCCCTTCTGCGCGAGCGAACGCAGGATGCGGCCGGTCGAGTACAGACCCGAGTTGCACGACGACAGGGCCGCGGTCAGCACCACCGCGTTCATGATGTCGCCGACGGCCGGGATGCCCAGCGCCGAGAACACGGTCACGAACGGCGACTCGCTGCCGGTGTAGTGGTCCCACGGCAGAAGCATCGTCAGCAGCAGCACGGAGCCGACGTAGAAGATCGCGATGCGGTACACCACGCCGTTGATGGCACGCGGCATGATCTTGTGCGGGTCCTTGGTCTCACCGGCGGCGATGCCGACGAGTTCGATGGCCGAGTAGGCGAAGATCACGGCCTGCAGGGTCACCAGCGCCACGCCGAAGCCGGCCGGGAACAGGCCGCCGTGGCCCAGGGTGTTGGACACCGAAGCCGTCGTGCCGCCGACGTCCGCGGCGCCGATGACCAGGCCGATACCGGTGACGAGGAAGACCACGATCGCGGTCACCTTGATGACCGAGAACCAGAACTCCAGCTCGCCGAACAGCTTGACGGACAACATGTTGATGGCGACCAGGACCACCAGTGCGATCAGCGCGGTGATCCACTGCGGCATGGTCGGGAACCACTTGTGCATGTAGATCGCGACTGCGGTGATCTCGGCGATGCCCGTCATCGCCCAGTTGAGCCAGTACAGCCAACCGGACGCGAAGCCGGCCCACGGGCCGATGAACTCGCGGGCGTACTCCACGAAGCTGCCGGCGACCGCGCGGTGCAGGACGAGTTCGCCCAGCGCGCGCATGACGAAGAACGCGGCGATGCCGCACACGGCGTACGACAGGATCAGCGACGGCCCCGCCGTGGCGAGGCGTCCGCCCGCGCCCAGGAAGAGGCCGACGCCGATCGCGCCACCAATGGCGATCATCTGCACCTGACGCTTGCTCAGCGACTTGGTGTAGCCGTCCGCATCAGTTTCCACAGAACTCACGAGGGGGTTCCTTCCGAAACGGAAAAATGCACGCGTCGGAACCTCCCGCGCCCCGACGCACTGTTGCGGGGGACCCTAGTGAGCGGCGGTCATCACCAAGTAATCAGTTGGGGAAGGCTTAACGTAATCGACGTCACACGATGTGACGTTCAGGGCGGCGTTCAGGTCGTTCCAAATGTCTTCGACGTGCTCGAGTCCTACTGAAATGCGAAGCAGATTCTCCGGAACGCCCGATGCGCGCAGTTCTTCACCGGGTACCAGGCGATGGGTGAGCGCCCACGGGTGCTCGATCAGGGTGTCGACGGAGCCCAGCGACACGGCGGGCGTGATCAGGCTCAGGCGCCGCACGATCGACGTCGGATCGCCGTGCACGCCGAAGGCGATCATCGCTCCGGTCCCCCGCATTTGCACCGACGCGGACGGGTAGCGCACGAACTCGACGGCGTCGTGCTCGGCGAGCCGCACAGCCAGCACGGCGGCACTGCGTGAAGCCGCCTCGACGCGCAACGGCAGCGTCGCGAGCCCGCGGTGCAGCAGGTAGCCGCCCAGCGGGTGCAGCACCGCGCCGGTGATGATCCTGACCTGCCGCAACGCCGCTGCCAGCGCGTCCGAGCAGGCCACGACGCCGCCGAGCACGTCCCCGTGCCCGCCGAGGTACTTGGTGCCGGAGTGCAGGACGTAGGAGGCCCCGTGCAGCGCCGGGTTCTGCAGGATCGGTGTCGCGAAGGTGTTGTCGACCATGACCGGCACGGACCCGGCCTGGCGGACGACGTGCTCGATGTCCACCAGGTCCAGGTTCGGGTTGGCCGGCGTCTCGACGACGATCAGCCCGGTGTCCGGCCGGATCGCGGAGGACACCAGGCCTGCTTCGACATAGGTGGTGGTGACGCCCAGAAGACCGGACGACAGCAGGTGGTCGGTGCCGCCGTAGAGCGGTCGCACGGCCACGACGTGCGGCTTTCCGGCCATCACGCACGCTGCCTGGATCACCGCGGTCACCGCGGCCATGCCACTGCCGAACGCGACCGCGACCTCGGTGTGCTCGAGCGCGGCCAGTGCCTTCTCGAACCGGGCGACCGTCGGGTTGTGCAGCCGCGCGTACACGGGCGACGAGGCCTGTGCGGCGCCGGTGGCCCACTCACCCAGTGCCTCCCCGCCGAGCGCCTGGTCAGGCACGGGGTAGGTGGTGGACAGGTCGATCGGGGGTGCGTGCACGCCGAGCTCCGCGAGGTCGTCGCGGCCGCCGTGCACTGCGATGGTCTCGATGCGCGTCATGGCCGGAATGGTGGAGACTTCCTCGTCAGAACGGGTGCTGGACCGCAGCAGATTCGGTGGAACGGAGAAGAGCCGTGCTGGATTCGATCGACGAGGCCATCGTGCGGGAGCTGCGGAAGGACGCGCGGCTGCAGAACAAGGACCTGGCCGAACGCGTGAACGTCGCGCAGTCGACGGCGGTCGTGCGGCACCGGGCGTTGCGGGAGCGCGGGGTGATCACCGGCTACCACGCGGAGGTCGACCTGGGCGCGCTCGGACGGCACGTGCAGGCGATGCTCGCGCTCAAGATCCGTCCGCACACCAAGGAGATCGTCGACCCGTTCATGGCCTACGTTCTCTCATTGCCCGAAACTCTTGCGCTCTCACACGTGACAGGACCGGAAGATTTCCTAGTGCATGTCGCGGTATCGGACGTCGGCCATCTGCAACGACTCGTTCTGGACAAATTCACCAGTCGGAGGGAGGTGACAGAGGTTCATACAAACCTCCTCTTTTCCCACGTTCGCAAGCACTAACTCGCGAGTCGCAATGCGGGCGCGAGCTGGTCACGGCCGTCAATACCGAGTTTGCGGTAAACCTTGGTCAGGTGAATCTCGACCGTGCGCAGTTGCACGAACAGCGCGGCCGCGATCTCCCGGTTCATCTTGCCCTCGGCGGCGAGCGCGGCCACCCGTCGCTCGGACTCGGTGAGCCCGGCGGGTCCGGCGGCCAGCTCCTGCCGGATCTCCTCGGCGAGGTCCTCGACGCCGCAGTCGTCGGCGAGATCCACGGCGACCCGCAGCTCGGCGCGGGCGGGCTTGACCCGTCCGGCCAGGTGCAGCGCCCGGCCGAGCGCGAAGTGGCTGCGGGCCCGTTCCAGCAGCGCGCCCGTGGTGGCCAGCAGTCGCACCGACTCCTCAAGCAGCGCAACGCCTTCGACGCCTCTGAGCACGCCCTGTTCGCGGAGTACGGCCGCCAACGGCAGCACCGCGCCTGTTGCGCGCGCCAACAGTTCCTCCGTGGCGAGGTGGTCTCCTCCGAGAGGAAGCCGCCACGACGTGCTGTCGCAACCGCGCGCACGGAGCCGTTCACCGCAGTCCAGCAGGTCTCGCACGCCGTCCTTGCGCCGCTCGGCCGCGATCCGCACCCGGCCACGCGCGGCCAGCAGCGCCGGTGCGCTGAACAGGTCCGGTACCTCGCCCGGCACGACCTCGAACACCTGCGACGCCACGTCGACGTCGCCCATCTCCAGCAGTGCCAGCGCGAGCTCGGTCAGCGCGGCGAAGATCGGCGTCGACACCCGTGCCGCCCCGCAGCTCTCCAGCACCGCCAACGCCTCGCGCGCATCAGACTCGGCGCCGGCCAGCCGTCCGAGATCACGCAGGCACGTCGAACGCGCCGTGAGTGCCGCGGCGACGCACGGCCTGTGCTGCCACCTCCGCGCGATGGTCAACGCGCGGTCCACACGGGCGTAGGCCGCAGTCAGCTCGCCACGCGTGCGCAGCAGCGCGATCGCCCGCAGGTACGGGTCGAACTCCGAGGGAGTCGCGGGCATGACGTCCGGGTCGCCGACCGCGTCCGGCTCGAACTCCGGCTCCTCCCCCAGCAACGCCAGCAGGCCCGGCAACGCGGGGTGCGCGGGATCGGCCTCGCCCAGGTGGTCCACGGCCGCCGGGACGTCCACATAGGACTCGACCTCGCCGAGCTCCGCCAGCAGCTCACCGGATCCGGGCTCGTCCATGGCCCTGCGCAGGTACCGGACCGCGTCCACGACCCGGTTGCGCGCACGGGCCCGTCCGGCGGCGGACACCAGCACCTCGGTCGTCCACTCCTCGCCCAGCGGCCGCGTCTCGACCAGGTGCTCGGCCACCGCCTCCGCCGACGCACCCGTCTCGGTCAGCAGCCGGGCCGCGGCGGCGTGCAGGTCCTGACGCTCGGTGATGGTCAGCTCTTCGCGAAGTGTGTTGCGCACCAAGGGATGCACCAACGAGCCGTCCGCCGACAGCAGCCCCATCCTGTGCAGCGCGGCGATCGTGCCGGCCAGCTCGCACGGTTCGATGCCGATCAGCTCGGCGACGCGCGGCAACGTGACCTCGCCGCCCAGCACGGCCAACGCGTGCAGCGCGTCGGGAGCGTGCGGGGCGAGGCGGCGCAGCCGGACGTTGACCGTCGGCAGCAACGCCGGCGCGGTCTCACCGGGATGGGCACGGATCAGGTTCAGCAGCAGCAACGGGTTGCCGCCCGCCTGAGCACGGCAGCGCGTCACGAAGTCGTCGTCAACCCGCTGCCCCAGCTCCTGCTCGACCAACGCGCGCACGCCGTCGAACGACAGCTCGTCCAGCCGGATCTCGCTGGTGCTCGCGGCGAGCAGCTCCTCGAGCGTCTGCGGCCCCGTGCACACCTCGCCCGCGCCGATCCCCGCCAGCGCGAACACCGGCAGGTGCTCGATGCGGTGCGGGAGCGTGCTCAGCCACTGCAGCGACGGCTGGTCCGCCCACTGCGCGTCGTCGACGACGATGGCCACGGGCCGATCGCCGGCCATGCGCGCGAGCGCCCGGTGCAGGACGTGCAGTTCGGGCAACGTCACGGGCCCAGGCTCAGCGAGCTGGTCGGACTGCCCCAGCGCGGCGGCGATGCGCGGCAGGTGCTGCACCTCGTCGCCCGGCTGCACGCAGACGAACAAGCGGCTCACCAGCCCGAACGGCAGCTCCCGTTCCAGATAGCTGCCCCGCGCCGCCAGCACCGTGAACCCCCGCTGCGCCGCCAGCTCCCGCGCGGCGGTGAGCAGGGCCGTCTTGCCGGCGCCCAGTCCCCCGGTGGCCACGACGAGGTGCCCGTCGCCACCCGCCGCCGCGGACAGCGCGCCCGCGAGCTGGGTCGTCTCCCGGTCCCGCCCGACCAGTCCAGGTTTCGCAGCCATGGGTCCATCTGAGGCCTGCCGCCCATCGACCCCCTATCGCGGAGGCATCACGCCACCTCAGGCCACTCCCGCGAGCCTCAGCACGGCCGTGGTCCCCACGGCCAGCACGATCACCGCGACGAACGGCGCCTTCCTCCAGGCCGCCACGCCACCAACCACCACTCCGGCCGCGAGCGCCCAGCCGCCGAACTGCTTGCCGTTCGTCAGCGCCGACACCGCGACCAGCGCCAACAACAACACGGTGGCACTCGCCGTCATCAACTCGTTGACCTTCTCCGGCAACTTGACCCGGTCACGCAGCAGCGGCCCGGCGAGCCGGATCGCGAACGTGCCCGCGGCGAGGATCAGGACTGCGGCGACGGGCACGGCTCCTCCTTCTTCGTGGTCCGGAACGCGAACAGCCCGGCGAGCGCGAGCAACACCGGCACACCGGCAGGCAGGAACGGCGTCGTCACGAGCGCTATCACCGCGCCAACGAGGGCCGCGTTACGCGTCGCCGCGTCCTTCAAGGCGGGGAGGGTGAGCGCGAGCATGGCCGCCGGGAACGCCGCGTCCAGCCCGAACGTCGCCGGGTCGCCGATCGCCTGCCCCGCGAGCGCCCCGATCAGCACTCCGGAGTTCCAGCTGAAGAACAACGACACGCCGCACGCCCAGTAAGCCGCCCGCGCTCTAGCGGGGTCCTTCTCCGACATCGCGAACGCCGTCGACTCGTCGATCAGCAGGTGACTGCCGACGATCCTCGCCAGCGAACTCCTGCCCAGCACGTCCCCGATCGCCAGCCCGAACGGCAGGTGCCGCGCGTTGAGCACCAGCCCGGCGACAACGGCCGCGGCAGGGCTGCCACCAGCGGCGACGATGCCCACGGCCATGAACTGCGAGCCGCCCGCGAAGATCACCAGCGACATCAGCACCGGCATCCACCACGGCAGGCCCGACCCGACCGAGATCGCGCCGAACGAGGCACCGGTGACCGCGGCACCAAGTGCGACTGCGGCCACGTCACGCAGAAGCACACCATCAAGGGTTCGCCATATCGAACGCACCACCCATTAAGGTGAACACCTGGGACTGGTGTTCGTCAAGCCGAACGGATGGACTTCTGTGTCGAACGCACCACTAGACCTCATCGCGGCCAACCTCCGCCGCGAGCGCGACCGCACGGGCCTGTCGCTCTCCGACCTCGCGCGCAAGGCCGGCATCGCCAAGTCGACGCTCTCGCAACTGGAGTCCGGAGCCGGAAACCCCAGCGTGGAGACCCTGTGGGCCCTGGGCGTGGCGCTGGGCGTCCCCTTCAGCCGCCTGGTCGAACCCGCCGTCCCCCGCGTCCAGGTGATCCGCGCCGGCGAGGGCCCGGTCATCCACTCCGAGCGCGCGCACTACTCGGCCACCCTGCTGGCCGCCTGCCGTCCGGGCACCAAGCACGACATCTACTGGCTGGCCCTCGAACCCGGCGGCGCCCGCGAGTCCGAGCCGCACGTGCCGGGCAGCGTCGAGCACATGATCGTGGCGTCGGGGCGCTGCCTGGCCGGGCTCGCCGAGGACCCGGTCGAGCTCGGACCCGGCGACTACATCGTCTATCCCGGCGACCTGCCGCACATCTGCAAGGCGCTGGAGCCGGGCACGACCGCGATGATGGTCATGGAGCACACCACTTAGACGGTGTGCTCCACGACCATGACACGCGGGAAGGTTCAGTAGGCGGCGGGCCGGAAGCCGCTCCACCCCGAGCCGACCTGCACCGCCGTCGAGAGCGTCCCGTCGCCCTCACCGCTCCACCGCCACAACGTCGAGTCGCTGGACCGCACCGCCACGACGTCCGCGCGAGCGTCACCGTTCACGTCGAGCACGTTGAGCCCCGAGAACCCGGACCACCCGGCGCCGACCTTGGCGCCGCTGGAGAAGGTGCCGTTTCCGTTGCCCTCCCAGAAGAACAGCTCACCGGCGGCGTTCACGCCCCACAGATCGCCGTCGCCGTCACCGTCCGCGTCGCCGCCGGCGAAGCGCGGGAACGTAGCCCAGCCCTCACCGATGAAGATGCGGGCGGAGAACTTGCCCGAGCCCTCGCCGGGGTACCAGTACAGCCGCCCGCCGTCACGCCCGACGATGTCCGCGCGGTTGTCGCCGTTCACGTCCATGACCGCGAACCACTCCAGCGTCTGCCAGCCCGAACCGGCGTTGGCCAGCTTCGTGAACGTGCCGCGGCCCGAGTTGTGCCAGTAGTGCAACGAACCGTCGGCGTCCGTGGCGATGATGTCCGCGAAGCCGTCGGCGTTCGTGTCACCGACACCGATCCGGTTGAAGGACGACCACCCCGGACCGACCTCACTGGAGGCGCCGAACGTTCCGGCGGAGGTGCCGGGGTACAGGCGCATCGTGTTGTCCGGGGCGACCGCCAGGAGGTCGTCGTAGCGGTCGCCGTTCACGCTCTCCGCCGAGAGGCTGCGCGCGGCCGTCCACCACGTCGTCTGCTTGCGCGCGCCCGCCCAGCTGAAGCTGAAGTGGATGTGGTCGGTGTGCGGCGACTCTCCGCTGTAGGCCTGCCAGCCGGCGGAGGTCTCGTAGGCCTTCCAGATCTTGTGGTTCCAGATCATGTACATGATGCCCAGCCGCCGGGCCAGCGCGTGCTTGTTGCCGTACTGGTCGGTCGCGAGCAGCCAGTTGATGACGTCGGCGGCCTGCGCCGCCTGGGTGGAGTTCGTCGCGTTGAACGGGTAGTCGAGGGCACGGCCTTCCTTGTGCTCGCTCTGGCCGCCGGAGTCGCAGGCGCGGACCATGCCCAGGTCGGCGCGGCCGTACTCGGTCTTGAGCAGGTCGCGGAACCCGATCACGCCCGGTTTGGCGTCCGGGTCGCACGTCGTCTGGCCCACGTAGGTGGCGTACTTGTCGATGGCCGCGCCGAACGCGGGCGTTGGCGGTGCGGCTACCGCGGGTGCCGCTAACGCCAGCGACAGCACGGCGGCGCCGAGCGCCACGAGCATCCTCTTCACGGTTGGTCTCCCCTGTCGAGTGGTTGGCGCTCAGCCTGGGGAGGCCGACTACACGGCCCCTACACACGCTCCACACGTCTCGGCAGGCTCCCGTTCTGCTCCTGGCCGGGCGAACATCAGGGCGCTATACAGCGATTGTGACCCTGCCACCTGCGGTTTCCGGAGCGCGCCCGCTGCTCGGCCACACCTGGGAGTTCCTGCGCGACCCCGGTGAGCTGGTGCGGCGCGGACACGCCGAACACGGCCGGATGTTCTCGGTGCGACTGCCGGGCGGGCCCGGGGTCGTGTTGCTGGGGCAGGACAACGCGAAGTTCTTCCACGCCGAGTCGGACGCGCTCAGGCTGTCCATCCGCGAGGCCTACCGGTTCCTGCGGCACATGTTCGGCGGCAACACCTTCTGGCTCGCGGAGCACCGGGAGTACCTGCGGCAACGGGCGGTGCTGGTGCCGCAGTTCACCCGCGGGCGGATCGCGCGGCAGGTCGAGGAGATGGACCGCAGGACGAACGCGCTGATCGACTCCCTGCCGGACGTGGGCACGGTCGAGCTGACCGATCTGCTCGGGCCGCTGGTGATCGAGATCGCCACGTCGCTCTTCCTCGGTGGCGACGCGGCGTCGCGGTTCCGCGGGCTGCTGACCGAGTTCCGGGCGTTCGCGGACGGCATGGACCCGTTGCTGCCCGGCTGGGTGCCCGCGCCTCACCTGCTGCGGAGCCACCGTGCGCGCGACCGGCTGCGGCGGATCACGTCGACGCTGGTGACCGAGCGACGCGCGATCCCGGCGGAGGAACCGGACTTCCTCGAGGTGATGGCGAACACTGCGTTGCGGGACGACCTGCTGGTCGATCTCGTGGTCATGCTCGTGTGGGTCGGGCACGAGACGACGACCGGGCATTTGTGCTGGGCGTTGATCGACCTGCTCCGCCACCCGCACGAGCTGGCGCGCGTGCACGACGACGCGTTCCTCGGCCGGGCACTGCGGGAGTCCGAGCGGCTGCACCCGGTGACCGCGTTCCTGGCCCGGGTGGCCACAGTGGACATTCCACATGAGACTTGCGTCATACCGCGCGGCGCGACGGTGATGCTGCATCCCGGTGTGTCGCACCGAGACGCGGCCGTGTTCGGCGATCCCGGCGAGTACCGGCCGGACCGGTTCCTCACCGAGCCCGCGTCGGCGCTGCAGACGTTCGGCGGCGGCATCCACCGCTGTCTGGGCGAACACTTCGCGCACTCGGAGATGAAGGTCGTGATCACGCGGCTCGTCGAGCGCCTGGAGATGCGGCTGCTGGACCCTGATCCGGTGGCGGTGAGGGGGCATCGGAGCAACTGGCCGCGGCGCCCCTGCCGGGTCGCGTACGCGAAAAGGCTCCCCCGTTTTTCTCCCACTTAACCGTATAGCAGGTGGGGGGCCTTGCCACAAGACCCCGTGCGTCGTTCACACTCATCGCCTCATGCCAGAAAACAGGCGCTGTGGGGAGCACGTGGGGTACGAAGAAGAACTGCAGTCCGAACGCGACTACGTGGCCGGTCTCTACGCACGGCTCGATGCCGAACGCGCGCGCGTGAAGGCGGCTTATCAGTCTGCGCTGGGTGGCACCGGCGAGACGGCCATGGATCGGGACAACGAGGTGCGGGCCCGGCACCGCGACATGAAGCGGCTGAACGTCGCCGACTACGGGCTGTGCTTCGGCCGGTTGGACAGCGTCGACGGCGACCGCTCCTACATCGGCAGGATCGGCCTGTTCGACGAGTTCGACGACTTCGAGCCGGTGCTGCTCGACTGGCGCGCACCGGCGGCGCGCCCGTTCTACACCGCCACCGGGGCCCGGCCGGAAGGCATGGCCCGGCGCCGCCAGTTCCACACCCGCCGCCGTGCCGTGGCCGGGTTCACCGACGAGGTCTTCGGCAGGCTCGGCGAGGAACAGGGCGACGTGGCCCTGCTCGAGGCGCTGAACGCGCCGCGCGGCGAGGGCATGCGCGACATCGTGGCGACCATCCAGGCCGAGCAGGACGCGATCATCCGGCTCGACCACCCCGGTGTGCTGGTGATCGAGGGCGGCCCCGGCACCGGCAAGACCGTCGTGGCGCTGCACCGCGTCGCCTATCTGATGTACACGCAACGAGAGCGCATGGAACGGCACGGCGTCCTCGTCGTGGGCCCGAACCCGGCGTTCCTCAACCACATCGGCCGCGTCCTGCCGTCGCTGGGCGAGTCCGACGTGGTGTTCTCGACCGCCGGCGGCCTGCTGCCGGGCCTGCGGACCTCGCTGGAGGACACGCCGGACGTCGCACGGCTCAAGGGCTCGCTGAAGATGGCGGAGGTGCTGAAGACGGCCGTGGCGGACCGGCAGCGGCTGCCTTCCGCGCCGATCCCGATCGGCATGAAGGACGTCGTCGTCGAGATCAACGCCGAGACCGCGGAGTGGGCACGGCAGGAGGCGCGCGACAGCGGCCTGCCGCACAACGAGGCCCGCAAGGTGTTCACCGAGATCATCACGTACGTCCTGACCGAACGCGCTCTGGGCCGGATCGGGAAGGGCTGGTTGTCGCGGTCCGACAAGCAGGGCTGGGAGGACATGCGCTCGGGCCTGCTCAAGGAGCTCGCCGACGACGAGCGGTTCACGCTGGCGCTGGACGAGCTGTGGCCGTTGCTGACCCCTGAGGAGCTCCTGGGCTCGCTGTACACGTCTCCGGAACGTCTGGCGGCGGCGGGCGCCGATCCGTCGCTGCAGCGCGTTGACGGCACGGCGTGGACGGTGTCGGACGTGCCGCTGCTCGACGAGCTGCACGAGCTGCTGGGCCGCGACGGCAGGGAACAGGCGCTCGACCAGGCCGTGCAGGCCGAGAAGCAGGCCGAGGCCAGGTACGCCGCGGAGGTGCTGGACAGCCTCGTCGGCCGCCAGGACCACATGGACGACGAGGACCACCTGTTCGCCACGGACCTGCTCTTCGCCGAGGACCTGGCCGACCGGTTCGACGAGCACGACACCCGCACGCTCGCCGAACGCGCTTCTTCCGACCGCGGCTGGACCTACCGGCACGTGGTGGTCGACGAGGCGCAGGAACTGTCCGAAATGGACTGGCGAGTGCTGATGCGCCGCTGCCCCGGCCGTTCCTTCACGGTCGTGGGAGACCTGGCGCAGCGCCGTTCGTCGGCGGGTGCCTCGACGTGGGCGGAGATGCTCGAACCGTACGTGCCGGGCCGCTGGCTCTACCGCTCGCTGACCGTCAACTACCGCACGCCGGCCGAGATCATGGCGGTCGCCGCCAGGGTGCTCGCCGAGTTCGCGCCGGACGTGCAGGCACCGGAGTCCGTGCGCGCCAACGGAGTCCAGCCGTGGGCACGCCAGGTCTCCGTCGACGAGCTGCCCGCCGCGATCGCGGAGTTCGTGGCGGCGGAGGCCTCGCAGGAGGGCACGAGCGTCGTGATCGGGCCGCCCGGCGTGCCCGGCACGATTCCCGCCTCCGAGACCAAGGGCCTGGAGTACGACTCGGTGCTGGTCGTCGAGCCGGAACGGATCATGGCGGACGGGCCGCGCGGTGCGGCCGAGCTGTATGTGGCGCTGACCCGTGCGACGCAACGGCTCGGGGTGCTGCACCACGAGCCGCTGCCGGCCGCGTTGTCCGGTCTCACGGAGACGGTGCGCACATGAGGTGACAGGTGGTTCGGGGAAAGCCCTGACCATGGGATGGGCGGAAGTCCGGGAGGACTGCTCGCGCCAGCCGGACGATCATATCCGCGTCCGAGCCGAACGGTGCGTCCACGACGACTCCGCCCATCCCGACCACTCCACCGGACGGCCCTGCCGCCTGCCCGGCGGCGCGATCTTCTTCCTCGCCGCACAACGAAAAGGCGCACCGCTCAAAGCGATGCGCCTTCGTTCGAACCTGAGACCTACCAGCCGCGCTCGGCCAGGCGGTGCGGCTCCGGAACGTCCTCGACGTTGATGCCGACCATGGCCTCACCCAGGCCGCGCGAGACCTTGGCGATGACGTCCGGGTCGTCGTAGAAGGTCGTGGCCTTCACGATGGCCTCGGCGCGCTGGGCCGGGTTGCCGGACTTGAAGATGCCGGAACCGACGAACACGCCCTCGGCGCCGAGCTGCATCATCATCGCGGCGTCGGCCGGGGTCGCGATGCCACCGGCGGTGAACAGCACGACGGGGAGCTTGCCGTTCTGCGCGATCTCCTTCACGAGCTCGTACGGCGCCTGGAGCTCCTTGGCGGCCACGTACAGCTCGTCCTCGGGCAGGTTCTGCAGGCGGCGGATCTCCTGGCGGATCTTGCGCATGTGCGTGGTGGCGTTGGAGACGTCACCGGTGCCGGCCTCGCCCTTGGAGCGGATCATCGCCGCGCCCTCGGTGATGCGGCGCAGGGCCTCGCCGAGGTTCGTCGCGCCGCAGACGAAGGGAACCGTGAAGGCCCACTTGTCGATGTGGTTGGCGTAGTCGGCCGGGGTCAGCACCTCGGACTCGTCGATGTAGTCGACGCCCAGCGACGCGAGCACCTGGGCCTCGACGAAGTGGCCGATGCGGGCCTTGGCCATCACGGGGATGGAGACGGCGTTGATGATCCCGTCGATCAGGTCGGGGTCGCTCATGCGGGCGACGCCGCCCTGCGCGCGGATGTCGGCGGGCACGCGCTCGAGCGCCATGACGGCGACGGCGCCGGCGTCCTCCGCGATCTTCGCCTGAGTGGCGTCGACCACGTCCATGATCACGCCACCCTTGAGCATCTCGGCCATGCCGCGCTTGACGCGGGCGGTGCCAGTGACCTGGTCGTTGCTCACGGGCCAACCTTTCACGAGGGGAAGTTCCGGTGAACCCATCCTACGTCTCACGTGGCCACCTCACCCAAGCCACTGAAGCCCGGAACCAGAAGGCCACTTCCAGATCAACCGCAGGTCGTGACCCGTGCCACTTCCCCAAGAAACAAAACCGGCTCACATCCAGGCGGGCATCCAGTCGGGGTCTTCTACTTGTACCGGGAGGTGAACGGGTGTGAGATCGAACACTACGACTTGACGGAGGTAGCCATGGGAAGCAAGCACTCCGACAACGGGACACCGGCAGGCGCGGTCGCTGTAGACGATCCGGCCAAGGTCCGCAACGTCGTGCTCGTGGGCCCGTCCGGGGCGGGCAAGACGACGCTCACCGAAGCCTTGCTGGCCGCCACCGGCGTCCTGACCCGAGCAGGATCGGTGACCGAGGGCACGACCGTCTGCGACCACGACCCGGCCGCCGTACGACAACAACGATCGGTAGGCCTCTCCGTAGCTCCGCTCCACCACGGCGACGTCAAGATCAACCTCATCGACACCCCCGGCTACGTCGACTTCGTGGGCGAACTGAGGGCAGGACTACGGGCCGCGGACGCGGCCCTTTTTGTTGTGAACGCCTTCGAGGGCGTGGACGCCGCCACCGTCGCCCTGTGGGAGGAGTGCGCCCAGGTCGGCATGCCGCGCGCCGTGGTCATCACCCGCACCGACCACCACCGGGCCGACACCATGACGGAGGTGCTCGCCTGCCAGGCCGCGTTCGGCGCGGGCGTGGTCCCCCTCTACATGCAGGAAGGCGACAGCCTCGTCGGCCTCCTGACCCAGGGCGACAACTACCCGGACGAACGCGCCGCCCTCATCGAGGGCATCATCGCCGAAAGCGAAGACGAGACCCTCATGGACCGCTACCTGGCGGGCGAGGAGATCGACCAGGACACCCTCATCGCCGACCTGGAGACCGCTGTCGCCCGCGGCTCCTTCCACCCGGTGATGCCGGTCTGCGCAGCCACCGGCATGGGCCTGACCGAACTGCTGGACGGCATAACGCGAGCCTTCCCGTCCCCGCTGGAACACGCGGTCCCCACCGTCACCACGGTCGAGGGCATCCCCCAGCCCCGGATGGCGGCCGACCCGGACGGCCCGTTGGTGGCCGAGGTGGTCCGCACCGCGGTCGACTCCTACGTGGGCCGCGTCTCCCTGGTCCGCGTCTTCTCCGGCACGCTGCGCCCGGAACGCCCGGTGCACGTCTCGGGCCACGGCATGTCCGACCGGGGCCACGAGGACCACGACGCCGATGAACGCGTGGCCCACATCTACTCCCCGCTGGGAGCGTCCCTGCGCGAAGTCCCGTACTGCGTGGCCGGAGACCTCTGCGCCCTCACCAAACTCACCACCGCCGAAACCGGCGACACCGTCTCCGCCCCGGAACAACCCCTCCTGATGGCCCCGTGGAACATGCCGGAGCCTCTCCTGCCCGTGGCGGTGGTCCCCAGAACCCGCAGCGACGAGGACAACCTGGCCCGCAACCTCAACCGCCTGGTCGCCAGCGACCCCACCCTCCGCCTGGACCGCAACGCCGAAACCCACCAGATGGTCCTGTGGTGCATGGGCGAGGCGCACGCCGACGTGGTCCTGGCCCGTCTGCGAGCGGGCGGAGCCGAGATCGACACCGAACCGGTCCGCGTGGCCCTGCGCGAAACGTTCGCGGGCTCGGCCAAAGGCCACGGCCGCCACGTCAAGCAGTCAGGCGGCCACGGCCAGTACGCCGTCTGCGACATCGTCGTGGAACCTCTCCCCCGAGGCTCCGGCTTCGAGTTCGTCGACAAGATCGTCGGCGGCGCCATCCCGAACCAGTTCATCCCGTCGGTGGAAAAGGGCGTGCGCGCCCAACTGGAACGCGGCCTGCACGACCACACCCCCGTCGTGGACGTCCGCGTCACCCTCGTGGACGGCAAGGCCCACTCGGTCGACTCCTCGGACGCCGCCTTCCAGACAGCAGGCGCCATGGCCCTGAAGGAAGCCGCCGCCGCGGGCCGGACGACCCTCCTGGAACCTCTGGACGAAATCGCGATCCGCCTGCCCGACGAACACCTGGGCACCGTCCTGGGCGACCTCTCCGGCCGGCGGGGCCGCGTCCTGGGCACCGAAGCGGGCGACGGCGGCCGCACCGTGATCCGCGCGGAGGTCCCGTCCAGCGAACTGCTCCGTTACGCCATAGAACTGCGCGCCATGACCTCGGGCACAGGCACCTTCACACGCCGCTTCTCCCGCTACGACCCCATCCCGGAAGCCTTGGCGGCCAGAGCCGCAAAGTAATTCCACGCCAACGCAGACGGCCCCCGATCATCCTTTTAGGACTGAGCGGGGCCGTCCCGGCGTGGCGGTAACGAGCATCCCGATGGGCGCGATATCGCCGGACGTAGTCGCCTCCTGAAGGGATTCGCCGGCATGGGATGGTTCAGCCGCAAGCCCCGCTCCAGATTTCCCGACGACATGACGGACAGGCTCGCGATGCTGGGCCGCTTCGAGCTCGACGTCTTCGGTTCCGGCGAGGACTCCACCGAGATCTTCCCCTACTGCATTCAGCCGTTCTGGCCGGACGCGCAGGAGGATCCGGCCGGTTTCGTCGCCGACCTGCTCGAGTTCATCCAGGGCGACGACACGGGCTTCGCCACGTACGGGGCGAGCCGCCTCGTACGCGAGCTGATCGGCGACGAGGCGGTGCTGAAATCCCCGGACTCCTTGGCGCTGCTGGATGCCGGGATCGAGTTCAAGCGGATGCGCAACCTCCCCACGGCCATGCTCACGGGCCACGAGTGGGGCCGGTGGCTGGATGTCCACGGCCCGGACACGTGGCCGCACGGTCGCCCTCACCCGCCCGTGTAGGCGAACGCCGCCCAGTACAACGGATGAGCGAACGGACAGGGCCCGTCAACAGCCGGTGGCGGCAACGGGATCTCCGGCGCGACCGCGGACAGATCCGCGAGCTCCGCGTCCCTGAGCCATCTCTGCGCCGCGGCCAGCGCGACGGCGGGATGTGCTCCGCTGGCGCGCCACACCTGGTGGAATCGTGCCATCAGAAAGGCCGTGGCCTGGTCGGACACCGGCCAGGAAGCGGCGATCACTCCCGCGAAACCCAGCTGCAGCAACGCCGACGGGAGTCCGACGACCTCGTTCGGCACCTCCGCACCGACGTTCTGCAGGTCGCAGGCGGACACGATCGCCAGCCTGCGAGGCTCGAAGCGGAATCGCTCACGCAGGTCGGCGATCGTCACCTCGCGGTCGGTGAAAGCCAGCAGGCTCCGCAGAACCTCCTGTCGGTCGACCCAGCCGTGACACACGACGTGCCAGACGTCGTGCCGGTGAGCGGCGGGTTCGAACGCCTCCCAGGTCGCCTCGGGCAGCAGAGTGCACTGACCTGGCCAGTTCCCCGCCACCGCGGCACTCTCCGCCGGAGCGAACCTCAACACGCTCTGTCCCGGCGCGTTCGGCACGTCGGCCACGAGCAGGCGCGCCGGGCGGTTCGCGATGGCCGCGGCACGCGACCTGCTCCAGTGAAGGGTCCGTGCGTTGGGCGCATACCTGATCGCCGGGAAGTGCAGGGCGCGCCCGGCGGTCGCGTGCAGGGGCAGCAACGCCAGCACACCGACCGGAATCAGCGTGATGATCGAGCCGTGGGCGAAGAACGCCAGCAGCTCGCGCATGCCCCTGAGCCACAACCAGTCGAGATCGTCGCTCAGCAGGGTCTTGCAGGACTTCACGTCCTCCGGCCAGCTCCGCAGCCTCTCCTCGACGTAGAACCGGTCGAGGTCCGGCAGCCACACGCACTGCGGGTCGTGGGCCGCCGCGACGATGAGCGCGTAGCCACCTGCCTCCGCGGACGCCACGTAGACCAGCGCGCCGTCGCCCGTGGCCTGGGTGATGTCCGCGTACTCCACCACAGGTTCCACCGGATCGGCCCCGATCACGTCGGCGACCTCGCGCGCGACCGCCCGGAAGTGCGCCCACGCGCGGTGGCCGTCACCACTTCCCACCGCGGTCAGCGCGGCCTGGTAGCGCTGCAGCAGATCGCCTCGGCCGCCATCCAGCAACGCCTGTCTCACAACGGGATCGTCGCGCTCGACCAGCGTGCTCAACGCGACGGCGCGACCGGTCTCCAGCGCCACGGCCGCGTCCCGGTAACGCCGCGCCTTCGCGAGCCAGTACCCCGCCTCCTCCGTGTGCTCGCGCACCGTCGCCAGCATCCGCGCTTGAGCGTCGGCGCGGTACCGGACCCGGACGAGCGCGGGCAGCAGCGAGACGACGTGGTGATACGCCTCGGCGGCCAGATCCGTCTGGCCGGTGCCGAGAGCCCACCGCACCCACGCCATCGCCAGTCTCATCCGCGCTCCGGCGGGAGCACTCTCCGCTCCCTTCACCGCGGAACGCCAGGCACGCAACCGCTTCGGCACGTCGCCCCGCCCCGTCAGCGCCGAGAGCGCCGACTTCGCCTCCTGCGCGACCGCTTGTGCGCCGGCGCGCTTGGCCAGCCGCAACGCCTCGTCGAGCAACGGCACCGCCTCAACCGCGGGAGTCTTGCGCTGCAACGCCTTCTCGGCGAGCAGACGTGCGAGCACGGGATCGGCCGGGGTGACGCGCCCCCGCCCGAACTGGCGGCCGGTCCGGCACGCGGCGATTCCCGCGTCGATCCGGTCGCGGGCCAGTTGCACGACCAGCCACCCGTACATCGCGTGCAGATGCGGCAGCACTCCGAGCCGCGTGGCGTCCGGGCAGCGCAGTGCTGTCTCGACCTCCTTCTGCGCCAGCGAGATCTCGCCCGTGACGACGTGGGCGCGAGCCAGGAGCAGGTGCGCCAGCGCCGACGACCGGCCGAGGATCTCCGCAGAGGCGAACAGGGGTGCCGGGTCGTCGTGGATCTCGGCGACGGTGAGCGCGGCGTCCGCCAGCACACCGGCCGCGCTGATCTCGACGGCCGTGCCGTTGCCCGCCAGCACCATGCGAGCCATGCCGCCGAGCACCCCGTCCAGTTCCTCCAGTCGCTGCCCGCGTTTCGCGGCGGCAACCACCGCCGTCGCGGCCTTGAGGCGCTCGCGGACCGCGCCGGGCAGATCGCGGTCGTCGACGGGCGCCGGCACGTCCGCGGGAGGCAGCCACTCGGGCACGCGAGGTCGTGCGGTCCCGCGCACCTTCGCGAGCAGTTGCATGGCCCGGTGCCGGTCCTCGTCCAGCGATCCGACCGAGAACTGGTGCTCTCGCAGGAAGTCGTGCCTCTCGATCATGACGGCCGCGACCTCGTTCCGCCGCGGATGCCTGACCGATCGCTCATCACAGAGGAACAGCAGGCATGCGCCCACGAACGTCCGCACGTCAGTCCTCGGGTCGTTCTTCTCCAGGTCGGGTTTCTCGATCGCGCGGACGTCCTCGTAGAAGTCCAGAACCTCGTCCACCGCGTGATCCAGCACGTCGTGCCGCAAAGCGGAAGCTATGATCTTCCACCGCCCCGCGTACAGGTGCCTGGTCGTGGCCATCGCGCGCAGCCGAGCCGCCAGCCGCGCCAGATCCTCACGTGCCTTCACAGCCGCCAGATGGCTACCGCGACGCAGCGCCTCTTCGAACTCCCACGCGCACAGGTCGATGGAAGCCATCCGGTGCATGTAGTCGTCGCTGGTAGACGCGACCTGGGCGCGCAACTCGTAGCCCTTGGCGTCGTGCGCCCACGGCTCGGCGAACACCGGATCGACGGGGTTCCGGCAGTTCTCGCAGAGGTAGGGCCAGTGCGGTGGGGCCTCGGACGCGCCTTGGTGGCACCCGTCCTCGTAGCACCTCCAGCCCACGACCTCCGCGTTGCCTGGCGCCGTGTAGCCGAACTTCGTCGTCAGCGGTCTTCGTGACATCAGCTGTCCTCCTCCGGCGGCGGGCCGACCGCCTTCTCGGGCGGGGCGAGGTAGGTCACCGTCAGGAACTGGATGTTGCGGGCGCTGACGCTCACGGCTCCGACGTTGTGCAGCACCCTCGTGGCCGAGGCTTCGCCGGGTTCGCGGTAGGTGATCTCGTCGCGCAGCGTCAGCTCGCGATCGCCGGACTCCTTGCCGACGCGGCTGTAGCTGTGCAGGCGACCGCTCAGGTAGCCCCCGTCGCTCAGGTAGCAGCCGACGTGGACAGGTACCTCCGGCGGATGCTCCTCGAACAACAACCACCAGGCCGAGGCGTGAGGTTCACTCGACGCCGCGCGGCGCGCCGATCGCCGGACGACCGCCTGGACGCGACGCCCGGCGGCGAGGTACCCGACCGCGATGGCGAGCGCCAGCACGGCCGCCGACCAGCCCATCAGCCTGACCGGATGCGCGGCCAGGTACGCCGTGGGCGACAGCACCAGCTTGCTCACGTCGACGCCGCTGCCGGGAATCGCCCACCACAGCCCACCGACAGCGGCCAGGCCGATCCCGTCCAGGAGCAGGCCCGTGAACAGGATGGTCAGCGCCTCCTGGAGCGCGGTCTCCTCGGCTGCCGGCCGGTCGCGGGCACGACGGCGCTGGAAGACGAAGCCGGGCACGAGCAACAGGACGAAAATGATCAACCCGGTGAGCGTGGAAGGCATCACCGCTCCCTCTGCGAGTGCACAACCGGATGGTCGATTGCGATTTCCGGCCCGCGGTTGCGAACCTGTAGCTCCGACCGCACAGGAGAGTAGACCATGAATGAGCGACCCGTCCGGCAAAACGACGGCGACGACTTCGAATTCACCGACGAGGTCCGCACCCACAAGAAGAAGGTGGACGAGCAGATCCCGATCTCCCAAGGTACGCCCGAAGGACCAGGGGCCGCGACCCAGCCGAAAGTCCGAGGCTTCCGGCCAATTGATCCGAACGAGTGAACCGACCTGAACGGCGCGCCGATCGGTAACACCCGCCCGGCAATCTCGATGGACAGTCACACATGGACACGAGGGTTGTCAGGAAAGGCCAGGACGGTATGGGCGCCGCATTCGGCATCACCTACTTCATCGGCATGCTCGTCTCGGCCGGAGTCGGCCGTTCCCGCGCCAACATCAGCCAGCGCGGCAGGTTGTCGCTGGTCACGATCCTGATGAGCCTGCCGTGGTTCTTGACGCAGATGGCCTCGATGTTCGTGTGGCCGGTGGTCCTCGGTGTCTGGCTCGCCCGCGGCCGGCCCAAGTCTCCGTGGCGGGCGATGAACACGGGCGACGGCACCCTCATCATCCGCCGGAGCAACATCTGAAACCGCCAAGAGCAGCCCCAATAGGAATTCCACTCGAGCCAGAAATCGCTCGACCGGAGCGCCACAGGGCCTGACCTGCAGAATTCTGGTGCACCTCGAAGGCAAGCGTCCGAACTCATCAAGCGAACCAATCGTGCGCGATGCCGAGCAATCTTTCCGCGCGGTTCGAGTGACTTGATCCCCATCACGAGCGTCGGGCTATTTGCTTCTCAGAGGCTCCGGCGCAATCGACAGTCGCCACACAAACAAGCGTGTTATCAGCCTGCGTGCGGCGCCGACCGGTCGATGATCAGATTGGTGGCCTGGGCCGACTCCCCCGTTCGTCGCAAAATCCGAACCCGGCATGCGCATGCCGAATCCCGCCGAACCAAAGGAGACGCTCACGAGTGTGGCTCGCGGAAACGCCAACACTCCCCGAGGAGCGACATGTCCAACAGCATCCAAAGAGCCCTTGCCCTGGCTCTCGCGCTCGGCGCCGTCGTCACCGCCGCCCCCACCGCAAGCGCGGCGAAGCTGAAGGTGGAACTGGAAGTCACCAACAAGGCCAAGTACACGGCGTCGATCTGCGGCCTCGACTGGTTGGGCGGCTACTGCACCTACAGCGTCAAACCGGGCAAGACCGCCGGCTTCACCGTCGAGCCGCGCAGCGCGGACGACCGCATCGAGATCCGCGTGGTGGTCGACAAGGGCGGCTCCGAGTACTTCCACACCTCCACGGGCAAGGCCAAGGCTTGCTTCGAAACCCGAGGCACGGCGAAGGCTCCCACCGTCACCCAGGTCGACTGCGCCTGACCACGACCGCGACCGGAGCGGGCACGCTCCGGTCACCTCGTTTGACACCGCAATTTCGCACTGCGACCATTCGAGACGCTCCGCGACCAACCCGCCGCCGCACCAGGAGGGTTGTGTTGATGTACCGCGAAGCCGAGGCAGCAGAGATCCCCCCGTGCATCCCGGCAGACCCGGAGACCCTGATCCCGGCGTCCCTCTGGGCCTCCTGGGAAGTAAGACAAGCAGTGCTGCACTCGTCCCCCGGCACGGTGATCGCCATCGCCAGAAGGGCGAGAGGTCTCCGCCAGGACCAGCTGGGCGAGCAGGCGGGCTTCTCCCAGTCGGCGATCTCCAGACTCGAGTCCGGCGGCAACCTCGCCTACGACATGAGAGTTCTCAGGATCTTCCAGCGCCTCCTCAGCATCCCGGCTCACCTCCTGGGCCTGACCGAGGAGGACACCGGTCTGAAACCGACCAGACCGCAACCCGGCATCACCGTACTGGACGGCGCTTTGGACGGCCACGCGCTCCTGATCGCCTGTGCCCCAGCGGCTTTCCACGCGGGCCGCGGGCGGCACCGGGCTCCGATCGACGACGAGGTCATCGGGCAGCTCCTGGTGCTGAGGCGGGTCATCAACGACGCGGACAGCTGGTGCGCCTCCTCGTCCCTGCTGCCCAGCGTGAGGCAGCTCTACGAGTTCGTCGACCGGCTGCGACCGCTCGCCCGTGACCACCGCCGGGCTCAGATCCTCGACGTGGCAGCGCTTTTCGCCGAGTTCTCCGGCTGGTTGCACCTGCAGCAGGGCGACCTCGGCGGCGCGAGCTGGTGGACCGAGCGGGCCATGCAGCAGGCGTTGGCCGCCGAAGATCCGAACCTCGTCGCCTACTGCTACCGGCGGCTGAGCATGATCGCCGAGTTCGAGGACGACGACGACCGCGTGATCGGCTTGGCCAGGGCCGCCACGAGAGAGCCGGACACCACTCCTCAGATCAAAGCCATGGCCCTGCAACAACAAGCTCAAGGGCACGCCAGGACAGGCGACGAACTGGCGGCGCTGAAGGCACTCGACGAAGCTCAGCGGCTCGTCGAGGGGGTTCAGCCCGAACGCACGCCGGAGTACCGGCTGGGCAACTGGTTTCGCACCCGGCACGTCGAGTTGCAGAGAGCGGCGGTGTGCGTGGATCTCGGGCGCACCGCGGAAGCCCAGTCCTACTACCAAAAACTGCTCAGCAACGGCCGGCCCACGTGCCGCTGGCTCCTGGGCGTGCACCTCGCCAAGCTCGCTTACGCCCACGCCACCACGGGCGAGTTCGAGCAGGCCGGCATCGCCGGGTCCGAGGCGCTCGCGCTGGCCTCGAGCAGTGGCTCGGTGCTGATCACCCGCGAGCTACGCAGGCTCAAGCCGTGGTCGCGCGTGCCCTCGGTGGCCGGCATTTTTCACGCGCTAGGAAACTAGATCATATGCGGAATGCGGGTTGAACATTCCGCACCCGCAACACAGATCATCACTTCCATTCCACTCAAACGCGCCCGCACACTTCTATCCGTCTCAGATGGACAAACTCCGCCGCCCATCGTGAACGTCCTGGGTAGGAGGCTGGAGAAGTGCTGCACGCACGCGTTCAACCGGTCACGCGCAAGTTCGGAGTCACCCTCGAACATCCGCGCTCGCTCATCTACTTCGCATCGCGCCTAATCATCTTCACGCTGGCCGGCGCGTCTCCCGTGCTCGCCATCGCCGCACACGCCTTCGGCTTCCTCAGGATGGCGGACTCGGCACCGTTCATAGTGGTCCCGGCCGTGCTCGCCGCCACCGTCCTGATCATCGCCAGGGTCCCGGAGACACCCGGAGTGGTCCGCGGAATCCTCGGCGGCCTGCTCGGAGTGGCGGCTTACGACGCGGTCCGGATTCCTTTCGTCATCGCGGGCATTTGGCCGGACTTCATCCCGCAGATGGGCGCGTGGATCTACGGAGGCGAAGGCGAGAATCTGCTGCTCGGTTACTTCTGGCGATGGCTGGGAGACGGTGGCGGAATGGGTCTCGTGTTCGGTCTTGCCTGCGGTCTCACGAACTGGCGCAAACGGCTGGTGCTCACCGGAGTCGGCTACGGAATTTTCATCTGGTCCGGACTCATCGGCACCATCGCGCTCTCCGCGTACGGCACGACCGTGCTGTTCCCGATCACACCGCTCAACTTCGTGGCGTCACTCGTCGGCCACCTCGTCTACGGCTCGGTGCTCGGCTGGACCTACGCCCGTCTGCTGCGGAAGTCCGAGCGGTGACAACGACTCTCCGTCTCCCGAAGGTCGCGAAGCTGTCCGTGCCGCCCATGACGGCGGCACGGATCGGGCTCGCGATCGTCCTGGGAGCCAACGCAACGGCCGTCACCTCCCTCTACATCGCCGCGGGGCCGTCCACGAACGCCGTGCTGAGCCTGGGACGACTGACCGGGCTCTACGGCGCCCCGCTGATGGCCTTCCAGCTCGTACTGATCGCGCGGATCCCGTGGCTGGACCGCAGACTCGGCATGGACCGCCTCACGTCCCTGCACCGCTGGAACGGCTTCACGGTCCTGTGGCTGCTCGTCGCCCACACAGCGTTGATCACCGTCGGCGTCGCGGACCGCATGGGCCCGTGGACTCTCACGTTCGGCGTCACGGGCGTCCTGCGGGCCGTCGTCGCACTGGCTCTGATCACGGCGGTGGGCATCGCCTCGGCACGATGGGCGCGACGCAAACTCGCTTACGAGACATGGCATTTCCTGCACCTGTACCTGTACGTGGCGATCGTTCTCGCGTTCAGCCACCAGATCGCGGTGGGCCAGTCGTTCACCGCCTCGGGAGCCCGCCTCTACTGGTGGACGCTCTGGGGTACCGCACTGGCCGCGGTCGCGATCGGCAGGCTCCTGATCCCGTTGTGGCGCAACGGGAAACACCAGCTTCGGGTCGAGGCGGTGGTTCCCGAATCCGAGGACGTCGTCTCGGTCTACGTCACCGGCAGGAAGCTCGACGAGCTGCCGGCGAGAGCGGGCCAGTTCTTCCTCTGGCGGTTCCTGGCACCGGGTAGGTGGTGGCAGGCCAACCCGTTCTCGCTCTCCGCGGCCCCCAACGGCTTCTTCCTGAGACTCACCGCGAAAGCCCTCGGCGACGGCAGCGCGGCCCTGAAACACCTCAAGCCGGGCACCAGGGTGTTCGCGGAAGGCCCGTACGGCGCGTTCACCGCTCTGCAGCAACAACTTCCGAACGTGCTGCTGATCGCGGGCGGGGTCGGCGTGACACCGATCAGAGCGCTCCTGGAAGAACTCAGAGGCGACATCGTCGTCCTCTACCGGGTCAACCGGCTCGAGGACGCCGTGCTGATCAACGAACTGCTCGACGTGGCCTACCGGCGGGGCGCCGAGGTGCGGCTGCTGTGCGGCCCGCCCGACGCGGTCAACGCGAACGGCCCGCTGCTCGGCCCGCGCAACCTCGACGCGCTGGTCCCGGACGCCCGTGACAGGGACGTCTTCCTGTGCGGCCCACCACCGATGGTGCGTGCGGTCCTGCGAACGCTGCGAGACCTCGAAGTGCCGCAGCACCAGGTGCACACCGAACGGTTCAGCCTCGCCACCTGAGGAGCGAAGAGATGCATCGCGCGATCCCCGCAATGCTGTTGTCCGCCAGTGGACTCATCGCGGTCTGGCAGTTCGAGCCGGCGACGTCGGTCGCGCCGTCGGGCCAGGCGGTCGCGGGCGAGGCGGTGCCGACCAAGCGCGGCACCGTGCAGGTGGAGGTCGTGTTCGCCGGGGATCGGATCGCCGACGTGCGGGTTCTGCGGGCGCCGGACAGCGCACCGACCCGCATGGCGTTGCCGATCCTGCGGGAGGAGGCCTTGCTGGTGCAGAGCGCGGACATCGACACCGTGTCCGGCGCGACGATCACCAGCGAGGCCTACTCCCGTTCACTGCAATACGCGATCGACCATCGTTAGGTGTTCTGGGGGAAGCCCAGATTCACGCCACCGTGCGACGGGTCGAGCCACCGCGACGTGATCACCTTCGAGCGGGTGAAGAAGTGCACGCCGTGCGGCCCGTACGCGTGCGCGTCGCCGAACAGCGACTCCTTCCAGCCACCGAACGAGTAGTAGGCCACCGGCACGGGGATCGGCACGTTCACGCCGACCATGCCGACCTCGATCTCGTTCTGGAACCGGCGGGCGGCACCGCCGTCGTTGGTGAAGATCGCGGTGCCGTTGCCGTACCGGTTGGTGTTCACCATCTCGACGGCCTCGTCGTAGGACTCGGCCCGCACCACGGACAGCACCGGCCCGAAGATCTCGTCGGTGTAGATCGTCATGTCCGTGCCGACGTGGTCGAACAGCGTGGGGCCGAGCCAGAAGCCGTCAGCGTCACCGTCGATCGGGTGATCACGCCCATCCACCACCAACGACGCGCCCGCCTCGACCCCGGCGTCCAAATAGGACGTGACCTTGTCGCGGTGCACGCCGGTGACCAGTGGCCCCATCTCGCACGACGGCCCGGACCCGACCTTCACGTCCGCGATCCGCGACTTGATCTTCTCGACCAGCGAGTCGCCGACGGAACCCACCGCGACGACGACCGAGATCGCCATGCACCGCTCGCCGGCCGAGCCGAACCCGGCGGACACCGCGGCGTCCGCGGCCAGGTCCAGGTCGGCGTCCGGCAGCACGACCATGTGGTTCTTGGCGCCGCCGAGAGCCTGCACGCGCTTGCCGTGCGAGGTCCCGGTCTCGTAGACGTACTTCGCGATGGGCGTGGAGCCGACGAACGAGATCGCCTTCACGGTCGGATGCTCGAGCAGCCGATCCACGGCCACCTTGTCGCCGTGCACGACGTTCAGCACGCCGTCCGGCAGCCCGGCCTCCGCGAACATCTCCGCGAGGAAGATCGACGCGGACGGGTCCTTCTCCGACGGCTTGAGCACCACCGCGTTGCCGCAGGCGATCGCCGTCGGCACGAACCACAGCGGCACCATCGCCGGGAAGTTGAACGGCGAGATCACGCCGACCACGCCGACCGGCTGCTGGATCGAGTAGACGTCCACGCGCGTCGAGGCGTTCTCGCTGAAGCCGCCCTTGAGCAGCTGCGGGATCCCGCACGCGTACTCGACCGACTCGAGGGCCCGCTGGATCTCGCCGCCCGCGTCCGACACGACCTTGCCGTGCTCGGCGGAGACGATCTCCGCCAGCTCGCCCTTGCGGTCGTTGAGCAGCTCGCGGAACTTGAACATCACCGTCGAACGCTGGGCCAGCGACGCGTTCCGCCAGGACGCAAACGCTTCCGCGGCCGAGGCGACCGCAGCGTCCACTTCGGACACCGACGCGAACGCGACCTGATCGGCCACCTTGCCGGTCGACGGATCGTAGACGTCACCAACCCGTTCGGGCGCGTCTTCCCAGTGCTTGCCGTTGATCCAGTGCTTGATCACGCCTTCTCCACCGCCTGCGCCAAGATGCCCAACGCCTCTTCGAGCTCGTCCTCGGTCAGCGTCATCGGAGGCGCCAACCGGATCACGTTGCCGTACAGCCCGCCCTTGCCGACGAGCAGGCCAAGAGCCTTCGACTCGGCGAGCACCGTGGAAGCGGCACCGGGGTTCGGCTCGCCCTCCGGCCCGACGAACTCGACGCCGACCATCAACCCCTTGCCGCGCACGTCCCCGATCACGGGGTGCTTGTCCGCCAGTTCGCGCAAGCCCCCGAGCAGGCGCGACCCGAGCTTGGCCGCGTTGGCCTGCAGGTCGTGGTCGAGCAGGTAGTTCACCGTGGCCAGCGCGCCCGCCGTGGAGACCGGGTTGCCGCCGAACGTGGAGATCGAGTTGGCGTTGATCGTGTCCATCAGGTCGCCGCGCGCCACCACGCCGCCGATCGCGAGGCCGTTGCCGAGGCCCTTGGCGAACGTCATCGCGTCCGGCACCACGTCGTGCGCCTGGATGCCCCAGAAGTGCTCCCCGGTGCGGCCCCAGCCGGTCTGCACCTCGTCGGAGATGAAGAGGATCCCGTACTCGTCCAGGACGTCCTTGAACGCGCGGAAGAGACCGTCGGGCGGGGAGGTGAAGCCGCCGACGCCCTGGATCGGCTCGGCGATCATGCACGCGACGTCGCCGGCCGTCGTGGTCTCGATGATCTCGCGCAGGTCGTCGACGCAGGCCTTGATGTAGTCGGCGTCCGAGAAAGCCTTGAACGGCGACCGGTAGCGGTAGCCGCCGTGCACCCAGCTGACCTTGATCGGCGACAGGGCCGAAGCCGACCAGCCGCGGTTGCCCGTGATGGCGATCGTGGCGAACGCACGGCCGTGGTAGCTGTTGCGCAGGGCCAGGACCTGCTCGCTGCGGCGCGCCGTGGTGGCGAGCATCAGCGCGGTCTCGTTGGCCTCGGTGCCGGAGTTGGTGAAGAAGACCTTGGCGTCCGGGATGCCGCTGAGCTCGGCGACCTTCTCGGCGAGCTCGACCTGGTTCTTGATCAGGTACAGCGTCGAGCTGTGCAGGACGCCCGTGTCGAGCTGCGAACGGATGGCGTCGCTGATCTCGGCGACGTCGTAGCCGATGGCGTTGGTCAGGATGCCCGCGAAGAAGTCCAGGTAGGTCGTGCCCTCGCGGTCGGTCACCCGCCGCCCGCCGGCGCTCGCGATCTCGATGGGCTCGTCGTAGTAGAGGGCCAGCCACTTCGGCATGACCGCGCGGTGTCGTGCCAGCAGCTCCTTGTGGGCCATCACGTCCTCCAGAGGGGTCTCCACCTGCCTTCGGAGTCTGCTGGGGAGGCGGGTTCGCCGCCATGCACAACCTGTACCCGGATCGGCTGGTTGGCATTACGTTGTGTCCATGTACCCGACCGTCGCCGAAGTCGTCGCTCTCCCGGTGATCCGGCAGGGTAAGCCGCGTTTGGTGGCCGGGTCGGCTGGACTCGCCCGTCGCGTCCGCTGGGTGCATGTGGCGGAGATCGCAGACATCGCGCCGCTGCTGCGAGGCGGTGAGCTGGTGCTCACGACGGGCGTGATGCTGCCCGAGTCCGGCCTCGCCCGGTACGTCGAGGAGCTGGCCGCGGTCGGCTGTGCCGGGCTGGTCGTCGAACTGGGACGGCGGTGGCGCGACGACGTGCCGGCCGCGCTGGTCACCGAGGCCGAACGGCACGGTTTACCGCTGGTCACGCTGTCCGAGGAGACGAAGTACGTGGCCGTCACCGAGGCGGTCGTGGGACTGATCGTGGACGCCCAGCTCGCCGAACTGCGGGCCGCGGAGCAGGTGCACGAGACGTTCACCGCGCTGACCGTCGCCGGTGCCGAGCCCGCCGAGGTGCTGCGGGAGGTGGCGCGGACGTCCGGGCTGCCGGTCGTTCTGGAGACCCTGGGTCACGACGTGCTGGCATACGACGCCGCCGGCCACGATCCGGTGATGCTGCTGGACGACTGGGCGGCGCGCTCGCGGGCGGTCACGGTGACCGAGCGGACCGCCTACCACCCGCCGTCCGGCTGGTTGATCACGATCGTCGGGGCTCGCGGCGCGGACTGGGGCCGCCTGGTGCTGGTGTCACCGGAGCCGCCGCCACACCGGCACGTGGTCGTCGCCGAGCGCGCTGCGTCCGCGTTGGCCGTGCACCGGCTCGTGGCGCGCGACCGGGAGTCGCTGGAACGGCAGACGCACCGGACGCTGCTGGCCCAGCTGCTCGGCCAGTCACCGCAGTCGCCCGATCTGGGCGCGCGGGCGGCGGCACTGGGGGTGCCGCTGGAACGCCGTCAGCTGATCGGGGTCGCGATCCGTGCGGTGTCCGTGCTGCACGGGCAAACGCTTGCCACGCAGGAGGTTCTGCGTGATCTCGCCGAGGCGACGGCACTGGCGGCGCGGCGGGTGACGGTCGCGGCACTGGTCGGCGTCGTGGACGACACGTCGGTGCGTGCGCTGCTGTCGGTGCCGATGACCGTTGGTGTGGAAGGGGTCCTGCGCAAGGTCGCGCGCGAGGTCCACCGCACGGCGGCGTCGACCGTGGTGATCGCCGTGGGCACGACCGTGACGTCCACAACGGACGTTCGCCGCTCACTGGGCGAGGCCGCGCACGTGGCCGGAGCGGCGTTGCGGGCGCCGGGAACCCAGCTGTACCACCGGTTGGACGACGTGCGGCTGCGCGGGCTGCTGCACCTGCTGCGCGAGGACGAGCGGGTGCGGGCGTTCGCGGACCGCGAGCTGGGGCCGTTGCTGGCACGCGACAACGCGCAGGGTTCACGGCTGGTGGAGCTGCTGCGGTGCCTCTGCGAGAACGGTGGCAACAAGTCGGCGGCGGCTACGGCCGCGCATCTCTCTCGTACGGCCTACTACCAGCAGTTGGCGCGCATCGAACAGGTGCTGGGCGTCTCGCTGGAGGACCCGGAGTCCGTGCTCTCGCTGTACGTAGCGCTGTTAGTGCACGAAATGGGCCCGTGAGATCCACGGGCCCATTTTCAGCGTGTCACTCAGCCGTTGATCGTCGGCAGCGTGCCCGACAGAACGTTCGGGTTCGGCACGACGCCGTTAGTCGGCAGGTCGGACAGGCTCGGGGCCTTCAGGTCACCGACGTGCGCGTTGCCCGTCAGGGCCTCGGCGTTCGGCAGGCCCGGCAGGGTGCCGAGCTCGGGCGCGATCGAGTTCGGCTCGGTGCGCTCCTGCGCGGCCGCCACCTCGGGCGCCTCGGGAGTCTGCACGTCGCCGCTCACCGGCGTCTTGACCTGGCCGAGCTTCAGCGCGCCGACCGACTCGAGCGGGTTGGCGTGCTGGGTGGCGTCGGTGACGATCTTGCCCGCGCCGATGTCGGGCACGCCCGCGGGGAGCTGCGGAGCCTCGACAGCGTTGGCCGAGCCCGCGAGCAGCGGGGCGGCGCCGGCGGCGAGCAGAGCGGCGGCACGAAGCAGTCCGGAACGAGACACAGTTTTCCTCAATCTGGTTTGGGGACCGATCTTCGTTTTCATCGGCTGTTTTGGTTCGCCGGTTAATCCGCTCGATCGGGTGTTGAGGACTTGAACCTCACGTGGCGGGAGGTCCTACGGTCGTCTCGTGACCCGTTGGAGCATCGGTGACCTGGCCAAAGCGAGCGGACTGACCGTCCGGACGCTGTACCACTACGACGAGATCGGACTCGTGAGCGCTTCTGAGCGCACGGCGTCCGGTCACCGTCGGTACACCCCGGACGACGTTCGGCGCCTCTATCAGGTGAGATCGCTGCGCCAGCTCGGTCTGTCGCTGGAGGAGGTCCGATCGGCACTGTCCCGATCGGACTCGCTGCGGCCGATCTTCCAGGCCCAGCTCGCGGCGCTGACCGCGCAGGCCCAGCAGGTGGAGGCACTGCGGTCGCGCCTCACCGCGCTGCTCGACGGGCACACGACCGAGTCCCTTCTGTCCACTTTGGAGATGATGTCCGTGTACGAGAGCTACTTCACCGCCGATCAGCTCACCGACATGCGTTCCCGCGCAGCGTCGATGGGCCCGGAAGCCGTGGAAGCGCTGAAGGCCTCCTGGCTGGAGCTGGTGCGGCAGCTGCGTCAGCACATGGCCGACGGCACCCCGGCCACCGACCCGCGCGTCGTCGAGCTGTCGCGGCAGTGGGACGCGCTCGGGGCCAAGTTCACCGGTGGCGACGCCGGGATCCAGGCCGCGGCGCAGCGGTCGTGGGAGGAGAACAAGCCCGCGATCAGCTCGCAGATCGGCTGGCCCGCGGACGACGGCCTGGTCGACTACATCGGTCAGGCGCGCGCAGCTCAGTGATGTTGCCGAATTGGCAAATTCCGGGGTGAGGCGAGCTCGGGGTCGGTAGAAGTGAGTCATGTCCGCTGATGACGACACCCGCCGACTGCAAGCCGCTAACCCGACCGGGTGGCTCGAAGATCTCTACGCGGAGGCCGACGCCGGCACGGCCTCCGTCCCGTGGGATCAGCCCCATCCGCAACAACACCTCGTCGAGTGGGCCTACGAGGCACCCGACGGCCTGGGCCGCAGTGCGCTGGTCGTGGGCTGTGGCTACGGCCGCGACTCGGAGTTCCTCGCGTCTCTCGGCTACGACGTGACGGCGTTCGACGTCTCCCCCACCGCCATCGCGGCGGTGCGGGCGCGCTACCCGAAGTCGAAGGTGAACTACGTCGTCGCCGACCTGCTGAACCCGCCTGCCGAGTGGCACCGCGCGTTCGACCTGGTGGTGGAGAACATGACGGTGCAGGCGCTGCCCGTGTCACTGCACGCGGAGGCCACCGAGCGCGTGGCTTCCCTGGTGGGTTCGACATTGCTCGTGCTGGCCGTCGCGCGGGACGAGGGCCCTGAGCCGGACGGCCCGCCGTGGCCGCTGACGCGGTCGGAGATCCTGGCGTTCGAGACCGACGGTCTCTCCGCTCGCCGGGTCTTCTGCGACGAGTACCGCTGGCTCGCGGAGTTCGGACGCTAACTGGCCATGAACTGGCCACTTATGACGGACTTGTGCCGCATAGCGTGAATCATGCTCGTTCGTCGGCTGATCGCCCGTTTGCTCGACTGGCTCGTGGTGCTGGTCGTGGCGTGGCCGTTGGTCCACGAACCCGTGCTGGTGGTGCTCAGCGCGGTCGCCTACGACGCTCTGCTGCTGCGCTGGAACACCCTCGGCAAAGCCCTCACCGGGCTGCGGGTGGTGGGCCCCGCGTCCGGCCTCAGCCTCAGACGGGGGCTGGCTCGCACGCTCGTCACGACCGCGCTGCCCGGCGCGGGCGCGCTGCTCGTGCTGACCGGTCTGAGCTGGCGGGAGCCGGCGCTGATGGCGGGCCTGGGCTGGCAGCAGCCGTGGGTCGTCATCGGCGAGCACCTGGCCGTGGGGTCGGCGGGGTGGCTCGCCTCGCTGCTGCTGGTGGGCGGGCTGGTGCTGCTCGTGCTGTCCGCCGTGGAGTCCCTGGACCTGCGCGGCACCCGCACGTGGCACGACCGGAAAGCGGGCACGGCCGTCGTGCGGTTCAAAGTGGCAAACTCCCGCGGGTGAGCAACGAGGTCGGGGAGAACCACGGAAACGTGGTGCAGGCTCATCACGTTGGCGCGATCCACCTCACGTCGCCTGAGCCGGCACCGACCGCGCTCGACGGCCTGCGTGCCGCCGGCGAGTCGTTCACCGGCCGCGACGAGGAGCTCGCCGAACTCTCCGGTACCACCGGGCTGTCCGTCGTGTCGGGTCTGGCGGGCGTCGGCAAGACCGAGCTGGTGCTGCGCCACGCCGAGAGCGGGGACTTCCCCGGCGGCAAGCTGTTCGTCGACCTCCAGGACTACGACGACGAACGCCGCGTGTCGCCCGCACAGGCGTTGGAGGAGTTCCTGTCCGCGCTGGGCGTGCGGGACGTCCCGCCGACCGAGACGGCACGGGCGGCGTTGTTCCGCACGATCACCGCTTCTCGCGAACCGATGCTCGTCGTGATCGACAACGTGCGGTCCGCGCGGACCGTGCGGCCGTTGCTGCCCAAGGGCCAGCGCACGATCGTGACCAGCAGGCACCTGCTGACGGGCCTCGACGACGCGCATCACCTCGAGCTCGGTCTGCTCCCCGCCGCCGAGGCCGCGGAGATCGTCGGAGACGCCGAGCTGGCCGAGCTCTGCGGACGGTTGCCGCTGGCGTTGCGGATCATGGCCGCGCTGAGGCGTTCCGACCCCGGTCACGACTGGGCGGCCGAGCTGCGGGAGGTGCAGCTGGACCTGCTCGACGACGGCGACGAACGGTCGGTGCGCGCCGCGTTCGAGCTGTCCTACCGGGCGCTCACCGAGGAGCAGCGCCGGTTGTTCCGGCTCGCCGTGCTCATCCCGGGCAGCGTGGTCACCGCCGAGGCCGCGTCGGTCGTCACCGGATGCACCGAGGCGCGTGCGCGCAGGCTCGTGCGGGATCTGCGGGCCGCGCACCTGTTCGAACCCGGTGACCGCTTCCACGACCTGGTGCGGGAGTTCGCTGGTGAGTGCGTGCGCGGACACGAGGAGAAGGAAATCCGCGATCAGGCGTTCTCGCGGCTCTTCCACCACTTCGCGGACCGCGCCGAGCAGATGGACGCCGCGCTGGACACCCCGAAGCAGTCCGAGGCGCTGCACTGGTTCGACCGCCACCGGCCGATGTTCGTGATACTGGCGCTCTCCGCACTGATGATGAGACACCTGGAGGAGGGCGGCCGGCTCGCCTGGGCCGTGCACCGCTATCTCGAAGCACGCGGTCACTGGGACGACCTGACGCTGACGGACACGCTCGCCGTCGACGCCGCGCGGAACCTCCGCGACTCCTGGCTGACCGCGATCGCCCAGGTCCGGCTGGGCCACACCCTGCTGCTCACCGGTGAGGACGAGCAGGCGCTCGTCAAACTGCACGACGCCTGGAAAGTCGTGCACGACTGCAACGAGCCGACGGTGATCCGGCACGCGCTCGAAGGCCTGATCACCGCCTATGAGCGCAACGAAAGGCTCGAAGACGCGCGGCTGGCCAGGGCGGACTTCGACCGGATCTTCAGACCCGGTTCCCGATGAACTTCACCGCTTCCGGTAGCACGCGACGCCAGTAGCCGCCGTCGTGCGCGCCGTGGTCGAACGAACCGGCCGCGGCCACTTTGTCCGCAAGCTCGCGCGCCGAGTCGTGGAACGGATCTTCCTGTCCGCACCAGATGCCGACCGGTGACTTGATGGTGTCCATGTGCCGCAACGGTTCGTGCCGCTCCCACACCTCTCGCGACGCGAACCCGTCGATCCGCTCGGCATCCTCCCAACTCGGGAACAGCGCGGGGCTGATCGCCGCGATCGCCTTGAGCGGGCGTTGGGAAGCGAGGTCCAGCACGCCGAACCCGCCCATCGACACCCCGAGCGCCGCGTCGAACGGCACCGGCGGCGTGAGGTTCACCCAGTAGTCGTCGCCGCCGTTGACCACCGCGCACCGGAACTTCGCGCCGTTGAGGAACTGGGGCAGCCCGAGGTCCTGCCACCACCTGACGCTGCCGCCGCGTCCGTGCAGCACGAGCACGGTCGGGCCCTCAGAGCCCATCCAGGCGCCCCAGGGCGTCGGCTGAACGGGTACAGGTGGCACGTCGGGCACCACGCCGTCCGGGCCGGTCCAGCCGAGCAGACGACGGCCGCGTGGCGTTGTCGCACCGAACACCCCGGCCGCCCCCACCAGGCCCGCGCCACCGAGCAGCACGGCGCGCCGTGAGATCCCCATGCTGTCCAGTGGAACACAATGTGCGCCGATCATGACAAGCGTGGACACTCTGACACTGCCACACCCGCGGCGGCGCACCCAGGATTCCGGGATGGAAACCGACCACGTTCGCCGTGTTTCAGCAGCGTAACAGGGGGTTGAACGATGGCAGTCGAGTCCTCACCGCCCCAGGTCACACCTGACGGCCGCGTCGAACTGAGCGACACAGGTCCCATCGAGGACAGCAGATTCTTCAACCCCGAGCTCGCGCCGGTGCCGATCGAGCAGCGGACGTGGACCACCTACAACTTCTTCGCGCTGTGGATGGGCATGGCGCACAACATCCCCAGCTACACGCTCGCGGCGTCGTTGATCGCGCTGGGCATGGACTGGGTGCAGGCCTTCCTCACGATCACCCTGGGCAACCTGATCGTGCTGGTCCCCATGCTGCTCAACAGCCACGCGGGCACGAAGTACGGCATCCCGTTCCCCGTGTTCGCCCGTGCGTTCTACGGCATCCGCGGCGCCAACCTCGTCGCGCTGCTGCGCGCGTTCATCGCCTGTGCCTGGTTCGGCATCCAGACGTGGGTCGGCGGCAAGGCGCTGCACGTGATCATCGGGCGGCTCGTCGGCGAAGGGTGGAGCAAAGCCTCCGAAGTGGGCGGTCAGCCGTGGACGTTGTGGCTGTGCTTCTTCGGGTTCTGGGTCGTGCAGATGCTGGTCATCTGGCGCGGCATGGACGCGATCCGGCGCTTCGAGAACTGGACGGCGCCGCTGGTCAGCATCGGGTTCCTGATCCTGCTGGGCTACGTGCTGGTGAAGGCGGGCGGGTTCGGTCCGATCCTGCACTCCGGCAGCAAGCTCGGCTGGGGCCCGGACTTCTGGAAGGTCTTCTTCCCCTCGCTGATGGGCATGATCGCGTTCTGGTCGACGCTGTCGCTCAACATGCCCGACTTCACGCGGTTCGGCGGGTCGCAGCGCAAACAGGTCACCGGACAGATCCTCGGCCTGCCGACCACGATGTCGTTCATCGCGATCGTCGCGATCCTGACGACGTCGGGCGCGCAGGCGTTGTACGGCGAGGCGATCTGGGACCCGGCGGATCTGGCGTCGAGGTTCGACAACACGTTCCTGGTGCTGATCGCGCTGATGTCGCTGGTGCTGGCGACGATCTCGGCGAACCTCGCGGCGAACGTCGTGAGCCCCTCGTACGACTTCTCGAACGCGTTCCCCAAGCGCATCACGTTCGCGCTGGGCGGCCTGATCACCGGTGTGGTCGGCGTCCTGATCCAGCCGTGGCGGCTGATCTCCGACCCGAGCATCTACATCTTCGCGTGGCTCGGGTTCTACGGCGGTCTGCTGGCGTCCGTGGCCGGTGTGTTCGTCGCCGGGTACTGGGTGATCAAGAAGACGCGGCTGGAGCTGCCGGACCTCTACCTGGACGGCAGGGGCGCGTACTGGTTCAACGGCGGCTGGAACTGGCGTGCCGTGCTGGCGACGCTCGTGGGCTCCGTGCTCGCGGTCGGTGGCGCCTACGGCGGACCGTTCCCGGCGAACGGCCTGATTCCGTTCCTCAAGCCGCTTTACGACTACAACTGGGTGATCGGTTTTGTGGCCGGTTTCCTGGTTTTCTTCGCTCTCAAGGACAACACCGCAAAGGAGACGACCAGGTGAGCAACATCATCCGGGCGGCGCTCGTCCAGCAGAAGTGGACGGGCGACAAGGAGTCGATGATCGCCAACGCGGTCGAGCACATCCGCACCGCCGCATCCCAGGGCGCGCAGGTGTTGTGTCTCCAGGAGCTCTTCTACGGGCCGTACTTCTGCCAGGTGCAGGACGCGGACTTCTACTCCTACACCGAGTCGATCCCCGACGGCCCCACGACGGAGCTGATGAAGGAGGTCGCCGCGCAGAACAACATCGTGCTGATCGTGCCGATGTACGAGGTGGAACAGCCCGGCGTCTACTACAACACCGCCGCCGTGATCGACGCGGACGGCACGTACCTCGGCAAGTACCGCAAGAACCACATCCCGCAGGTCAAGGGCTTCTGGGAGAAGTTCTACTTCAAGCCGGGCAACCTCGGTTACCCCGTGTTCGACACCGCGGTCGGCCGGATCGGCGTCTACATCTGCTACGAGCGCCACTTCCCCGAGGGCTGGCGCGCGCTGGGCCTGGCCGGCGCCAAGATCGTGTTCAACCCGTCGGCGACCTCGCGTTCGCTGTCCGAGTACCTGTGGAAGCTGGAGCAGCCCGCGGCGGCCGTCGCGAACGAGTACTTCGTCGGCGCGATCAACCGCGTGGGTGTGGAACCGTTGGGTGACAACGAGTTCTACGGTCAGACGTACTTCGTGTCGCCGCGCGGCCAGCTCGTCGGCGACGCCGCGTCCGACACCGAGGAAGAGCTCGTGGTGCGCGACCTCGACCTGGACCTGCTGACCGAGGTCCGCGACACCTGGGCGTTCTACCGCGACCGCCGTCCCGACACCTACGAGGGCCTGGTGACGCCGTGAGCGTGTTGATTCGCAACGGCCTGGTCATCAACGCGACCGGCTCGCACGCGGCCGACGTGCTCATCGACGGCGAGCACATCGCGGCCTTGGTCACGCCGGGTTTTGAGGTTCAGGCGGACGAGACCATCGACGCGGCCGGAAAGTACGTGATTCCGGGCGGCATTGACGTGCACACGCACATGGAGATGCCCTTCGGCGGCACCCAGTCCGCCGACACGTTCGAGACCGGCACGACCGCGGCGGCGTGGGGTGGCACGACCACGATCGTCGACTTCGCGGTGCAGCCCAAGGGTTCCTCGCTGCTGTCCACTCTGGACAAGTGGCACAGCAAGGCCGATGGCAACTGCGCGATCGACTACGGCTTCCACATGATCGTCTCGGACGTCAACGACCAGTCGTTGAAGGAGATGGAGTCGTGCATCGCGGCCGGTGTGAACAGCTTCAAGATGTTCATGGCGTATCCCGGTGTCTTCTACGCCACGGACGGCGAGATCCTGCGCGCGATGCAGAAGGCGCGCGAGACCGGTGCCACGATCATGATGCACGCCGAGAACGGCATCGCGATCGACCAGCTCGTCGCGCAGGCGTTGGCTTCCGGCTTGGGCGACCCGGTTCAGCACGGCCTGACCCGGCCGCCGGAACTGGAGGGCGAGGCCACCTCGCGCGCCATCCAGCTGGCTCGCGTCACCGGTTCTCCCTTGTACATCGTGCACTTGTCGGCCTCGCAAGCGCTCGACGCTGTGACCGCTGCTCGTGACACGGGCCAGAACGTGTTCGCCGAGACGTGCCCGCAGTACCTGTATCTTTCTTTGGAAGACCTGGCGCGGCCGGGCTTCGAGGGCGCGAAGTACGTCGCGTCGCCTCCGTTGCGCCCCAAGGAACACCAGTCGTCGCTGTGGCGCGGACTCCGCACCAACGACCTGTCCGTCGTGAGCACCGACCACTGCCCGTTCTGCTTCAAGGACCAGAAGCAGCTGGGCGTCGGTGACTTCTCCAAGATCCCCAACGGCATGCCGGGCGTCGAGCACCGCGTCGACCTGCTGCACCAGGGAGTCGTGAAGGGCGAGATCACCCGCGAACGCTGGATCGAGATCGTCGCCACGACCCCCGCGCGCATGTTCGGCATGTACCCGCGCAAGGGAGTGATCGCACCGGGCGCCGACGCGGACGTGGTGATCTACGACCCGTCGGCCACGCAGACGATCTCCGCCGAGACCCACCACATGGCCGTGGACTACTCGGCCTACGAGGGCTTCGACCTCACCGGCCGGGTGGACACCGTGTTCTCCCGCGGC
This sequence comes from Lentzea sp. NPDC005914, assembly GCF_040629405.1. Classification (NCBI taxonomy): domain Bacteria; kingdom Bacillati; phylum Actinomycetota; class Actinomycetes; order Pseudonocardiales; family Pseudonocardiaceae; genus Lentzea; species Lentzea sp. NPDC005914. The sequence goes on along the minus strand of NZ_JBEXVQ010000004.1, from coordinate 82,641 downwards.
CGCAAGGTGATCGCCGACGGCGCCTACCACGGCTCGACGGGCCACGGCCGTTTCGTGTCCCGCGACCTCAACCAGTACCTCGTGTAGAGAAAGGCGTTTCCGTGGACTTCGGCATCGTGCTGCAGACCGACCCGCCAGCGCGGGACGTGGTGGAAGGCCTCCGCGCCGCCGAGGACTGCGGCTTCCGCTACGGCTGGACCTTCGACTCGTGCGTGCTGTGGCAGGAGCCGTTCGTCATCTACTCCCAGATCCTCGCCGCCACCCGCGATCTCGTCGTAGGCCCCATGGTCACCAACCCGTCCACCCGCGACTGGTCGGTGACGGCATCGCTTTTCGCGACGCTGAACGACATGTTCGGCAACCGCACGGTCTGCGGCATCGGCCGGGGCGACTCGGCCCGCCGCGTGATCGGCCAGAAACCGGCCTCCCTGGCCACTCTGGGTGAGGCGATGCACGTGATCAAGGAACTGGCCGAGGGGCGTTCCGTCGAGCACCACGGCACAGCGGTGCAGATCCCCTGGGTGCGCAACGGAAAGCTCGAAATCTGGATGGCCGCCTACGGTCCGCGCGCGTTGAAGATGGTCGGTGAGCAGGCCGACGGCTTCATCCTGCAGACCGCGGACCCGGACATCGCCCGGTGGACGATCGGCTCGGTCCGGGAAGCGGCCGTCGCGGCCGGGCGTGATCCCTCGTCCATCACGATGTGCGTGGCAGCACCCGCCTACGTCGGAACCGATCTCTCCCATCAGCGGGATCAGTTGCGGTGGTTCGGCGGCATGGTGGGCAACCACGTGGCCGACCTCGTTGCCCGCTATGGAGATTCCGGTGTCGTGCCCAAGGCCCTGACCGACTACATCAAGGACCGCGAGGGCTACGACTACTCCCACCACGGCAAGGCGGGCAACCGGTCGACCGACTTCGTGCCGGACCCGATCGTCGACCGCTTCTGCCTGGTGGGCCCGGAATCCGCGCACATCGAGCGGTTGCAGGAGCTCAAGGAGATCGGCGTCGACAACTTCGCGTTGTACTTGATGCACGACGAGAAGGACAAGACGCGCGACGCCTACGGCGCCTCGATCATCTCAGCGGTGTAGCACCCTCCGAAAATTGTCAGACCCGCCCAGTAGCGTCCTCGGCATGAGCGAACTCCTGTCGGTGGTGCACTGCGAGGGCTGGGATCCGGCCGAGCGCAAGATCGTGGGCCTGCTCCCGGTGGCGGTCGCGCAGCAGCGTGACCGCGCCGGCGAGCAGTACGCGTTCTGCTTGCTGGAACCCGAATCCAGACGCGTGGTCAGGGTCGGCGAGATCTGCTGGTCCGCCGGTTTCGCACGACTGTGGCACCTGGACTCGCTGGGCAGACGCACCCGCATGTCCGAATACCGCGTGCTGGACGGTTCACTCTTTCGTTTGCGAACTCGCGAGTGGACGTACACATCGCCTTCGCAGCCGGAGTTCGCCGAGGACGCCGCCTTCGTCGAGAACCGCTACTCGCCAGACGGCACGTCGACCCAGATCGTTGAGCCGCAAGGCAAACGCGGCGGTTCGATGCACACCCAGCCGACGGTGGACCCCGCCTCGTTGTTCACCGCCGTGCCGAGCTTCCCCGACTGGGCGTCGTTCGCCGAGGTGCCCTCCGTCCCACTGGTAGCGGAGGATCCAGCTCAGCAGTCCGCCGAACCACCGTGGCGCCCCGCCGTGCCGCTGGGCGCCGACGGCATCGAGCGCGCGTTCACGCCCGGTTCGCGCTGGAGGGTGGTGGACCGGCCGATCGTGACCGAGGTCGTCGAAGCCGGCACCGTGCACCTGCCGAGCGGCCGCCTGATCGCCGCCGATCCGGGGTTGATCCACGACGGCCTCAAACCGTTCGAGACCACGATCGCCCCCGGCGACTACCGCGTCGAACTCGGCCTCCTGCGCTTCGAGGACGACCCGTCCCACGTCCGCGTCACCGCCGCCAAGCTGATCGTGTCCGACTTACCCGTCGCGACCTGGGAGCCGGCGCTGGAGCCAGGCGAAGATCCGCGCCTGCTCCCCGAGGGCCACTTCTACGGCTTCGGCGTCGACACCGGCACCGGCAGCTTCTTCGACGCCGCCGCCCTCGCCGCCTTCGAGCAGATCCTCGACGACGACAACGACGACGACGACGAAGGCCTCCTCGACAACGTGTGGGGCGCCAGAACGGCAGTGGTGCCCGACCCGTCGTCGAGCGCCACCCTCGTCGCCTACGCCTCGGGCTGGGGCGACGGCTCCTACCCGACCTGGATCGGCCGCACGGCAACCGGCGAGGTCGCGTGCTTCGTCTCGGACATGCTGATCCTGCGCCACTGCACGCCCGTGGCAGAGGAGGTGATGAGCTGACCTGACTGCTCCGTCCGGGGCATCCCGGCGGTGCTCTCGCCGAAACCGCAAGCGGCGAACCGATAATGCTTCGATGCCGGACGACCAGGTGTCCAACAGCGCCGAAGACGTCTCGGGGCAGGTTGTGCAGGCCGGGGTCGTCGAAGGCGGGGTCCACCTGCACCAGCACGCCCCGGCGCGCCCTGCCCGGCTACCGCTGCGAGTCGGGCTGGTGCCGCGGCGAGCGTCGTCGTTCCAGCAACGCACGGCAAGTGCGCAACTGACGGCCGCGCTGGACAGTCAGCACACCGCGATTCCGACGCCGGACGGCCCGGTGCAGGCGACGGTGCTATCGGGGCTGGGAGGGGTCGGCAAGACCCAGCTGGCCGCCGACTTCGCTGAGCGGGCATGGGCCGCGGGTGAGATCGAGTTGCTGGTCTGGGTGACCGCGAGCTCGCGGGAAGCCGTGATGTCCAGCTACGCCGACGTGGCCACGACGCTGACCGGACAGGAGCAGGACGCGCGGAAGTTCCCGGAGTGGCTGGCGGGCACCGACGCGCGCTGGCTCGTGGTGCTGGACGACGTGCAATCCCCTGCCGATCTCACCGGACTGTGGCCGCCGGCGAACGACAACGGCAGGGTCGTGGTGACGACCCGGCGCCGGGATGCGGCGCTGCGCGGACATCGGCGTCGCGTGGTCGAGGTCGGCGTCTTCAGCGAGGACGAGGCCGTCGACTACCTGCGCACGGTCCTGGCGGACTCGGAACGGCTGCTCGACGCGGCCGGCGAGCTGGTGCGAGACCTGGGCTGCCTGCCGCTCGCGCTGGCACAGGCCGGCGCGTACCTGCTCGACAACCAGCTCTCCTGTGCCGGCTACCGCGTGCTGTTCGCCCGGCGACGACTGGCGAAGGTGCTGCCGCAGGGCGACGGCCTGCCGGACGAGCACCAGACCACCGTGGCCGCGACCTGGTCGTTGTCGGTGGAACAGGCCGACAGCATGGCGCCAGAGGGGATCGCGCGTCCGTTGCTGAACATCGCCAGTGTGTTGAGCGCCAACGGAACCCCGCTGTGCGTGTTCACGTCCCCCGAGGTGCTGCGGTTCCTCGGCGATGCGGTGGGCCGAGAGGTCGACGAGCACGACGTCCGCGGTGGACTCGCCTGCCTGCACCGGCTGAGCCTGATCGATCTGGACATGGCCTCGGTGTTCCGGGAAGTCCGGGTGCACGCGCTCGTTCAGCGCGCAACCCGCGACGAGTGGCCGGACGGACCGTCCTCGTCGCTGCTCCGTGTCGCCGCCTCCGCCTTGCTGACGACATGGCCCGAGCTCGGAACCCCGCGGGGAGAGGTTCTGTTTGAGAACGTCCGAGCTCTCGCCGAACGACGTATGCCAGAGCTGTGGCAGACGACCTCCAATCAGGAGCTGGTCCGTGCCGTGAACATCCTTCGGGAAAGGGATCCGCAGACGGAGATCGTGAAGTATTTCGACTCGCTTGCCATGCTCGCCGTCATGTTCCTCGTACCGCCCGAGCTGACCACGTCGTGGATCCGTGACGAAGAGACCCAGTTGTAGGAATCACCGGCGACTTCACCGGACCGTGCGGGTCTGGCCGTCCCATTCCGCGGTGAGGCCGGGCATGAGTTCCGCCAGTTGCACCGGATACACGGTGTCCTCTGTGGACTCCAGCTCCTCCGCGCTCCACCACCGATAGCCCGAGATGCTGTGCTCCTCGACGTCGTTGAACCCCGACGTGTCGACGTCCAGGCCATCGACCTGAGCGTGGAAGAACCACTCCTCCGCGTCAAACGTCTGGCCGTCGAAGCTGAAGACAGCGCGGCGGCGCCAGATCGGGCCGACGAGCGACTCCGGCGCGAGCTTCAGACCGGTTTCCTCGAAGGCCTCGCGGACGGCCGCGTCGCGGAGTTCCTCGCCGTCCTCCACGCCGCCGCCGACGGTGAACCAGAAGAGCTCCTGGGGGCGGGCCGGGTCGAAGCCCTGGAACAGCAGCACACGGCCGGACGTGTCGGTCAGCAGGACGCGGGCGGACGGGCGTGGGGTGAGCATCACGGCGTCGGACGGGGCCGCGGGCTCGGCGATCTCGAAGTACGACGGCTGGGGTGCGGTGCCGGACAGGCGCAGCCAGCGGACGATGCGACGGCGGCGTTGCACGAGGGTGTCGCGGACGGCGTCGTTGTGCACGCGGCGGGCCAGCACGACTCGTTCCTCGGCGTCGGCCAGTTCGGCCGCCAGTGCAGGAGCCACAGAAGACCGGTCCAGGGCGCCCAGCTGGCCGGAGAGTTCGTTCTCGGCCAGTTCGCGGTCCGCGCGAGAAGCTGATTCGGCGCGGGACGCGGCGGCCGACAGCGCGGGGTCCAGCAGGGCGCGGGTGACGACGGCGCGGCGGGCCAGGGCGGCGTCCAGGGCTGCCCAGGCGGCGTCGGTGCGGACGTGCAGGCGGTCGAGGCGGTTCGCGATGGACAGGATCCAGGCGGACAGCAGGAGCGTGGCTAGGACGACGATGAGAGCGGTGGTCATGGCCGGGGCGACCCCACAGGACGCGAGTCGGCGGTCATGCCTCGCTCACCCGGCGCGGATCGGCGGCGATCGCGGTCTCGTAGACGCGCAGGACCTGGCTCGCCACCACGGACCAGTCGAAGGCCTGCACCCGTTGGGAGGCTAGGTCGACGTACTCGGCGCGCAACGCCGAGTCCCGCAGCACCGAACGCAAAGCCTCGGCCAGCGCGGCCGCGTCGCCCACCGGGAAGAGCGCGCCCGCCTTGCCGTCCTCGAGGACACGGCGGAACGCGTCGAGATCGGAAGCCACCACAGCGGTGCCGGCGGACATGGCCTCGGTGAGGATGATGCCGAAGGACTCGCCGCCGGTGTTCGGGGCCACGTAGACGTCGCAGCTGCGCAGCATCCGGGCCTTCTCCACGTCGTCGACCTGGCCGAGCAGGTCGACCCGGTCGGCGAACGGGCCGTCGAACGTGGCCTCGCCACGGCCCACGACGAGCAGCCTGACGTCGGGGAACTCGTCGGCGATCAGGCCGAACGCCTCCCACAACACGGGCATGCCCTTGCGCGGCTCGTCGTAGCGGCCGACGAAGCCGATCGTGCCGCCGGGGCGCGGGTAACCGTCCAAAGTGGACGCGGACGCGAAGAAGTCGACGTCCACGCCGTTCGGGATCTCGACCGCGTCGCCGCCCAGGTGCTCGACCTGGACGCGGCGGGCCAGCGCGGAGACGGCGATGCGGGCGGTGACCTTCTCCAGGAACGGCTGCAGCACGCCTTGGAACGCCGACAGCATCTTGGAGCGCGGCGTCGAGGTGTGGAAGGTCGCGACGATCGGGCCGTCGGCGACCACCAGCGCGAGGAACGACAGCGACGGCGCGGTGGGCTCGTGCAGGTGCAGGACGTCGAACTGGTGCTCGTCGATCCAGCGGCGGACCCGCGCATAGGACACGGGGCCGAAGCTGAGCCGGGCCACCGAACCGTTGTACGGGATGCCGACCGCGCGTCCGGCGGAGGTGACGAAGTCCGGCAGCGCCTGGTCGTCGTCGGCCGGCGCCAGGACGTTCACGGTGTGCCCGAGGCCGATGAGGGCGCGCGCGAGGTCGACGACGTGGGCCTGCACTCCCCCTGGCACGTCGAAGGAGTACGGGCAGACGATTCCGATCTTCATCTGGCCACGACCTTCACCGCGAGAGCCTCCTGGCCAGCGCGGCACGGCGACTCTCCGGCAGATCGTTGAGCCACAGCTTCTGGAGCATGTGCCAGTCGGCGGGGTGCGCGGCGATGTCGGCGGCGAACACGTCGGCGATGGCCTGCGTGGCGGCCTGGACGGTGCTCACCTTGATCGGCGGGTGGATGCGGAAGTGCCAGCCGTCCTCGGTGAACCAGCAGCCGACCGGCATCAGCGCGGCGCCCGTCGTCGCGGCCAGGTGCGCGGGGCCCGCGGGCATCAGGGTCTGCTCGCCGAAGAACGTGACGGGCACGCCGGACGACGTCAGGTCGCGGTCGGCCAGCAGGCACACGACCTTGTTGGACCGCAGCCGCTCGGCCAGCACCGTCGCGGGTGGACGGTCGCCGCCGTTGAGCGGCAGCACCTCGAAGCCGAGGGTCTCGCGGAACTCCACGAACCTGCGGTACAGCGACTCGGGCTTCAACCGCTCGGCGACCGTGGTGAACGTGCCGGAGTGGCCGACGAGCCAGACACCGGCCATGTCCCAGTTGCCGCTGTGCGGGAGGGCGACGACCGCGCCGGTGCCGTTCTTCAGCGCCGCGTCGAGGTTCTCCACGCCGGACACCTGCGAGTCGCACTTCTCGTAGGCGGCACGCAGGTCCATCGACGGCAGCCGGAACGCCTCGCACCAGTAGCGCGCGTACGACCGCAGCGAGTCGCGGACGAGCTCGTCGAGCTCCTCCTCACCGGCCTGCGGCACGACCCGGCGCAGGTTGGTGCGCAACTGCGCGACGCTCGAACCCCCGCGTTTGGCCGCGAAGTCCGCGCCCGCGTTGAACAACGCTCTCGCCCACGTCTCCGGCAACAGGCGGATGAGCCGCCACCCGGCCGTGTACCCGAGGGTCGCGAGGTTCACGCGGCCTCCCGCGCCGACTTCGCGACGGCGAAGATCCGCTGCAGCACCGTCGCCACCGTCATGACCGCGAGCAGCCACAGCGAGATGTCCATGAGGTGCGGCACGCCGAGCCCCTGCACCCCGGCGCCGACCAGCGCGACGATGAAGCGCTCGGCCCGCTCGGCCAGCCCGCCGTCCGCGCTGAGCCCAGACGCCTCGGCGCGAGCCTTCACGTACGAGATGACCTGCGAGGCGACCAGGCAGATGAACCCGGCAGCGGCGGTCCACCGGTTGCCGGTGTCGAACGCGTACCAGGTGAGCGCGGCGAACAGCGCCCCGTCCGCGATGCGGTCGCAGGTGGCGTCGAGCACGGCACCGAACTTCGTGGGCCCCTGCGCGCGGGCCATGGCCCCGTCGATCAGGTCGAGCAGCACGAAGAACGTGACCAGCGCACAGCCGAGGAACAGCTGCCCGCGGGGGATGAACCACAGCGCACTGGCGACGGCACCGGCCGTGCCGGCCACGGTGACCGCGTTGGGCGTGAGGCCACGCGCCAGCAACCACGCCCCGATCGGATCGGTGACGCGCGAGACGGACGCGCGAGCGAAGATGTTCAGCATGGCGTGTCGCAGCCTAGCTGGACTGCTGAAACGCACTGCTCGCGGGTGAGGAGGTGACGTCATCGCCACACACCCGCCCAGGTTCGCGACACGTCCCCGTTCACGGGGCGAAGCGGTGCATTGCAGCGACTGCGGCGCTGGACCGCTCGCAGGTGAGGAGGTGGCGCAACGCCGCACACCCGCCCGGTTCGCGACACGCTCCGTTCGCGCGGCGAAGCGGTGCGATTGCAGCGACTGCGGCGGCGCCCAACCACTCGCAGGTGAGGAGGCGACGTCAAGGCCACACACCCGCCCAGGTTCACTACACGCCCCCACCCGCACGGCGAAGCAGTGTCATCGCAGCGACCGCGGCGGCGCCCCTGCGTGGCGCCGAAGCGCTCGCGGGCGAGGAGTTGGCATCGCCGCCACACATCCGCCCAGGTTCACTACACGCCCCCGTTCGCACGCCGAGACGATGTGATCACAGCGAGCGCGGCAACACCCTGCGGCGCTCAACCGCTCACGGATGAGATGGCGTCATCGCCACACACCCGCCCAAGTTCGCGACGAACTCTCGTTCGCGGGGCGAAGCGGTGCGATTGCGGCGACTACGGCGGCGCCACGCGCGGTACCCAACCGCTCGCGAGTGAGGCGGCACCCGCGAGATTCCCCCTACAGCCCCCAACGCGAGGAAGCTTGCCGGCGAGCGCCGTCCGGTGATTGACAGCACCCGCGAGCGACCCTCCGTACTAGCTGAGCCGCCGATGGTCCTCGGCGATCCGTTTCAGCAACGCCTGCAGCTCCTCACCCCGCAGCGCCAGCCGTTCCAGCCTGCCGAACAACGCGAGGTACTCGCGCACGTCCAGCGGGTCGGTGATGGTGGCGTTGCCGGTGAGCACGCTGACCGTGACCACGCGTTCGTCGTAGATGTGGAAACCGTGCAAGGCGACCACGTTCGCGTCCGCCGACCAGGGCACGACGCCCAGGCGGACGTTCGGGCGGCGCTGGATCGCGGCCAGGTGCTCCACCTGTTCCGCCATCAGATCCGCCGAACCCATTCGCCAGCGCAGCGCGCCCTCGGACATCAAGAACACGAACTGCTTGGCCAGGTCGTCCATGCGGGAACGCCGGATGCGCAGTGCGGCCACCGCGGCCTCCTGCTCCGACTGCGGCATCGTCCCCAGCACGATCCTCAGGTAGGACTCGGACTGCAGCAGCGCGGGAACCAGGTTGACCTGGAAGAACCTCGATGTCGCAGCGCGGGCCTCCACGCGGGTGATCGTCTGCTGGTGGCGGTGCGCCCCTCGGTGCAGCACGACGCGGCGGGTTTCCGCCTCCGCGTGCAGCGACCTGGCGAGTTCGACCAGTTCGATGCGCGTCTCTCTCGTCGCTGCCAGTTCTGCGACGAGACGCTCCACGTCGGTGACGGACGGGAGCAGCATGCCGTTCTCGATCTTCGACAGCTTTGACTGGCTCATCCCTGTGGCACGAGCGGTGGCCGTGCCGGTCATCTTCGCCTCGGTGCGCAACCGGCGTAACTCACGCGAAAGCCGTTCTCTCGCTAATCGCGAACGCTCAGGTGCGGTCATGTTCGCACCGTAACCATGTGTGCACGTTCAGACGATCGGCCATCGGCGGGGACTTGACTTCCAGTTGACACCTCCAGGTGGGTGATCTCACCTACCTGGAATCGCTTTGTGCTGGCGATACGTCTCGATCGGTTGACCAAATGCACCCGAAAGTTGTAACGAGCCTATTCCGTGCCGCGTGGAAACCGTGCGGATTGCCCAGTCACGACAACGTGGGTGGTTTTTGTCACTCTTTTGTCCACGAATTGGTACGGATTTCAATCACGCAGTTCAGGCGGCTAAACGCAGCGTTTAGTCGACAGCCTTCCAGCCGTCCGCGAGCAGGTCTCGAGTCTCGCCGAGCAACTGCGGCAACACCTTGGTGTGCCCGATGACCGGCATGAAGTTCGCGTCCCCGCCCCACCTCGGAACGACGTGCTGGTGCAGGTGAGCGGCGATCCCGGCCCCCGCGACGACACCCTGGTTCATGCCGACGTTGAACCCGTGCGGCGCCGCCACGTGCCGCGCCACCCGCATCGCCTTCTGCGTGAACGACGCGAACTCCGCCGTCTCCGACAGAGTCAGATCCGTGTAGTCCGGTACATGCCGATACGGCAGCACCATCAGATGACCGGGGTTGTACGGGTAAAGGTTCAAAACCGCGAAGACCTCGGCACCGCGCGCGATGATCAGCCCCGCCGAGTCGTCCAGCTCGACAACACGGCAGAACGGACAGCCCTCGGGCTCATCACCGAGTGCCTTGCCCTCGCCCTTCACATAAGACAAGCGGTGCGGGGTCCACAAACGCTGCAAAGCGTCGTGGACCCCGACACCGTCCTGTTCGGAAAACTCAGACGTCACGAGAGCAGTTCCGCCGTGGGCGAGGCGTTGTCGCGACGCTGCACCCAGTCGACGATCTGCTCGACGGCCCGCTCGACCGGCACGCCGTTGATCTGCGTGCCGTCGCGGAACCGGAACGACACCGCGTTCGCCTCCACGTCCTTGGCGCCGGCCAGGAGCATGAACGGCACCTTCTGCAGGGTGTGGTTGCGGATCTTCTTCTGCATGCGGTCGTCCGAGGCGTCCACGTCGACCCGGATGCCCTTGCCCTTGAGGACTTCACGCACCGCGAACAGGTGGTCGGCGTTCTCGCTGGTCACCGGGATGCCCACGACCTGCACCGGAGCGAGCCACGCCGGGAACGCGCCCGCGTAGTGCTCGGTCAGCACGCCGAAGAACCGCTCCACCGAGCCGAACAGCGCGCGGTGGATCATGACCGGACGCACGCGCGAGCCGTCGGGCCCGGTGTACTCGAGCTCGAACCGCTCGGGCAGGTTGAAGTCGAGCTGGATCGTCGACATCTGCCAGGTGCGGCCCAGCGCGTCACGGCACTGCACCGAGATCTTCGGGCCGTAGAACGCGGCGCCACCGGGATCCGGCACGAGTTCCAGACCGGAGTCGCGGGCCACCGACGCGAGCGTCTCGGTCGCCTCGTCCCAGATCTCGTCCGCGCCCACGTACTTCTCGGGGTTCTTGGTCGAGAGCTCCAGGTAGAAGTCGTCCAGGCCGTAGTCGCGCAGCAGGTCCAGCACGAAGGTCAGCAGCGACTTCAGCTCGTCGCGGATCTGGTCCTTGGTGCAGAAGATGTGCGCGTCGTCCTGCGTCATGCCGCGCACTCGGGTGAGGCCGTGCACGACGCCGGACTTCTCGTAGCGGTACACCGAGCCGAACTCGAACATGCGCAACGGCAGCTCGCGGTACGAACGCCCGCGCGACTTGAAGATCAGGTCGTGGAACGGGCAGTTCATCGGCTTCAGGTAGTAGTCCTGACCCGGCTTGCGAACGGTGCCGTCCTCGTTGAGCTCGGCGTCGAGGTGCATCGCCGGGTACATGCCGTCCTTGTACCAGTCCAGGTGACCGGAGACCTCGAACAGATTGCCCTTGGTGATGTGCGGCGAGTACACGAACTCGTAGCCGGCCTCGGTGTGCCGCTGCCGGGAGTAGTCCTCCATGGCCTTGCGGATGATGCCGCCCTTGGGGTGGAACACCGCGAGGCCGGAGCCGATCTCGTCCGGGAACGAGAACAGGTCCAGCTCGACACCCAGCTTGCGGTGGTCGCGGCGCTCGGCCTCGGCCAGCCGCTCCAGGTACGCGTCCTGCGCCTCCTGCGACTCCCACGCGGTGCCGTAGATGCGCTGCAGCTGCGGGTTGTTCTCGTTGCCCCGCCAGTACGCGGCGGCGACGCGGGTCAGCTTGAACGCCGGGATGTGCTTGGTGGTCGGCACGTGCGGGCCGCGGCACAGGTCGCCCCACACCTGCTCACCGGAGCGCGGGTCGAGGTTGTCGTAGATCGTCAGCTCGCCGCCGCCGACCTCCATGATCTCGCTGGTGTCGACGTCGCTCTTGATGTCGACGAGCTCCAGCTTGAACGGCTCTTTCGCCAGCTCGGACTTCGCGGCGTCCACCGACTCGACCACGCGACGCGAGAACCGCTGCGCGCCCTTGATGATCTGCTTCATGCGCTTCTCCAGCGCCTGCAGGTCCTCCGGGGTGAACGGCTTGTCGACCTGGAAGTCGTAGTAGAAACCGTCCTTCACGGGCGGGCCGATGCCGAGCTTGGCCTCGGGGAACTGCTGCTGCACCGCCTGCGCCAGCACGTGCGCGGCGGAGTGGCGGATGACGCTGCGGCCGTCCTCGGTGTCCGCGGCGACGGCCTCGACCTCGACGTCGACCTGCGGGGTCCACGACAGGTCGCGCAGGTGGCCCTCGGCGTCCTTCACGACGACGATCGCGTCGGAGCCCTTGCCGGGCAGCCCCGCCTCGCGCACGGCCGTGCCCGCCGTCGTCCCAGCCGGAACCACCACGCGAGGCGGGTTCTGGGCGACTGCTGGGCGCGACTCGGACACGGTGACTCCTAGATAGAAGATTGGTTTGCGGATCAGATGTTATCGGTGCTCAAAACCGACATGACGATCGCGTCGTAGAACTCGCCGTCCCAGAGCAGGGCGTCGCGAAGACGGCCCTCCTCGCGGAAGCCGAGCTTCTTGTACACGTGGATCGCCCGGTCGTTGAACTCGTACACCTCGAGATCCACCCGGTGGAGGTTCCGGACGGTGAACGCGTGGTCGAGGACGTGCTTGATCGCGACCGTGCCGTAACCCTTGCCGAAGCCGTCCCAGAGCGCGATCCGCATGCCCGCGGACCTGTTGTGCTCGTTGATGGTCAGCACCACCTCACCGAGGAACCTGCCGTCCTCGGTGATGGCGCGGGTGTAGCGGTTCGGGTCGTTCAGCGTGCGCTCGATGTACGCCTCGTAGTCCGCCAGCTCGAACGTCGCATGCGTGCCCGTGAGCCGGTTGACCTCATCGTTGTGAGGGCCACCGGCGAGCATCTGCGGGGCGAACTCCGGGCGGAGCGGTACGAGTTCCATGGTCCTATCGAAGCTGGTGCCCGCAAGTGGTTTCTGCTTAGCGTGCAGCGATGCGGTTACTGTTGGTCCTGGCAATGGTGCTGGGCGCGCTCTCCGCGCCTGTGGTCTCGGCGGCCCCTGCAGGCCCCCGGGACGTGATAGTTCAGCTCTTCGAGTGGAATTGGCGGTCCGTCGCCGCGGAGTGCCCGCGGCTCACGAACTACGGCTACGTGCAGGTCTCGCCGCCGCAGGAGCACGTGACGGGCCCGCAGTGGTGGACGCAGTACCAGCCGGTCTCGTACAAGATCGAGTCACGGCTGGGGACGCGCGCCGAGTTCGCCTCGATGGTCACCGCGTGCCACAACGCGGGCGTGAAGGTGCTGGTCGACGCCGTGATCAACCACACGACCGGCGGCAGTGGCACCGGCTGGGCCGGTTCCTCGTACACGCACTACGACCACCCCGGCACGTACGCGTCGTGGGACTTCCACCACTGCGGACGCAACGGCAACGACGACATCGTCAACTACGGCGACCGGTGGGAGGTCCAGAACTGCGAGTTGGTGAACCTCGCGGACCTGGCCACCGACACCACCTACGTCCGCGACCGGATCACCGCGTACCTGAACGACCTGCTCTCGCTCGGCGTCGACGGGTTCCGGCTGGACGCCTCGAAGCACATGCCGGCGGCGGACATCGCGGCGATCAAGTCGCGGCTGTCGAGGCCGGCGTACATCGTGCAGGAGGTCATCTACGGCTCCGGCGAGCCCATCGGGCCTGGTGAGTACACGGGCAACGGCGATGTGCACGAGTTCCGGTACGCGCGGGACCTCAAGCGCGTCTTCAACAACGAGAAGCTCGCGTACCTGAAGAACTACGGCGAGGGCTGGGGCTACCTGCCGTCGTCACAGGCCGTGGTGTTCGTGGACAACCACGACACGCAGCGCGACGGCTCGACCCTGTCCTATCGGGATGGACGCCGGTACACGACCGCGAACACGTTCATGCTCGCGTGGCCGTACGGAACGCCCGCGCTGATGTCCGGGTACGCGTACTCGTCCAACGACCAGGGCCCGCCGCAGGAGTCCAACGGCCGGATCTCGGACGTCTCCTGCGGGTCGGCTTGGCTGTGCGAGCACCGGCAGTTCGAAGGAATGGTCGGTTTCCGGAACGCAACGCGCGGCACGAGCGTCACAGGCTGGTGGGACGACGGGAACGACGTGATCGCGTTCGGCCGTGGCGACCGCGGCTACGTGGTCATCAACGACTCGGACCAGGCCGTGTCCGACAGGTCGTTCCAGACGTCGATGCCGGCGGGTCAGTACTGCGACGTGTCCGGTTTCGGCGGCTGCACGACCGTCAGCTCGTCCGGGTGGTTCACGTTCGTCGTGCAACCACACTCCTCGTTCGCGATTCATACGTAGACGGCTCTGAGTGGTTTTTCGGATGCGTCTCGGTGGGCCGGGCGAGCAGTCTGTGTGCCGTGGTACACGCCCGGCCCGCCGCGTTAGGAGCTCCGATGCACGACCTGGTCGTCGAATGCCCGGTCCACCTGACCGAGTCCAACCGTGCTGAATTGCGCTTGTTGTACGCCGACCTGCGCGACCACTACGCGCGCCGCGACGCACGTGACGGCACGCGCACGACGTTGCACTTCGTGTGGTCGGGCGCTCTTGATCCTGAGCTCTTCGGCGCCACCTATGCCGACCAGCGCCACATCTTCACCGCCACGCGCCCGGTGCTGAACTCGTCGCGAGGCGCTGACCTGCCCGAATCGCTCCGCCACGGCGTCTGCACGGCCTGATTCACCGGCTTCAGGAAACGAACAGGCGGCTGTCAGGCTGTTATCAGCCGAACGGCGCATCGTTGAGGACATGAGCGAGCAGGGACCGACGCCTCCACCGCAGGAGCCGTCGAGGAAAGACCCGCAGGCGGCCCAGCCTGCAGCGGACCAGGCAACGACCCCGCTGCCCGCCGACGCACCGGCCACGCCTGGTCAGCAGCCCGCCCCGGCACAGCCCGACCCGGGCCACCCGGCGGCGACAGCGGCAGAACCCTCACCGGCGGCGGCACCGGTCCCACCGGCGGCGGCACCGGTCCCTCCGGCGGCACCCGCCAGGCCTGGCCGCGCCAGGCGTTTCGCCGGGCACCGCGCCACCCAGCTGGTCGCCGTGGGTCTGCTGGGACTCGTGCTCGGCGGCGGCATCGTGGGAGCGATCGCGGCCAACCGGATGGACCACCGCGGCGGCCCAGGACACGTGCGCATGTACGACCGCGGTCCCGACCGCGGCGACCGGGGTGACCGCTTCGAGCAGCGCGGTCCGTTCAACGACCGCGGTGACCGCTTCGAGCGGTGACCCCGACCGAGCGCGCGACTCACGTTCTGCCCGAGTCCCCGACGACGCGAGTCGCGCGCTCCCCAAACCAGGAACGCACGCCACGGCAGGATTAGTCCCAATGCCGGGAAGTTAGGGCTCATGGGTCGTGTGTCAACTCGGTGATGATCGTGATGGTGATCGTCGCTTGGTAGTTGGTGCGGTCGATCTGGCCTTTGGCGCGGTGTTTGGAGATGGCGCGTTTGACCACTCGTGGGCAGACGCGGGTGCGGCGGCGGGTGAGCAGTCCGGCTCGCACTGCTGTGCCGATCGCGCCGACCAGGTCCACGACCGTGTCCGCGATGACTCCTGTGGCCAGGACGAGCTGGTCGCGGGCCGCGTTGAGCGCGATGGTGAACCCGGCCCGGTCAGGTGCGGCGTCGTGTCCGAGCAGGGCGTCGGCCATCGCGAGCCGTAATGCTTGATAGCCCGAGAGCAGGGCGTAGATCTCCTGCTCGATTCCGGCCGGGGTATGTGCGCGCAGGACCCGGCCGCCCAGCAGGGTGGATTTCATCTCCAGGAACGCGGTCTCGATCTCCCAGCGCTGGTGGTAGAGGGCGACGATCTCGGTGGCGGGATAGCGGCGGTGGTCGGTGAGTGTGGTGACCAGCCGGTAGTGGCCGGTGTGCTGCTTGCGGCCACCGAGGGTGGCGGTGATCTCTGCCTCGATCACCCGGACCTCGACCCCGCCCAGCCGGGACAGCCAGGATCCGTCGGGCAGCCGGGCGATCGCGGGCAGGACCCGGTTGGTCTTGGCGCGGATGAGCAGATCCGCTCCGGTGCAGGCGATGCGCCCGATCAGGTCGGCGACGGCGAAGTTGCGGTCGGCCAGCAACAGCATCCCGGGCCGCAGACACCCGAACAGGCGGGGCGCCATGCTGATCTCGCCGATGCGCCAGGACCCGAACGCGATGTCGATGACGGTGCGGGTGCCGCACGCGACCACGGCCATCAGCCGCAGCATCGGATAGCCGGACGGGCCGTTTCCGCCGCCCTGGTAAGGGAACCGGGTCAGGTTGGCGTCGCTGTCCGGGACGAACAGGGTGGTGCTGTCGATCGCGCAGACCAGCAGCGTCCGCCACCGGGCCGCGCCGGCCGCGGGACCGGCGAGCAGATCGAACACCGCGGCCAGCGGCGCGGCTCCGACCCGGCGGCGAGCCTGGCCCAGTGCCGAGGAACTCGGGGACGCGACCGCGATGCCGTCCAGCCCGGCGACCAGCCGCGCCCACACCTGGCAGTAGCCCAGCTCGGCGAACAGGCCGGCCGCGATGAGCAGGTAGACGACCACACGGGACGGCAACTCTCGCAACCGCCGCTGGGTTGTTCTGGTCGAGGCGAGTGCGTCGTCGACCATCTCGAACGGGATCAGGCGGGTCAGTTCACCGAGGTGGCCAGGCGCGAAACGGCCCTGGGCCACCCGGATGCAGCGGGTGATGACAGACTGGTGTTCCAACGGGGTTCCTGCTGTTCAACGCTCTTGGTCGACGTTGTTCTAGCAGGAACCCCGTTGCCCATCTCAGCGGGTTGACAGCACCGCCCGATCCCTAACTTCCCGGCATTGGGATTAGTCCCCCTCGTTCGGCGGTGGCGTGCGTTCCGCCCAAGCCCCTGCAGCTCCTACTGCGATGCCTGTTGCGGTCCCAGCCGGATCGCCAGCAGCTGACGCCGCAGCACCTTCCCGGTCGCGTTGCGCGGCAGCTTCGGCACGACCACGACCTCGCGCGGGACCTTGTGCCGCGCCAGCCGGGTCCGCACGAACTCGCGCAGCTCCCGCACGTCGATCCGCGCCCCCGCGACCGGCACCACGAACGCGCGCAGCCGTTGCCCGTACTCGGGATCCGGCACGCCGAGCACAGCCGCGTCGCGCACCCGGTAGTGCGTCATCAGCAGGTTCTCCACCTCGACCGGGTACACGTTCTCCCCGCCGGACACGATCATGTCGTCCTGCCGGCCGTCGAAGTACAGGCGTCCGCTCGGGTCGAAGTGGCCGAGGTCGCCCGTCGCGACCAGACCGTCGATGCTCTCCTTCGCGGAGCCGTCCGTGTAGAGGTCGACTGTCATCGAGCCGCGCACGAAGATCCGGCCCGTCACGAACGAGCGGGTGATCCGCGCGCCGTGCTCGTCGTAGATCCGGACGATGCAGTTGTGCGGCGGCATGCCGACGCTCGACGGCGCGGCCGCGAGGTCCTCTGGCGTGGCCACGGTGGCGACCGCGACCTCCGTCGACCCGTACAGGTTGTAGAGCACCGGTCCCAGCACGGCCTGGGTGCGGTGCACGAGGTCCGTCGAGATCGTCGAGCCGGAGCAGAACACGACGCGCAGGTGTGAGAGGTCGAACGAGTCGATCACCGACCGGTCCAGCTCCATGATCCGCTGCAGCATCGTCGGCACCACCACGATCGTCGTGCAGCGCTGGCCCTGCACCGACCACAGCGTCTTGCGCGGGTCGAACCGGCGTTGCAGCACGGCGCGCGAGCCCAGCGACATGGCGAGCGTCAGGTGCGAGTAGCCGACGGAGTGGAAGATCGGCGCGGCGATGAACGTCGACTCGCCGGAGTGCATCGGGATGCGGTCGAGGAAGTCGGACGCGGTCAGCACCGACTTGATCTCGCGCGCCGTTCCCTTCGGTACCCCGGTGGTCCCGGACGTCAGCTGGATGATGACGCCCGGCTCGCGCGGCGGTTCGAGCTCGCCGCGCGGCGCTTTCGCCACCAGCTGGTCGAGTGTCGGCGTGCGACGGTCCAGTCCGTCGCGCGACCACGCGAGCCAGCGCGGGATCGACGGCGGCAGCTGGTGGAACAGCGGCGTGAACTCCTCATCGTGAATCAGGAGCGACACGCGTTCACGTTGCAGGAGATCCAATACGACCGGGGCACCGAATCCGGTGTTCACCAACAGCACGCGAACACCGAGCTTCGCGCACGCCAGCAGCGACTCGACCATTCCGCGGTGGTTGCGGCACATCAACGCGACGATGTGGTTGTGCTGCACCCCTAACGCGCGCAAGCCCTGCGCGATCGCGTTCGATCGCCGGTCGAGTTGTCTGTAAGTCACCGAACCGCGTTCGTCGACAACGGCGACACCGTCCGGATTCAGCCGGACGGAACGGCGCAGCGCCGTGACGTTCGGCCCCCAAACCTTGACCTCTTTCAGCGCCTGCACGGACATCTTGAAGTTCGTGAGACTCACCATGCCCGCGGCGGACAAGACACGGAGTGAGTGCACCCGGCCCATGGCGTCGCGAAACACCTTGCGCAACCCTGGCATCAACAGCTCCTCGCGCTGCAAGTCCCCGAGGTATTCGGACGGTAACTGTCCGCAAGCTCCACGCCAAGTGTTGTTCCATGCGGAATTCGCATGACAACGGGACATTTGAAGCTGTAAACGTTTTCACGTTGCCCGTCTCACGCCCGCATCCTCCCGCACTGCTCCCGATGCGGGAGTCTGACCGGTCAGACCAAAAAGCCTCGCAGCAGTGACGCCGTTCCGTCGAGGTGTTCGGCCATCGCGAGCCTCGCCCCCGCCGGGTCTCCGTCCAAAATGGAGGCGATGATGCGCTCGTGCTGGGCGTTGGAGTGCGCGAGGTTCGGTTCGAGCAGCGGGATCGTGTCCAGCAGCTCGTTCACACGCATTCTGGAGTCCGCGACGGCCGCCGTCAGCGACGCGGACCCGGTCGCCTCGGCGATCGCGAGGTGCAGCCGTGAGTCCTTGCGCCGGTACTCCCCCAGCGACGCGGTGGACGCCTCCTCCAGCCGGGCCCGCAGTCCACGGCGTTCCGCGGGCCCCAGCGAGCGGCCCGCCGCGGTCTCGGCGGCGCCCGTTTCCAGGACTTTCCGCAGCGTGAGCGCGTCGTGGATGTCGCCGAACTCCTTGCCGGGAGCGGACTTCGGGATCACGTCGTTGACGAACGTGCCGCCGTACCGTCCTCTGCGGGACTCCACGTAGTTGTTCTCCTGCAACGACCTGATGGCCTCGCGCACGGTCACCCGGCTCACGCCGAGCCGGGTGGCCAGGTCTCGTTCGGACGGCAGCCGCTCCCCCGGCGCGACGACGCCGAGCCGGATGGCCTGCATGAGCCGTTCGACGGTCTCCTCGAAGGCGTTGCCCGCCCGCACGGGGCGGAACAACGCCTCCTGCGCGTGTTCCATCATTTAGAGCGGCGTCACGTAGGCGCCCGCGATGCCGCCGTCCACGAGGAAGTTCGACGCCGTCATGAACGACGAGTCGTCGGAGGCGAGAAACGCGACCGCGGCGGCGATTTCCTCAGGTTCCGCGAACCGGCCGAGCGGGACGTGCACGAGACGCCGTGCGGCCCGCTCCGGGTCCTTCGCGAACAGTTCCTGCAGCAGCGGGGTGTTGACCGGCCCAGGCGAAAGCGCGTTCACACGGATGCCCTCGCGCGCGAACTGCACACCGAGCTCGCGCGACATCGCGAGCACGCCGCCCTTGGACGCGGTGTAGGAGATCTGCGACGTCGCCGCGCCCATCGTCGCCACGAACGACGCCGTGTTGATGATGGAACCCTTGCCGTTCGCCTGCATGTGCGGGATGGCGTACTTGCAACACAAATAAACCGACGTGAGGTTCACCTTCTGCACGCGGTCCCACGCCTCGATGCCCGTCGTCAGGATCGAGTCGTCGTCGGGCGGCGAGATACCGGCGTTGTTGAACGCGATGTCCAGCTTGCCGTAAGTGTCCACAGTGGTCTGGAAAAGGGCTTTGACCTGTTCCTCGTCGGTCACGTCGACCTGGACGAACAGCCCGCCGGCCTCGTCCGCGGCCGCCTTGCCGGTCGCGGGGTCGAGATCGGCGACGACGACCTTCGCGCCCTCGCTCGCAAACCTGCGCACGGTCGCGAGTCCGATGCCGCTACCGCCACCCGTCACGACGGCCACGCGGCCCTCGAGTCGCTGCACCATCTCTTGTTCTCCTGTCAGGTAGCGATGAAGACGTTCTTGACTTCCGTGAAGGAATCCAGGGCGTCCGGCCCGAGCTCGCGACCGAGACCGGACTGCTTGACGCCACCGAAAGGTGTCCAGTAGCGGACAGAAGAATGCGAGTTCACAGACAGGTTTCCGGCCTCGACGGCTCGCGAGACGCGGATCGCGCGGCCGACGTCGTTCGTCCAGATCGAACCGGACAGCCCGTACTCGGAGTCGTTCGCGATCCGGATGGCATCGGCCTCGTCCTGGAACGGCAGCACGACGACGACCGGTCCGAAGATCTCCTCGTAGACCGTCACGTGGTCCGCGGGGGGCGTCAGGACCGTCGGCGGGAACCAGAACCCGGGTCCGTCCGGCGCGCTTCCCCGGAACGCGACAGGGGCGTCGTCTGGGACGTAAGACGCGACCTTGCCGAGGTGCGCCGCGGTGATGAGCGGCCCCATCTCGGTCGCCTCGTCGCCGGGCTCACCGACGACGACACCCTTGACTGCGGGCTCCAGCAGCTCCATGAACCGGTCGTAGACGCTCGCCTGCACGAGGATCCGCGAGCGCGCGCAGCAGTCCTGCCCGGCGTTGTCGAACACCCCGTACGGCGCGGTCGCGGCCGCCTTCTCCAGGTCGGAGTCCGCGAAGACGATGTTCGCCGACTTGCCGCCGAGCTCCAGCGTCACCCGCTTCACCTGGTCCGCGCAGCCCGCCATGATCTGCTTGCCGACCTCGGTCGAACCGGTGAAGACGACCTTGCGCACCAACGGATGCGTGACGAACCGGTTGCCGACGACGCTGCCCTTGCCCGGCAGGACCTGGAACACGCCCTCCGGCAGACCGGCCTCCAGCGCGAGCTCGCCGAGGCGGATCGCGGTCAGCGGCGTCACCTCGGCGGGCTTCAGCACCACCGTGTTGCCGGCGGCGAGCGCGGGCGCAAACCCCCAACCCGCGATCGGCATCGGGAAGTTCCACGGCACGATCACGCCGACGACGCCGAGCGGTTCGTGGAAAGTCACGTTCAGACCGCCGGGAACCGGGATCTGCTTGCCGAACAACCGTTCCGGCGCGGCCGAGTAGTACTGCAGCACGTCACGGACGTTGCCGGCCTCCCACCGCGCGTTGCCGATGGTGTGCCCGGAGTTCTCGACCTCGAGCCGTGCCAGCTCCTCGTTGTGCGCGTCGACGATCTCCGCGAACTTGCGCAGCAACCGTCCACGATCACCGGGAGAGACGTTTCGCCAGCTCTCGAACGCCTGCTGCGCCCGGACGATCGCCGCGTCCGTCTCTTCGAGCGAGGTGTGCGGTACGGACCGCACGACCTTCTCGGTAGCCGGGTTGATGACGTCGAAGGTCACGCTTTTCTCCTTGCCGCTTCCACAAGCGCCTCGAACAGCCTCAGATCCTCGATGTCCTGCTCGGGGTGCGACTGCACTCCGACGACGAACCGCGCACCGTCCAGTTCGACGGCTTCGACAGTGCCGTCGGGCGCGGAAGCCGTCACGCGAAGTCCGTCCGCGATCCGGTCCAGCGACTGGTGGTGATGGCACTGGACGTTGGTGCGGTCGCCCAGGATCGCGTGCAGCTGCGTGCCGGGAGCGACCGTGATGTCGGTGTGCCCGAACACGCCCGGCGCCTCGTTGTGGCCCTCGATGTGCTGGTGCAGCGTGCCGCCCAGCGCCACGTTGAGCACCTGCATGCCCCGGCACACGCCGAGCACCGGCAGGTCGAGCTTCAGCGCCGCCTCGACCAACGCGAACTCCGCGTCGTCCCGGTCGCGCCGTGGTTCGCCGGTCAGCTCGTGCGGTTCGGCACCGTAGGCCGCCGGGTCGATGTCCGCCCCGCCCGCGATCACCAGCCCGTCGAGGAACGCGATGGTCTCGGCGGTCCAGGTGCCGACCGGCGGCAGCATGACGGGGTTGCCGCCCGCCTGGACCACGCAGTCGAGGTAGCCGCGGTAGAGCACCGCTGCTTCCACGTCCCAGAGCCCGAAACGCGTGCGTTCCAGGTACGTGCTGATGCCGATGAGGGGCTTAGAGGCGCTCAAAGCCGCGTACCTTCTCCCAGTCCGTGATCGCCGCCTCGAACGCCTCCAGCTCGACCTTGGCCGCGTTCAGGTAGTGGTCGACGACCTCCTTGCCGAACGCCTCCTGGGCGATCTCGCTGGCCGCGAAGAGATCCGCCGCCTCGCGCAACGTCGTCGGCACGGTCGGCCGGTCCGACGCGTAGGCGTTGCCGACGAACTCGTCCTCCAGCTCCAGCTTCTGCTCAACACCGTGCAGGCCCGCCGCGATCAACGCCGCGACGGCCAGGTACGGGTTCACGTCACCACCGGGGACCCGGTTCTCGAACCGCAGCGACTGACCGTGGCCGACGACCCGCAGCGCGCACGTGCGGTTGTCCTTGCCCCACGCGACGGCGGTCGGCGCGAACGAGCCCTTCACGAAACGCTTGTAGGAGTTGATGTTCGGCGCGAGGAAGTAGGTGAACTCCCGCAACGCGGCCAGCTGCCCGGCGAGGAAGTGCTTCATCATCTCCGACATGCCGTGGCCCTCGGCGAAGACCGGTTCGCCGTCCTTGGAGCGCAACGACAGGTGGATGTGGCAGGAGTTGCCCTCGCGTTCGTTGTACTTCGCCATGAACGTGAGCGACTTGCCCTGCTGTGACGCGATCTCCTTGGAGCCGTTCTTGTAGATGGCGTGCTGGTCGCACGTCCGCAGCGCCGTCGTGTACCGGAAGGCGATCTCGTGCTGGCCGGGGTTGCACTCCCCCTTGGCCGACTCGACGACCATGCCCGCGCCCGTCATGCCGTTGCGAATGGCCCGCAGCAACGGCTCGACGCGCGCGGTGCCGAGCAACGAGTAGTCGACGTTGTACTGGTTGGACGGCGTGAGGTTGCGGTAGCCGGCGTTCCAGGCCTGCTCGTAGGTGTCGTCGAAGACGATGAACTCCAGCTCGGTGCCGACGTAGCACTCCAGCCCGAGCGCGGCGAGCCGGTCGAGCTGCTTGCGCAGGATCTGCCGCGGCGAGGCGACGACGGGATCGCCGTTCTCCCAGACGAGGTCGCACATGACGAGCGCGGTGCCCTCCTGCCACGGCACCCGGCGCAGCGTCGCGATGTCCGGCTTCATCACGAAGTCGCCGTACCCGCGGTCCCACGAGGACATCTCGAAGCCGCTGACGGGGTTCATCTCGACGTCGACGGCGAGCAGGTAGTTGCAGCCCTCCGCGGAGTGCCCGAGAACCTCGTCGAGGAAGTACTGAGCCGCGCACCGCTTGCCCTGCAGGCGGCCCTGCATGTCCACGATCGCGACCAGGACGGTGTCGATCTCACCGGTGTCCACGGCCTCGCGCAACTCCTCGACGGTCAGCATCCCGACGGTCCTCCAAAGGTATGTCTGCGAGCCATTGGCCGCATCATCTTGACACCACCGGGTGGCGAGCGCCACCCTCAGCCACCGTCTAAAGGACTGGACGGAGTCCAAAAGAGGAGGACCCCGGTGAGTCACGAAGCAGACAGTCCGCCCACCGCGCCCCGGTCAGCCGACGAGCAGCGGCTGCACGAGCTCGGCTACGCCCAGGAGCTCTCCCGGACCATGTCCGGGTTCTCCAACTTCGCCGTGTCGTTCACGATCATCTCGATCCTGTCCGGTTGCCTGACCCTCTACGGGTTCGGCATGAACACCGGAGGTCCCGCGCTCATCGTGTGGGGCTGGCCGTTCGTCGGCCTGATGACCCTGATCGTCGGTCTCGCGATGGCGGAGGTCTGCTCCAGCTTCCCGACGGCGGGCGGTCTGTACTACTGGGCGGCGAAGCTCGCGCCGAGCAACGGCGCCGCCTGGTCGTGGTTCACCGGCTGGTTCAACTTCCTCGGCCAGGTCGCGGTGACCGCGGGCATCGACTTCGGTGCCGCGTTCTTCATCAACGCGTTCCTGGATCTCCAGTTCGGTTACGCCGCAACGCCTCCGCACACGATCCTGATCTTCGGCGTCGTACTGGTGCTGCACGGCCTGCTGAACACGTTCGGCGTCAAGCTCGTGGCGCTCCTGAACGACATCAGCGTGTGGTGGCACATCGTCGGCGTGGTGGTCATCGTCGGCGCACTGGTGATCCTGCCGTCGGAGCACCAGTCCGCTTCGTTCGTCTTCACGCACTTCGTCAACAACACCGGCTGGTCGTCAGCGTTCTACGTCGGCCTGCTCGGATTGTTGCTGGCGCAGTACACCTTCACCGGTTACGACGCCTCGGCGCACATGACCGAGGAGACGCACGACGCGGCCCGCAGCGGCCCGCGCGGCATCGTGATGTCCATCGTCGTGTCGCTCATCGCGGGCTGGGTGCTGCTGGTCGGCATCACGTTCGCCATCCGCGACTACGACGGCGCCATCGCGAGCTCGACGGGCGTGCCCCCGGCGCAGATCTTCATCGACGCGCTGGGCGTGACCGGCGGCAAGCTGTTGCTGCTCATCGCGATCGGCGCGCAGCTGTTCTGCGGCATGTCCTCGGTGACCGCGAACTCGCGCATGATCTACGCCTTCTCCCGCGACGGCGCGCTGCCGGCGTCCCAGGTGTGGCACAAGATCAACAAGCGCACCCGGACGCCCACCAACGCGATCTGGCTCGCCGCGGGCGGCGCGTTCGTGCTCGGCCTGCCGTACCTGTGGAACGCGACGGCGTACGCGGCGGTCACGTCGATCGCGGTGATCGGGCTCTACATCGCCTACGTGCTGCCCACTTTGCTGCGTCTGCTGCAGGGCGAGCGGTTCCAGCGCGGACCGTGGCACCTGGGCAAGTGGAGCAGGCCGATCGGTGTCGTGGCGGTGGTGTGGGTCGTGTTCATCACCGTGCTGTTCATGCTGCCGCAGGCGAGCCCGGTGACGGCGAAGACCTTCAACTACACGCCGATCGCGGTGCTCGTCGTGCTCGGGTTCGCGGGCATCTGGTGGCTCGTGTCCGCACGGAAGTGGTTCAAGGGCCCGAAGGTCCAGGGCACGCCGGAGGAGCTGGCCGCGATCGAACGGGACCTCGACTCGGTCTGAGTGGTGTCGGGAGAATGCCACGAGCGTTGATCCTCGGCGGCACGGGCCTCATCGGCCGTGCCGCCGCTCGCCGTCTGCGGGAAGCGGGCTGGAGCGTAGACGCCCCCGGCCGCGAGGTGGACCGCGAGGACCCGCGGGCGATCGGCGCGGCTCTGGGCGACGGCGCGGACCTCCTCGTCGACTGCCTCTGCTACACCGCCGAGCACGCCAGGACGCTGCTCCCGTTGGCCCGCAACACGACCTCGACCGTGATGATCTCCGCCAAGGCCGTCTACGTCGATGACGAGGGCCGACACGCGAACTCCGTCGAACCGCCGCGGTTCGCCGGTCCGGTCACCGAGGACCAGCCGACCATGACACCTGGCGATGGCGACCACCAGACCCGTGAGGGCTACGGCGCCAACAAGGTCGCGGCCGAACACGTTCTGCTGGACAGCGGACTGCCGATCACCGTGCTGCGACCGTCCAAAGTGCACGGACCGGGCAACAAGCGCCCGCTGGAGTGGTACTTCGTCGAACGGATCCTCGCGCGGCACCAGATCGTGCTGCTGGCGTCGCGCGGCGAGGGCGTCGACCACACCTCCGCCGCGGCGAACATCGCGTCGCTGATCGAGACCGTCGCCGCGAACCCCGGCACCCGTGTCCTCAACGCCGCCGACCCGGACGCCCCCAACGGCCTGGAGATCTCCCGGATCATCGCGCGGGCGCTCGGCCACCACTGGCGCGAGGTCCTGCTCGACCACGACGAGGCGGGCCGCCACCCGTGGCGCCGCGGGTTCGTCCTCGACACCTCGGCCGCGGTGGCGCTGGGCTACCAGCCGGCCGGCGACTACGCGTGCACGGTGCAGGAGACTCTCCGCGACCTGGTTTCGAGCAGGTCGTGGCAGGATCGGGCAGGTGAGTGACATTCAACGTGTGGGAGTCGTCGGTTCCGGCCTCATGGGCTCCGGAATCGCCGAGGTGAGCGCCCGCGCCGGCCTCGACGTCATCGTCGCCGAGGTCAACGCGAGCGCGTCCGAGGCAGCCAAGGCGCGGATCGCGTCGTCGCTGGCCAGGGGCGTCAAGGCGGGCAAGCTGAGCGAGCAGGACCGGGACGCGTCGATCGCGCGCATCCGGTTCACGACCGACATCGGCGAGTTCGCCGACCGGCAGTTCGTGGTCGAGGCGGTCGCCGAGAACGAGCAGATCAAGACCGAGGTCTTCACCGCGCTCGACAAGGTCGTGAAGGACGAGGACGCCATCTTCGCGTCCAACACGTCGTCCATCCCGATCATGAAGCTGGGCATGGCCACCGGCCGTCCCGAGCAGGTCATCGGCGTGCACTTCTTCAACCCGGTGCCCGTGCTGAAGCTCGTCGAGATCGTGCCGTCGCTGCTGACCGGCGCCACCACCCAGGTCCGCGCGGAAGCGTTCGTGCGCGCCACCCTGGGCAAGGAGGTCATCCGCTCCCAGGACCGCGCCGGCTTCGTGGTCAACGCGCTGCTGATCCCGTACCTGCTCTCGTCGATCCGCATGCTGGAGTCCGGGTTCGCCTCCGCCGACGACATCGACAACGGCATGGTGCTCGGCTGCGCCCACCCGATGGGCCCGCTGCGCCTCACCGACCTGATCGGCCTCGACACCACGAAGGCCATCGCCGAGTCGATGTACGACGAGTTCAAGGAGCCCCTGTACTCGCCGCCGCCGCTGCTGCTGCGCATGGTGGACGCGGGCCTGCTGGGCAAGAAGTCGGGCCGCGGGTTCCACAACTACGCGAAGTGACTCGAGAGCCGCCGCCGGACCTGGATCGCGAGTTCGGCGGCGGCGTCCTTGAGCAGCTCGATGAACGCCTCGTGCTCGCCGCGGTGAGCGACCGAGGTGGTGCGCACGGCGTCGGGATGGTCGATGCGGACCACGGCGACTGACGGCGGCAACGCGGGCACGACCATTCCCGGCACGACCGTGACACCGAGGCCGGCCGCGACGAGGCCCAGTTTCGCGACCCAGTCCCGTGCCACGTAAGCGATCTCCGGCTCCTCCGCCCACGCGCCGAGCAGCGTCGTGCCCGGCTCGGCACTCCCCGCGATCCACCGCTGGCCCCTGAGCTCCTCGGCGGTGACGGAGGGCTGACCGGCGAACGCGTGCCCGAGCCCGGTCGCGACGAACAGCGGGTCGTCCAGCAACGGCGTCATCTCCACGCTCTCCAACGGCGTGGCCGTCACCACCGCGAGGTCGAGCCGTCCTCGCGCAACGGCGTTGACCAGGCCGGGACTCAACCCTTCGCGCACCGTCACGCGCGTGCGGCCCGCCGCCGCGATCGCGGTGGGCACCAGCACCGCCATGGCCGTGGAGAACGCGCCGACCCGCAGCCGCGCGGCCGGTCGTTCCCGCAGGTCTTGCAGGTGCTGCTGAGCGGCGTTCAGCTCGCCCAGGACCGCTTCGGCGTGCCTCACGACGACCTGGCCCGCCTCGGTCAGCCGCACGCCGCGCGCCTGCCGTTCGAACAACGCCTGCCCCGCCGCCTGCTCCATGAGCGCGATCTGACGTGACACCGCCGACTGCGTGTACCCCAGCCGTTCGGCCGCCGCCGAGAACGACCCGTGCCGCCCCGCCTCCCGCACCACCCGCAGTCCGACGACCGTGAACTCACCCATGCTCAAAGGTGATAGCACACATGCGAGACTGTCGTTTGTCGCATGGCTCCGCGCTGCCTAGCGTGGATCACATGGGAGCAGCCGAGAACAAGAAGCAGATCGAGCAAATCTTCGAGCAGATGGCGACCGGCAACGTCGGCGCACTGCGCGAGGCGATGGCCGACGACTTCCACTGGGTGTTGCCCGGCGACTGGTCGTGGTCGGGCAGCTGGGGACCGAAGTCCACGGCGCTGCGCGGGTTGCTGCGGCCGTTGATGGCGCAGTTCACGGACTACCGCTGCGAAGCCGACCTCGTGATCGCCGAGGACGACCGCGTGGTGGTCCAGGCCCGCGGCCACGGCACGACCACGCGGGGCGAGCAGTACGAGCAGACGTACTGCTTCGTCCTCCGAATGGCCGACGGCAAGATCACCGAGCTGGTCGAGCACTGCGACACGGCACTCGTGGAACGCGTGCTCGAGCGTCCGGCTGCCTGAGCCGGTCGTGCTTGTATTGATCACATGCGTGGGGTGCGAACGACTACGAGCGGCCCGCCATGCTGGTGCTCGCCGGGGACGTGACCGGCCGTCACGTGCTCGACGCGGGCTGCGGCTCCGGCCCGCTGCTCGCCTCGTTGCGCGAGCGGGGCGCCGTGGTGAGCGGCTTCGACCTGAGCGCGAGCATGGTGGAGCTGGCCCGCCGCATCCCGGAGGCCGACCTGCGCGTGACTGAACTGCGGCGCGTCCTGCGGCTCGGCGGCCGACTGCTCGTGTCGGTCGACCATCCGTTCGCGATCCACGCCCTCCACCTCCACGAGGGCCGCAGGACCGACTACCTCGCGACCTGCAACTGGACTATCGCGCGCTCACCACCAGCCCGAGCTTCCTGTTCTTCGTGCTCACGGTTCAGACGGCGGCTTCGAGCCGGTTCATCGAGTGCTGGATCAACCCGACCAGCACGGTCTTCGAGGAGTCGCGCTCCCTCGCGTCGCAGAGCATCACGGGAATCGCGTCGTCGAGGTCGAGCGCGTGCCGGACCTCCTCCACCGTGTACGCCTGCGACCCGTCGAAGCAGTTCACCGCGACGACGAACGGGATGCCGCGGTGCTCGAAGAAGTCGATCGACGGGAACGACGAGTCGAGCCGCCGCGTGTCGACCAGGACCACCGCCCCGATCGCCCCGGTCGCGAGCTCGTCCCACATGAACCAGAACCGGTTCTGCCCCGGCGTCCCGAACAGGTACAGCACCACCTTGGTGTTGATGGTGATGCGCCCGAAGTCCAGGGCGACGGTGGTGGTGTCCTTGCCCTCGATGCCCGCGAGGTCGTCCACGTGCACACCGGCCTCGGTGAGCAGCTCCTCGGTCCTCAGCGGCTCGATCTCCGACACCGACGCGACCATGGTGGTCTTGCCGGTGCCGAACCCGCCCGCGATGACGATCTTGACCGCGGTCGGCACGGTCAGCTGGTCGTCAGATCCCACGAACACCATCCAGTACGGCCTGCAGGAGATTCCTGTCGGGAATCTGGGGGGAGGAGTTCTGCACGAGCACGTCACCGCGCTCGATGAGGTCCGACAGCAGGACCTTCACCACCACGAGCGGCACGTCGAGGTAGGCGGCGACCTCGGCGATCGAGAGCGGGCGTGCGCACAACGCCATGATCTCGCGATGCTCGACCGTCAGCGACGTCTGGTCGGACGCAAACGAGGAGGCACGGACCTGCGTCACCAGGTGCAGATCAGGCGCGTTCGGCCGGGTGCGGCCGCGCACCATCGCGTACGGCCGGACGAGCGGCCCCGCGGCCTCGTCGTACCACCAGTCCTCCCGCGCGGTCATCAGCGCGACTCTCGTGCCGTGGGCACGGTCGCCTGTTCTGCGCGCGGGGCCGACGAGAGGTAGGTGCCCACTCGCTTGACCAGCATGTTCATCTCGTAGGCGATCATGCCCATGTCGGCGTCTTCCTCGCCGAGCACGGCCAGGCAGGCACCGTGACCGGCGGCCGTCACGAACAGGTAGGCGTGCTCCATCTCGACGATGGTCTGCCGCACCGCGCCGCCGCCGAAGTGCCGGCCGGTGCCGCGGGCGAGCGACTGGAACGCCGACGCCATCGCCGACAGATGCTCGGAGTCGTCGCGGGACAGCCCGGCCGAGCGGCCGAGCAGGAGTCCGTCCGCCGACAGCACGACCGCGTGACGGGCGCCGACCACGCGCTGGATGAGGTCCTCCAGCAACCAGTTCAGTTCACCGTGCTGGCTGGTGTTGTCCTTCATGACGAGGGGGCTCCTTCTGATCTCCAGTCGTCGGTCAGCCGGGCGTCACGGGTACCGCGCTGGAACGCGGCGAGCCCGTCTCGGGTCCGCTCGGCCGACCTTTCGCCGGTCACCGGCTCGGCGTGGGGCACTTCTTCCGACGACTGCATGAGCTGCGGCGCGAGGTTCTGCCGCTTCTTCCTGCGGGGAAGGGGAGTCTTCCCGTCGGACGGAGGAGGTGCCTGGGTCTTCGGTTCGTCCACCGACGTATCTGCTGTGGGAACGTCTGCGGGAGCCAAGGAGTTCAGTCCCGCGTGCAGGGCGGTCAACCCCTCGGGGGTCACCTTCAGCGGAAAGCTCGGGTGTTCCTCGACGTGGCCGTGGTGGTGGTCGTGGAACGACCGCACCGGCATCTGGGTGGTCTCGGTGATGTCGCCCGCCTGGCTGTGCGGGGCGACGATGTTCGGCGGCAACACGCACAACGCGACCGTGCCGCCGTAGGGCGAGTCGCGCAGCTCCACCTTGATGCCACGCCGCGCGGCGAGCCGGGCGACGACGAACAGTCCCAGCCGGGACTCCCCCCGGAACGCCATCGTCTCGAAGTCCGGCGGGTTGGAGAGCTTCGCGTTGGCCTGGAGGCGTTCCTCCTGCGTCATGCCGAGGCCGTGGTCCTCGATCTCGATCACGATTCCGTGCGGAACGGCGCTGGAGTGGACGATCACCTCGGACCGCGGCGACGAGAACGCCGTCGCGTTGTCGACGAGCTCCGCGAGCAGGTGGATGGTGTCGGCGACGGCCACACCGACCAGCGCGCGGTCGGGCACGGGGTTGACCCTGACCCTGACGTACTGCTCGGTCTCGGCGACCGCGGACCGGATGACGTCGCTCAGCCGCACCGGCTTGCGCCACTGCCTGCCCGGCTGCTCCCCCGCGAGGATGATCAGGTTCTCCGCGTTGCGGCGGGCGCGGGTCGCCAGGTGGTCCAGCTGGAAGAGCGAGTCGAGCTGCTCGGGGTGCTCTTCTTCTCTCTCGAGCTTGTCGAGGATCTTGAGCTGGCGGTGCACGAGGCCCTGGTTGCGGTGCGCGATGTCGAGGAAGACCCGGTTCACACCCTCACGGGCCTGCGTCTCCTTCACCGCCGCCGCGACGGCCGTGTACTGGGCGGTGTTGAACGCGTCCGCGACCTGGCCGATCTCGTCGTTGCCGTAGTCCAGCGGCGGCATGTCGCGGTGGACGTCCACCTGCTCGCCGCCGCGCAGGCGCGCCACGATGTGCGGCAGCCGTTCCTGCGCGAGCCGCAGCGTGTCCTCCCGCAGCGACGTCAGGCGCGTGACCAGGGCCCTCGACACGAGCCGGTTCGAGATGCGCAACGCCAGCACGATGCCGACGACGACCGCGAGCAACGCGATGAGGCTGCCGATCAGCACGGCGGTGAACCGGCTGTTGGCCCTGTCGAGGCCGAGGACCGCGCCGTCCTGCGCCTGCGCGGCCGCGATCTGGATGAGGTTCCCGTGCACCGTCTCGGCCGCCGCGCGCCACTGCTGTTCGGTGACCGTGGTGTCGTTGTTGATGATCCGGCTCTCGAGGTCGAGCAACGTCCGGTACTCGGAGGTGGCCCGCAGCGCGTCGTACTGGGCGCGCGACTGCTGCAGCGCGAACGGGATCGTGGTGTCGACGGCCGAGTGGTAGGCACCGACGAGCCGGACGAACTCGACGCGTTCGGCCGGGGCGAACTTGCCGTTGAGCAGCCCGCGCGAGCCGATCGTGGCGCCGCGGGACAGCCAGTCGGCCGCCTGGAAGATCGTCACGGCCTGGACGTTGGCCTGGCTGGCCTCCGCGTCGGGCACGAGCCGCGCCTGGTGGCCGAAGAGCGAGACGCCCGCGTCCGTGAGGCTGTTGTAGTAGTCGTAGACCGCCTGCGGGTTCGCGGTGCCGGCCTCGACCTGTGAGCGTTGCTGCGGCAGCTCGTTCAGCGCGGAGTTCAGCGCGTTGATGCGGTCGACGACATCTTGCGGAGAGCTGCCGGAGAGTTCCGCGAACACGTCCTTGAACTTTCGCAGCGCCTCGTCGGTCCGGTCCTGCTGGGCGTCGAGCTCGGCCCTGCCCACACCGGCCGCCTTGCTCAGCAGCACGAGGCTGAGCTGGCGTTCCTCCTGCAGCCCCGCGAACGCCTGCGCTGCCGGGGTCGCCGCTTCCCGCACGCTCAGCGCGATCGACCGCATGTAAAAACCGTCGAAAAGGGTGTAAGAGGAGAAAACGGCCCACATCACCAGCAGGACGACGCTGGGTACGACGACCACTCCGGCCAGTCGCGACCGAATCGTCCGGTAGTTGGTCGGTGTGTAACCGCTCTTCTCGTTCACAGCGCTCTCACGGTCTCCTGTGTCCCACGGCTAGCGCTGCGGGTAACCCGAGTCACTCCTTCGGCTGCAATACGGTAACAAGCAGCGATCATCGTTACCCAATGACAGCGATCACACGCAGTACGCGGTTGGCAGGCTACCCAGTCGAGTGAGCGGTGCAACACCCAGTCCGGGGGTTCTTGGTATGTAGGAACCCCCGGACGGGCTAGTTCATCAGCTCGGTTCTCACGGACGGTCCACCGCGACGACCGTGTAAGTCGTGTCGGCCGTGGGCGGCGTGCTGAAGCGGGCATTCGGCAGGTAGAGGCGTTTGCCGAACGCGGCCACCGTCGTGGGAACGTCGAACCGCGCATCCGTGCGTTCCGCGGCGAGCGTGGCACCATCGCGTCCGAGCGTGTAGCGCGCGACTTTGTTCAACCTGTTTTGCACCACGTACAACTGCCGTCCCTCACGCAACAGACCGTCACCATTGACGAGTGCTTGACCGTGCAAATTGACGTCGGTCGAATTGCCGGTCCGCGGATCGATCCGGAACAGCTTGCCGGTGTTGCTCTGCACGGCCAGCAGCCCGCCGTCGAGCCCCGTGACGATGCCGTTGAGGTTGGTCGCGCCGGGCGTCACGACGAGGTCGCCGGTGAGCGCCAGGGTCCGGTGCGGTTTGAGGCTCAGGGGCACCTCGTAGAGCACCGCTTTGCGCGAGTCGGTGAACCACGCCGACCTGTCCGTCAGCACCACGTCGTTGACGAACGTGTCCGTGGTCGCGAACTGGAACTTCGCCAGCAACGCGCCGGTGCGGGTGTCGTAGACGCGTGCGTCGCCACCAACACCACCCGAGACCCACAGTCTCTTGCGTGCGTCGACCTTCATGCCGAGCGACGGCGTGCCCGGCCCCTTGGCGAGCACCGCGCCCTTGCCGGTGCGCAGGTCCGCCGCGTAGATCGACCCGTCGGCCCGCGACCCGAAGTAGGCCGTGGTGCCGCTGATCGCGATGCCTTCCGGTTGCCACCCGTTGGGCAGGGAGAACTCCGTGGGAAAGTGCTCGTGTGACGCGTCTGCGGTGGCCGGCGCCGCGGCTGTGAGCGTGACGCCCAGGACCGCCGCGAACAGGACACCGAATCTGCGGGACATGCCGCCTCCTAGTCGGATTGGGTGCGTCCCCGATCCTTCTCCCTGCGGCGGCCGAACCGGAGTTTTCTCAGGAACCCGACATCTCCACAGCTCGGCGGGGCCCACCGTAAGGTGTTGATCTGTGGCCGACCCCTCCTGGTGGAGACGAGAACGGAAGTCCGCGAGGAAGCTGCGCGCGATGGCCGTGATCGACCACGCCCGCCGCCGCCAGGTCATCGACCACGCCAGGCACCGGGAGCTGCAGCAGGCCATCCCGCGGACACCGCACACCGACGTGCCGGAACTGGTCGGCGGCCTGCCCGTGCCGAGATGGGACCGGGTGCCGCCCGCGGACGCCGTGGACCACGTCGAACGCGACTTCGCCATGGCCCTGCTGAACGTCGCCCACCAGGCGGAGGTGCTGAGCGCCCCGGAACGGAAGTGGCGGCTCGTGTTCGCGTCCAACGCCCGCACGGCCGGCGACTTACTCGTGCTGTTCCTCGGCTTCGAGCCGCACCTGAGCTCGCGGCGCACGGATCCCGAACTGGCGGCCCGGCTCGACCGCCTCGCATTCGTCCCGAAGATCTTCGAGGCCAGGAGCCGGGGCGCGCTCAGCAGACCCCAGCTGGAGGACCTCCTCAAACGGACGGCCTCGGGCGAGGACCTGGAGACCCTGCGCGTCGAACTCGGCGTACCGGCACCGCCACCGGTCCTGAGGGCCAGACCCGCGGCGGCAAGACCTGCACCTCCGGCGTCCAAAGCCGCTACGGCCAAGAAGACCAGAGCTGCCGAGGCCGCACCTGCCGACAGGCCCGTGACCGACGTCGACCGGGCGCGGATCGCCAAACACCTCGGGACAGCGCTGGCCGACGAACGACTCACCCCCGGCGAGCACGCGATCCGCACGGTCGCCCTGTGGTCGGCGACGACCACCCACGACCTGGCGAGGCTGATCGTCGACCTGCCGGCACCGGCCAGCGAGCCGTTGCGGGACCGCAAGCCGGACGCGTATCTCGACGACCTGATCACGCCGACCCACCGCCAGGTCGCGGTCGACCGGCTCCACCGCATGATGGCCGGCCACGCGCTGACCCTGTGGGAGTTCGAGGCCCGGCTGGAGGTGGCGCTGAAGGCCCGCACCTTCGAAGAACTGGGACCGGCGGCCCGCGACCTGCCACCCGGCTGATGACCGAGGCCGTCACAGCTCGGCGGCGGCCTCCGCGATGATCTCCAGCGACTCACCCTCGTCCAGCGCGAGCCGGCGCAGACCCGCGAACCGCTGCGCGCACTCCTCGGTCAGCGCGGGATCCTCGACGTACTCGCCCTTGATGAACGTCTCCAGATACGCCACGTCGTTGTGCTGACGGTGCGGGAAGCTCAGCAACGTGAACGGCGACCCCATCGCCGGATACGCCCCGGCACCACGCGGCACGACCTGAAGCGACACCGTCGGATGCTCGCTGACCTCCATCAGGTGCAGCAGCTGCGCCTTCATCACCCGCGGCCCGCCGACCACCTGCCGCAGCACCGCTTCCGGGAACACCGCTTGCACCTCCAGCGGATCCTTGTCGTTCAGCCGCGTCGACCACGCCTCCCGGGCCATCGCCAGCCTCGCGGTGCGCACCGGATCATCGGTCTGCAACGCCGCGTGCGTGTACCCGGCGAGCTGAAACACCGAAGGCACCAGATCCGTCGTGAACACGCGCAGCAACGTCGACTCGAACACCAGATTCGCGAAATCCGCGGCCGGATCAAAGTGCATCGCGTTGCCGTGCGCGCGCGTACGCAACTGTTCCGCGTACTGCACCTGCAACACCACGGCCTGCCATTCCACAGTGGGCACCTTGTAGACGTAACCGAGCGCCATGACGTCCACCGCCGCCGACGGCTGCACCGCGTTCTCCATCATGGACAGCTTGGCGCTGCTGAAGCCCACGCGCTGGCCGGCCTCGGTGAGGCTGAGCTCCCGCTCGTTGCGCCACCCGGCCAACCGCCGCCCGATGGCGCGTTCGAGCGTCGTGGCCCGGAAATCCTTCGGCATGACGCGAAGGATATGACCAATTCGGATCGCCGAATGGGACCACCCGCTGTGGACAACCCTTTAACGCGGGCTGTCCACGTTTATCGGACTCCTATGGCGTTAAACGCACAAATTCATTGTTAGCGTTTCGTGCGCGCATGGGCACGCACGAGCTCATGGAACCTGAACGCGTCGCCGACCTCCGTCAGCAACGACTTCTCGACCAGGTCGTCCAGCGCGTCCTCGACGTCGCAGACGCACTCCCCGGCGATCGCCGCCGCCACCGGGACGTCGAACGCGCCCGGCTGCCACGCGCACAACCGGTAGAGCCGCGCCTGCCGCTCTGGAAGCTCCACATAGGACAGATCGAGCAGCGCGCCGAGCAGGGGATCGTCCGCGAGCGGTTCGACGGCGATCTCCAGAGCCTGGTCGAGGTTCAGCTTCTTCCGCGTGGTCACGACGACCGTTCCGGACGCGGGCAGCAGCGGCGTCACCTGCTCGGCGGAGTCCGCGTTGTCCAGCAACAGGGTGAACTGCCTTCTCACCGCGAGACTGCGGAACACCGCCGCTCTGTCCCCGGCGGGCACCTCGATCAGCCCGAACGAGCGCAGCAACTCCGCCACCGGCTCGCGCGCGGCCAGGTCGACGTACAGCTGGTCCCCGGATCCCCGGTCCTGCAACCACTTCAGCGCGAGCGCGGTCTTCCCCACCCCGCCCGGCCCGCTCAGCACCGTCACCCCGCCGGTCCTGATCCGCGCGAGCTCGTCGCCCCTGCCGACGAAGTGCCCCGGCGCCCGCGGTGGCCTGAACTGCGGCGGCACCCCGGTCCGTCCGCGGTACCGGATCGCGCCCGCGGTGCCCGTGGTGTCCGTCAGAACGTCACTCATCACCCGTACCTCCCCAACACGTTGAAGCTACGGGCTTTCGTCGACTTGCGTCAGACCGCCATAGAGTGATCGCACGCGAGTGCGGCACCCGTGTCGGAGGTGGCGCTCTTCACCTGACGCCCATTGATGATGATCTTGCACGTGAGCTCGCCGTGCACCCCTTCGAGGCGGATCGCCACCCGCCCCTTGCGCACCCCCGTGCGTTGGAACGGCAGGTCCGGGTTGCGCAGGGTCCTTTCCTCCTCGCCGGGAAACGAGTAGGTCAGCCGGTCGGTGGTGCCCGTTCCCTCGACCATCACGCGGATGTCGGGCGCTGCCGCGCAGCCGGTGCTTCCGGCGAGCAGCAGGCCCACGAGTAAGGCGGCGGTCTTCATGCCAGGAACCGTAGGAAACGGCGAGCCGCGGGGGCATCAGCCTGAAGGCTCAAGCCGCATCAGCCATCAGAATGACAACCCGCGCTCCCGAAGACACTCTTCCAGCCGCAGCCGTTCGATGCTTCGATCCATGCCTTCGGGCAGAACGTTCAACCGGTGCTCGACTTCCAACGCCGCGCAAGCCTGCAGCAGCAGTGCGTCGTAGGCCTGCCGGGTGGCGATCTTCTTGACTGCCGACGTGCCCGGCTCGAAGCCCGCCAGCGTCCGGCGCACCCGACGAAGATCGGCCGCGATGCGTTCGATCGGCCGGCGCTCGGGCACGCGTCCCAAGCTACCCCGCCTGCAACGCCAGGAAGAGGTCCACCCGGGCCTCGAACTCGGCCAGGTCCACGCCCAGCAGCTCCTCGACCCGCCCCACCCGGTACCGCAGCGTGTTCACGTGGACGTGCAGCTTCCCGGCCGCCGCGGTCCACGACCCGGAGCAGTCCAGGAACACCTTCAACGTCCCCACGAGATCCGAACCGTGCTCGGCGTCGTAGGTCAGCACCGGGCCGAGGAGCCGGCGTCGCAGAGACGTCCGCAGTTCCTCCGGCACACCCGCGAGCAGCAGCTGGTGCAGTGCGATCTCTTCGCCCGCCACCACACACGTGCGACCGCTACGCCGTTCACCAAGCCTCCGCGCGTGCGTGGCCTCCTCCGCAGCACCACGCAGTCCGCGCCACTCGACCGGCGAGCTGATGCCGACCAGCACCCGCGACGACCCGAGCCCCGGCTCCATCACCCGGATCGCCTCGCGGACGTCGTCGGGCACCGAGTCGTCCGCCCTGGCGACCGCGTACACGGTGTCCCCCACCGGCGTGACGAGCGCGGCGGGCAGAGTCTCCTCGATCACGGCGGCCGCCAGTTCGGTCCGCTGATCAGAGGTCACCGCGCTGATGACCCGGAGCCGGACGTTCTCCAGCCCGGCCGCCGCCAGTCGTGACGCCACGTCCGCGGATCCGCTCAGCACCGCGGCGACCAACGGCCCGGCGGTCCGGTTCTCGATCTGACGGCCCTGCGCCTGTCTGAGCCGTTCCAGCGCCACGAGCGAGGCCAGCTCCGCGGCGGCCTCTTGCTGCGGCTCCCCGCCCACGACGAGGATCCAGCTGGTGAGCCGGTTGCCGCCGCGTTCGGACACGGGTACGAGGGTCATCCCCCGCACGGTCCGGGGCAGCCGGTCGGCCTGCAGGAACTCCTTCACCAGCGTCACGCGGTCCGGCAGCTCGCCGCCCGCGACCACGCGCCCGGTCGTCGAGAGGACCCAGCACGGCGCACTCAGCTCGTGTCCGCCCGCCAGCAACAACGCGGGCAGTCCGGAGCCCTCCGCGACGACGTTCAGCAAACGACGGTGCCTCGAGAGCCCGACCAGTTCCATCGACACGCGCTCGGTGATCGTCGCGAACGACAGGTCGACCGGGACTTCGAGCAACGGCACGTGGTGGCGTTCGCAGGCGTCGACGAGATCCTCCGGCAACGCGCGGTTCTCGGTCTCCGACGCGGCCAGCCCGGCGACGCGGGCGGAGGCCAGTGAGCGGACGAACGTCTCGGAGTCCTGCGGGCCGTGGTGCCAGAGCAGTCCGGACAGCACGAGCTCCCCGCCGGACAGGTACCGGCTGGGGTCGGGCAGCTCCGTTCCGTACACGCGGGTGACCGTGCGGTCGAGCTGGTCCTCACCCGTGTGCAGGCTCAGGCGCAGTTCCGGCATCTGCAGCAACGTCCGCAACAGCAACATGGGAGGCCACTTTCGTCCATTCGTGTTTGTAGGAAAGCACAAATTCGTTACATGTAGGAGCCTGCTGATTCATGCGTCCCGCCGTAGAGGTTCGTACCTGTGGCTATGTGTACTGGCTCACAACCAGATGGGAGGGCGAGTGACGATCTCCACGCACGTGCTGGACGCGGCACGCGGCAGGCCGTTCGCGGG
Source organism: Lentzea sp. NPDC005914 (assembly GCF_040629405.1). Classification (NCBI taxonomy): domain Bacteria; kingdom Bacillati; phylum Actinomycetota; class Actinomycetes; order Pseudonocardiales; family Pseudonocardiaceae; genus Lentzea; species Lentzea sp. NPDC005914. The sequence goes on along the minus strand of NZ_JBEXVQ010000004.1, from coordinate 44,236 downwards.
CATCACCGTGTCGCTGCAGCGCCGCGACGGGACCGAGGTGAGTTCCGCTGAGACGAACGCCGATGGCCGGATCACCGGATGGGGTGAAGGCTTGGAGGCGGGGGTGTACCGGCTCGTGTTCGACACGTCGGAGGCGGCGCCGTTCTTCCCCGAGGTCGTGCTCACGTTCGCCTACTCCGATCCGGCGCAGCACTACCACGTGCCGCTGTTGCTCTCGCCGTTCGCCTACTCCACCTACCGAGGTAGCTGACGATGGACTTCCTTCGACCGGAGACGCTCGCCGAAGCGTTGGAGATCAAGGCGGATCGCCCTGACGCGGTGCCGATCGCCGGTGGCACGGACGTCATGGTGGAGCTCAACTACGACCACCGCCGCCCCGCCGCGCTGCTGGACCTCACGCGGATTCCCGAGCTGCGCGAGTGGTCGCCGGGCCTGCGGGTCGGCGCCGGGGTGCCGTACGTGCGGATCATCGACGAGCTGGGTGCGGAACTGCCCGGCCTCGCCATGGCCTCCCGGACGGTCGGGTCGCCGCAGATCCGCAACCGGGGCACGGTCGGCGGCAACCTCGGCGCGGCCTCCCCCGCGGGCGACACGCACCCGGTGCTGCTGGCGTGCGACGCGGTCATCGAGGTGGCCTCCGTGCGGGGGACGCGGATGATCCCGGCCGCTGAGTTCTACGTCGGCGTCAAGCGGAACTCCCTGGAACCGGACGAACTGATCGTGGCGGTGCACCTCGCGCCTGCCAAGGGGCCACAACAGTTCTCCAAGGTCGGCACGCGCAACGCCATGGTGATCGCGGTGTGCTCGTTCGCGATCTCGCTGTTCCCCGAGGAGAACCGAGTGGGCGCGGCGGTCGGGTCCGCGGCTCCCACACCGCGGCGCGCTCACGAAGCCGAGGAGTTCCTGGCTTCTCAGCTCGACTTCTCCTCGCCGAAGCCGTTGCTGGACTCGGTGAAGCGCGAGTTCGGCGAGCTGGTCTCGCGCGCCGCGTCGCCGATCGACGACGTGCGCGGGTCGGCGGCGTATCGCAAGCACGCATTGGCAGTGATGGCTCGCAGGACTCTGGGCTGGGCCTGGCAGGAACTCTTGGACGGGGAGCAGGCATGCGCGTGAACGTGACGGTCAACGGCGAGCAACGCCAGGCCGACGACGTGTGGGAAGGCGAGTCGCTGCTGTTCATGCTGCGCGAGCGGCTCGGGCTGCCCGGCTCGAAGAACGCCTGCGAGCAGGGCGAGTGCGGCTCCTGCACGGTCTACCTGGACAGCGTGCCTGTGTGCGCGTGCCTGGTCGCGGCCGGGCAGGCGCAGGACCGGGAGGTGCGCACGGTCGAGGGGCTCGCCGAGGGTGACTCGCTGGACCCGGTGCAGCAGGCGTTCGTCGAGGCGGGAGCGGTGCAGTGCGGGTTCTGCACGCCCGGTCTCGTCGTGCAGGCGCACGATCTGCTGGACCGCGTGCCTTCGCCGTCCGACCCCGAGATCCGCGAGGCGCTCGCCGGAAACCTGTGCCGTTGCACGGGGTACGAGAAGATCCTGGACGCCGTGCGGTTGGCGGCGTCGCGCCGATGATCGTCCTCGACCGCTGTGCGGTGTCCACTGTGGATTCGTCCGGAACCGAGCACGCGTCCGGTCATGTCGTCGTCGACCAGGGCCGGATCGTCTCGGTCGGTTCGGGTGCCGCGCCTCGGCCCTACGAGTCGCACACCTACGTCGACGCGTCGTCGTGCCTCGTCACGCCAGGGTTCATCAACACGCATCACCACCTCTACCAGTGGGCGACGCGGGGGCTGGCTCAGGACGCGACGCTCTTCGAGTGGCTGACCACGCTCTACCCGGTGTGGCGCGGGCTCGACGACACCGTCACGCACGCCGCCGCTTCCGCTGGGCTTGCGAAGCTGGCGTTGACGGGCTGCACGCTGGCCGCTGACCACCACTACGTCTTCCCCTCCGCCGGCGGCGATGTGTTCAACGCGCTGGTGTCTGCTGGGCGGCGGATCGGGATCCGCCTGGAGGCGATCCGCGGGTCGATGGACCGCGGGCAGTCCGACGGCGGGCTGCCGCCGGACAACCTGGTCGAGGACACCGAGGCCGCGCTGATCGCGACCGAGCAGGCGATCGGTGACTACCACTCGACCGCCGACGACGCGTTGATCCGGGTGGCGGTCGGGCCCTGCTCGCCGTTCTCGGTGTCGCGTGAGCTGATGACCGGCGCTGCTTCTCTCGCGCGCCGTCACGGCGTTCGGCTGCACACGCACCTCGCCGAGACTCTTGACGAGGAAGAGCAGTGCCTGGCGGAGAACGGGTGCACGCCGACCGAGTACGCCGAGCAGCTCGGCTGGCTGGGTTCGGACGTGTGGCTCGCGCACACCGTGCACCTGTCGTCCGACGCGGTGAAGCGGCTTGGCGCGACTTCCACGGGTTCGGCGCACTGTCCGACGTCCAACGGCCGCCTGGGTACCGGGATTGCGCCCGTTCGCGACCTGCTGGACGCCGGCGCGCCGGTCGGGCTCGGGGTCGACGGTGCGGCGTCCAATGAGGACGGTGGACTGGCCGTCGAGCTGCGCGCGGCGTTGCACCAGGCGCGTCAGCGAGGCGGACCACGTGCGTTGGACGTCCGGCAGGCGTTGTGGATGGCCACGATGGGGGGCGCGCGGTGCCTGGGCCGGGACGATTCGCTGGGCTCGATCGAGCCGGGCAAGGTCGCGGACCTCGCGGTGTGGGACCTGTCCGGAATGGACTACGCGGGCATCGCGGACCCCGTGGCTGCTCTGGTGCTGGGCACTCCCCCGCCGTTGAAACTGTTGGTCGTGGGCGGTGAGGTCGTGGTGCGGGACGGGGTTCTGCAGACGGCGTCGACCGACGAGCTGGCGCGTGACCTCTCCGCTGCCAGTCTGAAGCTCCAGGAGGCAGCGCGATGACCCTCACTCCCGCCGAACTGACCTCCGCGGTGTCGGGTGGCATCGGGACGTCGCCGCAGCGCCCGGACGGCAACCTGAAGGTGCGCGGCGAGTTCGCCTACGCGTCCGACCTGTGGCACGAGGACATGATCTGGGGCGCGACCCTGCGTTCGCCGCACCCGTACGCCCGGATCGTCTCGGTCGACCTGACCGAGGCTCTGAAGGTGCCCGGCGTGTACGCGGTGCTGACGCACGAGGACGTACCTGGGCGGAACCTGTACGGGTTGGAGCACAAGGACCAGCCGGTGCTGGCCGTGGACGTCGTGCGCTATCAGGGCGAGCCGGTGGCGCTGGTCGGTGCGGACCACCCCGAGACGGCCCTGCGCGCGATGAAGAAGATCGTCGTGGTCTACGACGTGCTGGAACCCGTCGTGGACATGGAGACCGCCGCGGACGACACCCCGTTGCACCCCGGCGGCAACCTGGTGCGGCACGTGCCGATCCGGCGTGGCTCGCAGGACGTCGAGGCCGACGTCGTGGTCACCGGCCGGTACGAGGTCGGCATGCAGGATCAGGCGTTCCTCGGTCCGGAGTCCGGGCTCGCGGTGCCGGCGACCGACGGTTCGGTCGACCTCTACATCGCGACGCAGTGGCTGCACGTCGACCGCGACCAGATCGCCGCCGCGCTGGGGTTGCGGCAGGAGCAGGTGCGGCTGACGTTGTCCGGTGTCGGTGGCGCGTTCGGTGGCCGCGAGGACCTCTCGATGCAGGTGCACGCGTGTCTGCTGGCGCTCTACACCGGCAAGCCGGTCAAGATGGTCTACAACCGCGAAGAGTCGTTCTACGGGCACGTGCACCGCCACCCGGCCGTGCTCTACTACGAGCACGGCGCGGACCACACCGGCAAGCTGGTCTACGTCCGCACGCGGATGTACCTGGACGGCGGTGCTTACGCCTCCTCCACCCCGGCTGTCGTGGCCAACGCGGCGACGCTGGGCGTTGGGCCGTACGAGGTCGACAACGTGACGATTGATGCGTACGGCCTCTACACGAACAACCCGCCGTGCGGTGCGATGCGCGGGTTCGGTGCTGTGCAGGCGGGTTTCGCCTACGAGTCCCAAATGGACAAGCTGGCCGAGGCGCTGGGCATGTCGCCGGTCGAGGTCCGGGTGCGCAACGCGATGACCGAGGGCTCCGTGATGCCGACCGGGCAGGTGGTCGACTCGGCCGCGCCCGTGGCTCAGCTGTTGAAGCTGGTGCAGGACAGGCCTTTGCCCGCCGGGACGTCCACCGACATCCGCGAGCTGCCCGGTGGCGTCTCGAACACCACGCACGGCGAGGGCGTTGTGCGCGGCGTCGGATATGCCGTCGGTATCAAGAACATCTGCTTCTCCGAGGGCTACGACGACTACTCGACGGCTCGAGTGCGCGTGTCGATGGTCAACGGTGAGCTGGCCGCCGCCGTGCACACCGCTGCCTGCGAGGTCGGTCAGGGCCTGGTGACGATCATGCAGCAGATCGTGCGGACCGAGCTGGGCATCGAACGCGTGACCGTGCTGCCGATGGACACCACGATCGGCAACGGCGGTTCCACCTCGGCCTCGCGCCAGACGTACGTGACCGGCGGCGCGGTGAAGGCTGCCTGTGCGATCGTGCGCGATCGTCTGGCGGGCCGCACCGACATCGGTTCCGAGGTGATCGACGAGACCACCGAGTGGCGTCACCGCGCGACCGAGGCTCTCGATCCCGTTACCGGACAAGGCAACGCCCACGTCCAGTACGGCTTCGCGGCTCACCGCGCCGTCGTCGACGTGGACGTCGACCTCGGTCTCGTGCGAGTCGTGTCCCTGGATTGCGCTCAGGACGTCGGTAAAGCACTGAACCCGCAGGCCGTGGTCGGCCAGATCCAGGGCGGCTCCGCCCAGGGTCTCGGCCTCGCGGTGATGGAGGAGATCCAGACCTCCGGCGGCAAGGTGCGCAACCCGTCCTTCACCGACTACCTGATTCCCACCGTGCTCGACATGCCGCCGATGAGCATCGACGTGCTCGAGCTCGCCGATCCCCATGCCCCGTACGGCATCCGCGGCGTCGGCGAACCGCCCACCATCTCGTCGACCCCGGCGATCGTGGCGGCGATCCGCGCGGTGACCGGCCTGGCGCTCACCCGCGTCCCGGTCCGCCCGGAACACCTCACCGGTACCTGATCTTCTGGAGTTCTTGCTGTGAACGCACACCTTCTCGCCACCATCGACCTGGCCACGCGCAACGTGGCCTCCGGCGGCGGCCCGTTCGGCGCGATGATCGTCCGCGACGGCGAGGTCATCGCCACGGGCGTCAACCAGGTGACGCCCTCTTTGGACCCCACCGCCCACGCCGAGGTCGTCGCGATCCGCGCGGCCTGCCAGGCGCTCGGTGACTTCAAGTTGACCGGCTGCACCCTGATCTCGTCGTGCGAGCCGTGTCCCCTGTGCCTGTCCGCCGCGCTCTGGGCGCGGGTGGACAGGGTCGTCTACGCCGCCGACCGCCACGACGCGGCCGCTGCCGGGTTCGACGACCGCGAGTTCTACGAGCTCTTCACCAGGTCCCGTTCCGAGTGGGACCTGCCGGTGCTTCAAATCTCCACAGGCGAGGACAACGCCCCGTTTACCGCGTGGACGTCACTCGCGACTCGTATCGATTACTGACGACGGCCAAAAGCCTGTCTTGCTGACCGGAGCTGTAGCTAAACGCGTTCCGGCGTTGGAACGCGCCCACCGGCATGGGAAAGGCCGTCCTCCATGACCCAACTGCGGAGCCGACAATCGACGTCGGCCCTCGACCAGTTCTTCCGCATCACCGAACGCGGCAGCTCGTTAGGCCGTGAGGTACGGGGCGGTATCACGACTTTCGTCGCGATGTCGTACATCGTGCTGCTGAACCCGCTGATCCTCGGCGCGTCCGCCGACATCACCGGTGCGAAGCTCACCATCGCCGAGATCACGACAGCGACCGCTCTGGCCGCCGGCGTGATGACCGTCCTCATGGGACTGATCGGCAACGCTCCTTTGGCTCTGGCGGCCGGGTTGGGCGTCAACGGCGTGGTGGCCTTCCAGATGGCGCCGACCATGACGTGGGCGCAGGCCTTCGGTCTGGTGGTGCTCGAAGGCATCTGCATCGTGATCATGGCCGCCTCGGGTGTCCGTGAACGCATCATCAACGCGATCCCCGAACCGTTGAAGATCGCGATCACCGTCGGCATCGGCCTCTACATCGCTTTGGTGGGCCTGGTTTCCGCGGGTTTCGTGACCCGCACGCCCGACGCGGTGGGTTCCACGGTCCCGGTGCGGATGGGCCTCGACGGCCACTTGAGCGGCTGGCCGATCGTGATCTTCTGCCTGGGCCTGCTGCTGATGATCGTCCTGATGGCGCGCGGAGTGCCCGGCGCGGTCCTGATCAGCATCGTCGTCGCCACCGTCGTCGCCGTCGTGGTGAACTCGGTGTTCACGATCAAGGGCTGGGGCCTCGTGACCCCGTCGCTGCCCTCGTCCGTGGTCGGCTCGCCGGACTTCGGCCTGTTCGGCCGGGTGGACCTCTTCGGCGGCTTCGTGTCGGCCGGCGTGATCGCCGCGACGATCTTCCTGTTCACCCTGGTGCTGTCCGGTTTCTTCGACGCCATGGGCACGATCACCTCGGTGTCCGACGAGGCGGGCCTCACGCGTGACGGCCGCGTCGAGGGCATGGGCAAGATCCTCATGGTGGACGGTGCCGGCGCGATCGCCGGTGGCGTCACGGGGTCGGCCCCGAACACGGTGTTCCTCGAGTCGGCCGCGGGCGTTGGCGAAGGCGCCCGGACCGGTCTCGCGTCGGTGGTCACCGGCGGTCTGTTCCTGGTGGCACTGCTCTTCACGCCGCTGGCCACGGTCGTGCCGGCTCAGGCAGCGGCTCCGGCGCTGGTGGTGATCGGCGGCCTGATGATGACCCAGATCCGCCGTATCCCTTGGCATGAAACGGACTTCACCATCCCGGTGTTCCTGACCGTCGCCATCATCCCGTTCACCTACTCGATCACCAACGGCATCGGCGCGGGCCTCGTGTCCTACGTCGTGCTGCGCATCTGCAAGGGCCGCTGGCCCGGCTGGCTCATGACCGGGCTCGCCCTGATGTTCGCCGTGTACTTCGGCGTGGACGTGATCACCGGCAAGTGACGAGGGGGTTCGGCCGGGCGGCCACCCGGCCGGACCTCTCGAACTGGAGGTTCGATGCGTGACCTGGCATCAGCACTGCTGTCGTGGGACCGCTTCGCCGTCGCCTCGGTGGTGGCCGTGCGGGGCAGCGCACCCCGGCCCGTCGGCGCCGCGATGGCGGTCGGTCCCGGCGGTCAGGTGATCGGCAGCGTGTCCGGCGGCTGCGTGGAAGCCGAGGTCTACGACCTGGCCCGCACCGTGCTTTCGACCTCCGACCCTGTTTTCGCGACGTTCGGCTACTCCGACGACACCGCCTTCTCCGTCGGCCTGACCTGCGGCGGTTCCCTGGACGTGCTGGTGCAGCGGGACAGTCCTTCGTTGCGCGCGGCTCTCCAAGCCTCCGTGGACGGTTACCCGGTGTCGGTGCGTTTTGCCGCCGACGGACGAGTGTTCACCGAGTCCTGGATGCCCGCACCGCGTCTGCTGGTGTTCGGCGCCATCGACCACGCCGCCGCGGTGGCCGAGATCGGCCGGTTTCTGGGCTACCACGTGACGGTCTGCGACGCGCGAGCCGTTTTCGCGACCCCAGAACGCTTTCCGGCGGCCCATGAGGTCGTCGTCGACTGGCCGCACCGCTACCTCGCCTCCACCCACACCGATGCGTCCACCGCCGTCGTCGTGCTGACCCACGACCCGAAGTTCGACATCCCCGTTTTGACGGAAGCTCTTGCGATGCCGTTGGCGTTCGTCGGCGCGTTGGGTTCCCGTCGCACGCACACGGAACGTCTTGAGCGCCTTCGTGAAGCGGGTGTCACCGAGTGGGCGCTGGCTCGCCTGCGTTCCCCGATCGGCCTCGACCTCGGCGGCCGCAGCCCCGCGGAGACCGCGGTATCGATCGCAGCCGAACTCGTCGCGCTGCGGCACGGCGGCACCGGCCTGCCGCTGTCCGTTCTGTCCTCCCCCATCCACCGAGACCAGGAGAGTCATGGCACTGATCTTTCTCAACGGCGGCGGCATGCGGGGCGGACCGCTGCACTCCCAGCTCCAGGGCACCCCGATGGTGTGCCGAGCCCGCAGTGCCCCGAAGTACCGGTACTTCTCGGTGCGGGGCAGGTTCCCGGCGATGCACGAGTCGGGCTCGGCCTCGGTCGCCGGTGAGCTCTACGACCTGCCGCTGAAGATCCTCCGCGACCACCTCGTCCCCGCCGAACCCCCGGAGCTCGAGATCGGCGTCATCGAGCTCGAAGACGGCAGCGCCGCCCTCGCGACCGTGCTGAGGGACGCCGTGCTCGACTCGGCGTTGCTCCAATCGGGTGATATCCGGGACATCTCGTATCTGGGCGACTGGCGGGAGTTCTTACAACGCGAGGGGTGAGGGAGTGGCAAGGGGGAGTTGCCGCAGGCGGCGGGACCAACCGAAGTGGTCCCGCCGCGGGGGAACCGCCGCTCACCGGGCCTGACCACCACCGGGCCCGGCACGGCCCTGCAGCAGCCCGCGCTCGTACGCCACGGCGACCGCAGCAGCCCGGTCACTCACACCGAGCTTCGCGTAGACGTGCAGCAGGTGCGTCTTCACCGTCGCCTCGCTGATGAACAACGCCGCCGCCACCGCACGGTTCGTGGACCCCTTGGCGACCAACGCCAGCACGTCCACCTCCCGCGCCGACAACGGTTCCAGCGCAGGCTCGCGCACCTGCCCCAGCAACCGCGTGGCCACCGCCGGCGACAACACCGCCTCGCCCGCGTGAGCAGCCCTGATCGCCCGATGCAGCTCGTCGCGCGGCGTGTCCTTCAACAGGTAGCCCGTCGCGCCCGCCTTGATCGCGGGCAGCACGTCCCGGTCCGTGTCGTAGGTGGTGAGCACCAGCACCCGGCACGGATGCGCGCGCAACCGTTCGATCGCGGACAGCCCGTCCGACCCCGGCATGCGCAGGTCCATCAGCACGACGTCGGGCGCGAGAGCCGTGACGACCGCCACCGCCTCGTCTCCTGAGGCCGCCTCGCCCACGACCTCGAAGTCCTCGGACGCGAGCATGCCGCGCAGGCCGTCGCGGACCACCGGGTGGTCGTCGACGATCACCAGCCGGATCACGCGCGCACCTCCGCCGCGCCGGCGCCGGACTCGTGGCCCGCGGCCACCTCGCCGATCACGCCGGCACCCGCGCCGAGATCGCCGTCCCCGAGCCCGGTTCCGACTCCACGAACAGCGCGCCGGACAGCCGGTGCACCCGGTGGCGCATCGCGGTCAGGCCGAAACCCGACGACGGCGTCGCGAGATCGAAACCCACACCGTCGTCGCGCACGTCCAGCGTCACCACGTCCTCCATGTACGACAGGGTCAGGCCGACACGGGACGCCGACGCGTGCTTCGCCACGTTCGCCAGAGCTTCCTGGGCGGTCCGCAACAGAGCGACCTCCACCTCGGGGTGCATCACGCGCGCGGAGCCGGTCAACGTCACCGACACCGGCACGCCGGACACCGTCGACCAGCCGGACGCCACCTCGCCCAGCGCCTCGGGCAGCGCGGCGTCGTCCAAGGCGGGCGGGCGCAGGGCGTGCACCGAGCGGCGAGCCTCGGCCAGGTTCGACCGGGCCAGCTCGGCCGCCACCGACACGCGGCGTTCCCAGTCGGAGGCAGAGGCCGCCGACAGTTGCGTGATGATGCCCGCGAGGCCCTGCGCCAGCGTGTCGTGGATCTCGCCGGCGAGGCGGTGGCGCTCGTCCTGCACGCCCGCCTCGTGCGCCTGCACGAGCAACTGCTTGTGGAGGCCCTCGTTCTCCTCCAGCAGTTCCTTGCGCAGCCGGGCCTGTTCAGTTGTCACGTGGCCGACGAACGTGAAGGTGCACGCCACCACCACGAAGATGAGCAGCAGCAACCAGAAGGCGGGCACAGCCTCCGCGGGTGGGTAGCCGCCGAACAACGACAGCGTCGCCAGCACGGCCGTCAGCGCCACCACGAAGAACACCCAACGCCCGCGCAGACATTCGCTCGCGTAGATGTAGATCGCGTAGGACACGGCGCCGAACAGATCGTGCCGCATGCCCAGCACCGCGTAGAAGACGACCATGCCACCGACGAACACGGCCATCAGGTCCTGGCGCCGGCGCCACGCGGGGTGCAGCGTGAACCACCACACCATCCACCCGTAGCCGAACGCCACCACGCCGTAGGTGATCCAGCGGTCGTGAGCCGAGTGCGTGGTGAAGATCGAGTACAGCACCGTCGTCACGGTCAGCACGAAGTACGGGATCAGGTTGGCGATCGCACCGAGCCTGCGTTCCCACCTGTCCAGCGCGGCCATGTCCACGAGCTACTCCCAGCGGAAGGTCCTGGCCGCGACCGTACCTGCCACGAGGCTCACCAGCCCCATGATCGCAAGATGCCTCCAGTCCGGCGCGCTTCCCAGCCACGCCTCTTGCAGCGCCTCCACGCCGGGAGGCGAGTACGAGCCGATCGCCTGAACCACCGAGGGCAGCATGAACCGCGGCAGGTACACGCCGCCGAAGAACATCAGCAGCATGAACACCACCGTCGCCCAGCCACCGGCCGCCCGCGCGTTCGGGGCCAGTGAGGCGATCACCAGGCCCAGCGCGAACGTCCCAGCGCCTCCCAGCACCACGGCACACGCCAGGCCGAGTGGATGGTGAGGCAGGTCGACGCCGAAAACGACGTACCCCACCACGATAGTCAGCAGCACCGACAAGATCGCCGCGGCGAAGTTGACCACCAGCTGGCCCACCAGCAACCGCGCCGGATGCATGGGGGTCGTGGACAGCCGGCGCAGCACGCCCTTCTCCCGATACGTCGCCACGACCACCGGCAGACGCTGCAACCCGATGAACACCAACGTGAACACGACGATCGACGACAGGTAGCTGTCGATGAACCGGAGACCGCCGAACTTCTCGTCCGGCGTCCGCAACGCGGGAATCGCCCCCAGCCCGAGCAGCAACAACGTCGGGAACACCAGGGAGAACAACGAATTCAGCCGATCGCGAACGAACAGCCGCGCCTCGATCTCAATGATCCGCAACATCAGAACCCCCAGTGAGCCGAACGTAGGCGTCGTCCAGCGAAACCTGGTCGACCCGGAGCTGCCGCGCCACGATCTGCTTGCGCGCCAGCAAAGAAGTCACCGCGTGCAGCAGGTTCTCCGACCCGCTGACCACGATCTGCTCCCCCGCGAAGGACACCTCCGACACCTCCGGCAGCGCCTCCAGCACCCCTGCCTCCAGAGCAGCGGACGGCACGAACCGAACGCGGGTGGAACCGTCCACACGCGACACGAGCCCGGAAGGCGTGTCCAGAGCGGCGATCCGTCCGTCGCGGAAGACCGCCACCCGGTCGCAGAGCCGCTCCGCCTCCTCCATGAAGTGCGTGACCAGCAGGATCGTGACGCCGGCCGACCGCACCTCCTCGATCACCGACCACGTGTCCCGCCGCGCCTGCGGATCCAGCCCGGTCGTCAGCTCGTCCAGGATCGCCACGCGCGGCGACCCGATCAGCGCGAGGCAGATCGACAACCGCTGCTTCAACCCGCCGGACAGCCGCCCGAACTCCGCCTTCAGGTGCGACGTGAGCCCCAGCCGTTCGGACCAGTCGGCAGGAGACGGGTAGAACGACGAGAACAACGACAACGCCTCGCCCACCCGCATCCGTTCGGGCAGCTCGGACGACTGCAGCTGCACCCCGATCGCGGACCGCACGCCGCCGGGAGGCCGCCCCAGCACGGACACGCTCCCCCGGTCCGGCCTGCGCAGCCCCGACACGCACTCGACGGTCGTCGTCTTCCCCGCCCCGTTCGGCCCCAGAATGCCGAAAATCTCCCCCTCGGCGACCTCGAACGACACCGAGTCCACCGCGACGCGAGGCCCGTACCTCTTGCCGAGGTCCCGCACTTCGATGATTGCCATGCGACAAGCCTCGAAGAACACGAGCCGAAGATCATCGAACGAGCGGCGGGACCCGGATCAACCGATCGGTTGATGCCGGTGATCAGCTAGATCCGTTGATCCAGCCCGTGCACGACCTGGTCCAGCAACGTCTGGATGACCGCCTCGTTGTGCTCGGTGCGCCCCGGCGTGATCATCCGCGACGTCGCCTCGACCATCGCGTGCACGAGCATCGCCCGCAGCGGCGCTCGCTGCACCCCGGCCGTCGTGAAGACCCCGACCAGCGGCGCCAGCAACCGTTCGTGCTCGGCCCGGATCTGCTCGCGCGACGAGTCCGGCAACGTGTGCGCGGACAGGGCGACCACCGCCCCGTGGCTGCCGTCGGTGATGATCGCCAGCTCGGTGCGCAGGTAGGCCTCGATCTTGGCCGGCACGGACTCGGCGCCGTTGACCGCGTCCTCCAGCTTGTCCGCCCACTCGGGCAGCGCGTCCGACACGATCGCGGCGACCAGTTCCTCACGCGAGCGGAAGTACTCGTAGAGGCTCGGCCGCGACAGCCCGACGCGTCGAGCGAGCGACGCGAGCGTCAGCGCCTCCGCTCCCTCGGTCGCCACGATCTCGCGCCCCGCGTCCAGCAGGGCGCGCAACCGGTTGGCGCGGTGCTCGGCCACGGTGTCTGCGCTGATCCTCGGCACCGGGGAATCGTATCGCGCTTGCTTTCCCGACGGAGTGTTGGAATAGTTCCCGACAGAGCGTCGGAATCAAGGAGGGCCAGTGTTCATCGCAACGAACCGCCTGTTCGTCCCCGCCGAGCGGGCAGAGGACTTCGAGGCCCACTTCCGCGACAACATGCGCACGTTCCTGCCCGGCGTGCCCGGCCTGCTGCGCAGCACGCTGCTCAAGCCGACGAAGGACGACCAGCCCTACGTGTCGGTGAACGAGTTCGAGTCCGAAGAGGACTTCCGCGCCTGGGTCGCCTCCGACTCGTTCCGCGAGGCGCACAAGCGCAACCGCGGCATCGCCCGGCACGTCACGGGCAACGCCGTCGAGACCTTCCAGCACGCCGAGGACATGGTGCTGCCGCGGCAACGCACCGAGGCCTCGTAAGTCTCACAGCGAGGGCAGCAGGGCCTTCATCCGGTTGATCTCGTCGGCCTGGACGGCGATCACGTCGTCCGCCATCTCCTCGACCTGAACGTTGGTCCCGGCACCCTTCACGTCCGTGGCCATCTTGATCGCACCCTCGTGGTGCTTGATCATCAGATCCAGGAACATCCGGTCGAATTCCTTGCCCCGCGCGGCACCCAGCGCGTTGAGCTGGTCCTGCGTGGCCATGCCGGGCATCGAACCGTGGTCCTCGTGCCCACCCACCGCGTTGAACGTCCGCTGCCACTGCTTCATGGCGCCGATCTCGGGCTCCTGGCTGTACCGGATGCGGTCCGCCAGGCCCTTCACCGTCTCGTTCTGCGCACGCTCGGGAGCGAACCGCGTCATCGCGAGCGCCTGCTCGTGGTGGACGATCATCATCGCCACGTACTGGCGGTCGGCGTCGTTCGGCGGTGGCGGAATCGCGCCGGAAGCGTCCGACGGCGCCAACGTCTGCGCGGTGCCGCCGGGGGTGCCCGGAGCGATGATCGGCGCCGCATCAGGCTCCGATGTACAGCCCGTGATCAGCGCGAACACGACGACAAGCCCCAACACCCCAGAACGCATAATGGGCAGAATACCCTCCGAAAGACGCTGGCCCTTAGCAAGGCGAACGGGTCATACTCCCCCCACCAGCCCGTTACTGAGGGGGTACAAGCTGTGACTGCACGCGATACGGCACGGCGGCGCAGAACGCCGTTCGCGATCCTGGGGGCGTTCGCGCTGACGCTGTCAACGTTGACGGCACCCGCGTTCGCCGAGCCCGACCTTCCCGCCGACGGGGCGGGACTGAGCGAGGCTCAGCTCGAAGCGCAGGCCGACGGTGTCACCGGCATTCCGGGTGAGAACGAGATCAGCCGCAGCCGCAACATGGTCCTGGTCTCCCACCTGGACAAGGTGGCTCCGCTCGATCAGACGCAGACCGACATCGCGTTCCAGGGCAACTACGCGTTCGTCGGCAACTACAACGGCTTCACCATCTACGACATCCGCAACCCGAAGAAGCCGGCCATCAAGAGCTCGGTCCTCTGCCCGGGTTCGCAGAACGACGTCTCGGTGTACGGCAACCTGCTGTTCCTGTCGACCGACTCGTCGCGCACCGACAACTCCTGCAACAGCACTCCGCAGCCGGCGACCGAGAAGTCGTCGTGGGAGGGCATCAAGGTCTTCGACATCAGCGACAAGGCGGCCCCGAAGTACGTCGCCGCCGTCGAGACCGACTGCGGTTCGCACACCCACACGCTGGTGCCGGGCAAGAACAAGAAGGACGTGTACCTCTACGTCTCGTCCTACTCGCCCAGCGCCACGTTCCCGGACTGCCAGCCGCCGCACGACAAGATCTCGATCGTCAAGGTGCCGCTGAAGAACCCGGCCCAGGCCTCGCTGCTCAAGGCGCCGGTGCTCTTCCCGGACGGCGGTAACCAGGGCACGCCGGGCGACATCGAGCACGGCTACACCTCGGCCACCACCGGTTGCCACGACATCACCGTCTACCCGCAGCTCGACCTCGCGGCCGGCGCGTGCATGGGTGACGGCGTGCTGTGGGACATCTCCGACCGGGAGAACCTGGTGGAGATCAACCGGGTCCAGGACGACAAGCACTTCGCGTTCTGGCACTCCGCGACCTTCAACAACAGCGGCACCAAGGTCGTCTTCACCGACGAGCTCGGTGGCGGTGGCGCCGCGACCTGCAACGAGAAGATCGGCCCGACGCGGGGTGCCAACGGCATCTACGACATCGTGGGCAAGGGCAAGAACCGCAAGCTGGTCTTCAAGTCCTACTACAAGATCCCGCGCATGCAGGCCGACTCGGAGAACTGCGTCGCCCACAACGGCTCGCTGATCCCCGTGCCCGGCAAGGACATCATGGTGCAGTCCTGGTACCAGGGCGGCGTCTCGGTGTGGGACTTCACGAACTCGGCCAAGCCGCGTGAGATCGGCTTCTTCGAGCGCGGCCCGATGCCGAACAAGGCGTCCGGCGGCACGTGGTCGACCTACTGGTACAACGGCTACATCTACTCCTCGGAGATGGGCCGCGGCTTCGACGTGATCGACATGCGCGACCCGCGCACGTTCGCGGCGAAGTTCTTCCGCACGAACGAGTTCAACGTGCAGACCCAGGGCAACTTCTACCGCGGGTAACTGCCGCTTGTGATGTCACAGTTCAGCGCGGCTGTCGTTTCTCGGCAGCCGCGCTGATCGCTGTCAGGACCAGGGTCACCGCGACACCACCGAAAACCGCCCAGATCGGCGAGCCGACGTCCAACGCCCATGCGGCGACCACGGCCGTCAGCCCGTACCCCGCACCGGTCACCGCGTACATCATCGAGAACCCGGCCGCGTGCGCGCCGACCGGAAGCCGTTCGCGCAGCACGAGACTGCGCGTCACGAGCACCCCGGACTGGAACAACCCGGCCGCCAGCAACGCCCCCGCGATCCCCGGCAGGTTCGGGAACAACGCGACCGCGCCGACGCAGGTCGCGGTGATCACCAGCAGCACAAGCCCCTGTGTGCGCAACGATCCCGGCCAGGGCCTCAGCCCGTACAGCACCGCGCCCAGCGCACTGCACGCCGCGAACCCCGTGAGCAGCGGCCCGATCCAGCCGATCCCGATCCCCCGGTGCTCCAGCAACGCCGGCAGCACGAGTTCCGCGACCGCCAGCTGCGCCAACGCCGCCGCGCTCACCAGGTAGATCGGCCACGCCGACGCGACGACACGGGGTTTCGCCGTGCCGGAGCGGGAGGTCACGTGTCCGCGGGGCAGGATGAACACCAGCCACGCCGCGACGACGATCAACGACACCGACACCACGACGGGCGCGCGCCGGTCGACGCTCAACGCCAGCACGGTGACCAGCGCGGGCGCCACCGCCCACACCACCTGCGTGATCATGGCGTCAAAGCCCATCGCCTTGGGCACCAACGCGTCCGGCACGAGCCCGAGCAGCATCGCCCGCAGCCCACCGGGTGTCGTCGACGGCCCGGCTCCCGCGACGAACGCCGCGATGACCAGCACCGTCACGTTCGTCGTCAACGCCAGCGTCGTGAACGCCCCGGCACCCACGACGAGCCCGGCCGCGAGCTGACCGCGCATCCGGGACGGGTCGAGCAGCAGCCCCAGCAGTGCCGCGCCGAGGAGCTCCCCCAGCACGTACACGGCGGTCAGCGACGCGGCCAGCACGTATCCGCCGGACAGGTCCTTGGTCAGGAACACCATCATCAGCGGCGTCATCGACATCGGTAACTTCGCGGCGACCGTGACGACAGCGCACGCGAGCACGTCCCGGTTCGCGAGATCGCGGTAACCGGCAGCGGAGATCGTCACTCGCCCAGCTCCTGGAACAACGTCAGCTGCAGTCCGGCGGGGGCTTCGAGCCGCGAGTTGAGCGAGTTCCACGGCGTGCGGGTGGGTTGCGCGATCACCTCGGCGCCCGCGGCCTCGAGATCACGCGTCACCGCCGCGGAGTCGTCCACCTCGAACGCCACCCGGATGTGCCCGGCGACCCGCGACCCCACCTCGACCCGGTCGATGAACTCGGCGTGCGGCGGATCGGTGATCTCCAGCGTGGCCCGGCCGGCCTCCAGGATCGTGACCCGGCCGCCGTCGGACGCGAACGCCGCCCGTTGCTCGAGGCCGAGCACGTCGCGGTAGAAGCGCAGGGCCTCGTCGTAGTCGGCGGCGGTGACGACTAGGCGGAGTTCACGAACACCGGTCATGCGCTGATCATCGCACCAGCCGTGTGAGGACCACGACAACCAGGGTGATCCCCGCGGTCACGTGGATCGGCGCCGGCCCGAACGTCGCCGCGAGCACCGCGGCCGACCCGATGGGCAGCAGGTACTTGCGGATCCCCTCCTGGCCAGGACAGTCCTGCACGTACCAGACGCACAGGAAGAAGATCGCGAGCGGCACCGTCGTGAACGCGGCGACCGTCGTGCCCGGCGCGTGCGCGAGGTGCAGGTCGTAGTCGACGCTGGCCGCGAGACCGGCACCGAGCGCGGCGATCGAGCCGAGGATGAACAGGTGCGCGTACCCCCACAGGAACGCCTTCTTCAGGTCGTGCAGGTGCGACGGCGCCTCGAAGTAGATCCACCACACCGAGAACACGATGACCAGGCTGGCCACGGCGAGCGAGATGAGGTTGATGCCGCTGTCGAAGCCCTTCTGGAACGCCATCGTGGTCGACAGGATCGACTCGCCGAGCACGATCAGCGTGAAGAGCCCGTGCCGTTCCGCGATGTGGTGCGGGTGCCAGGTCGTGGTCTCGGCGCGCTCGGCCCAGACCGGCACCAGCAGCTCACCGATCATGAAGATCACCCACAACGGCAACTGCAGGCTCGGCGGCGCGACGACGACCCACAACACCCAGAGCACCTGCATGCCGACGATGCCCATGGCGTAGCGGCGCGTGCAGTTGCGGTGCGACGGGTTGTCCCGCGACGCCCGCAGCCAGTGCGCGACCATCGCGAGCCGGATGACGACGTAGCCGGCGACGACGATCCGGTAGTCCTGGTGCTCGAAGACGGCCGGGATGCCCGCCGCGATGACGAGCACCCCGGCGATCTGGACCATCGTGATGATCCGGTACAGCGTGTCGTCGTTGTCGAACGCGCTGGCGAACCAGGTGAAGTTGAGCCACGGCAGCCACAGCGCGAAGAACGCCATGCAGAACGCCAGCAGCCCGGCCCCCGCGTGGTTCTCGGACACGGCGTGGTGCAGCGAGGCGGCGGCCTGGGCGACCGCCACCACGAAGCTCAGGTCGAACAACAGCTCCAACGGCGTCGCGACCCGGTGGGCCTCCGCCGTGTCACGCGCGAGGAGCTTTCTGATCATCCAGCTACCACCATGATCCTTGATTCGCTGAGGTCCAGTGCGACCTGCGTGCCGGGCTGGAAGGCGGCCGCGGTGTTGGACGGCTGGTCGACCCGCAGGATCTGCTCGCCCACTTTGACAGAGATCCGCGTGACAGGCCCCAGAAACGACTGGGTCAGCACGTCGCCGACGATCTTGCCCTGCGTCCCGTCGTGCGCCGAGACCCCGATGTCCTCCGGCCGCACGATGACGCGAACGTCGCTTCCGGACGGTTGGTCGTGCATCGCGGGCACCGTGACGCCGTTGACGATGACGGTCTGGCCCTCTGCCTTGGCCTCCACCGAGTTCGTGACGCCGACGAACTGCGCGACGAACGCGGTCTTCGGTTCCCGGTACACAACGGACGGCGTGTCCAGCTGCTCCAGCCGGCCGTGCGACATCACGCCGACCCGGTCGGACACGGCAAGTGCCTCCTCCTGGTCGTGCGTGACGAACAGCGTCGTCATGCCGAGCTCCGTCTGGATGCGGCGGATCTCGTCGCGCAGGTTCACGCGGACCTTGGCGTCCAATGCGGACAGCGGCTCGTCCAGCAGCAACACCCGCGGCTGGATCGCGAGAGCGCGCGCCAGCGCCACACGTTGCTGCTGACCGCCGGACATCTGGTGCGGGTAGCGGCCGCCGAGGTGGCTGAGACCGACCAGCTCCAGCAGCTCGCCGGTCCGCTTGGTGTCGGCCTTGCGCAGCTTGAGGCCGAACGCGACGTTCTGCGCGGCGGTCAGGTTCGGGAAGAGGCTGTAGGCCTGGAAGACCATGCCCATGTCCCGCTTGTTGGCCGGCACGCGCGTGATGTCCTTGCCGCCCACCGTGACCGTGCCCGAGTCGGCCGTCTCGAAGCCCGCGACGATCCGCAGCGCCGTCGTCTTGCCACAGCCCGACGGACCGAGCAGCGACACGAGCTCGCCCTCGGCCAGTTCCAGGTCAAGCCCGTCCAATGCGGTGTTGCCACCGAAGGACTTGCGCAGTCCCGTGAGTTCCAGGTGACCCATCTTCACTCCTCGACCACGGTTTGACGGCGCCGCTGGCCGACATAAGAAAGTGCGAACAAGAGGACGAATGCGAACAGCAGGCACAGCAGCGACACCGCGATGGACACACCCGCGTTGCGCTTGCCCAGCAGGTTGACCTGCACCTGCAGCGTGTCGAAGTTGAGCAGCGACGCGATGGTGAACTCGCCGAGCACCAGGGCCACGCTCAGCAGCGAAGCGCCGATGAGTGCCACGCGGATGTTCGGCACCACGATCTTCCACAGCACCGTGAACCACGACGCGCCGAGGCTGCGCGCGGCTTCCGCGAGCGTCTTCAGGTCGATCGCGGCGAGTCCGGCGTCGACCGCGCGGTACGCGAACGGCAGCACCAGGATCGTGTAGGCGAAGGTCAGCGTCAGCGGTGAGTCGCCGAGGAAGTAGTTCACCCACGCGTAGAGCGGCGCCATGCCGACCACCAGCACGATCGCGGGGATCGCGAGCGGCAGCAGGCACAGGAACTCCACGAGCCGTTGCAGCTGCGGAAGCCGGAGCCGGATCCACGCCATCGTCGGCACGAGCAGCACCAGCATCAGCACCGCGCTCGTCACGGACAACAGCAACGAGTTGACGAGCGCCTCCATCAGGCCCTCGTCGTCGACGATGGACGTCCACGACTCGAGGCTGCGGCTGCCGCCCTTGCCCCGCGTCGAGAACTCCGCCATCGCGATCAGCGGCAGGATGAAGTAGACGCCGAGGATCAGCAGGATGACCGTGCGCAGAACGCGTTGCTTCACTAGCGAACCCACTTGGCCACCCTCTTCTGCAGCAGCACGTTCACGCCCATCGCGATGCTGACCACGATCACCATGCCGAGACCCAGCGCCTTGCCGAGGTTCTCCTGGCCGAGCACGACCTCGCCGGTGAGGAAACCGCGAATCTGCAGCGGCACGATCGGACTGCCCTGCGAGACGAGCGCGGCGGCCGTGGCGTAGGCGCTGAAGGCGTTGGCGAACAGCAGAAGCAGCGCGCCGAGGAACGGCGGCGTGAGGATCGGGCCGCCGACGTGGCGCCAGTACGTCCAGCTGGTGCCGCCGAGGCTCGCGTTGGCCTCACGCCACTGTGGACGCAAACCGTCCAGCGCGGGCAGGAACACGATGACCATCAGCGGGATCTGGAAGAACGTGTAGACGAGCGTCAGGCCGGGCAGCTCGAACAGCCATGCGCTGCCGGCGAACAGGTCGATGCCAACGTTGTCACGCAGGAACTTCGTGACCAGGCCCTCGAAGCCGATCGTGGCCAGGAAGGCGAAGGCCAGCGGCACGCCACCGAACTGGGCGAGCACACCGGACGCCGCGACGACGACCCGGCGCAGCATGCCTTCCTGCTTGCCGACCGCGACGGCCCACGTGAGCAGCGCGCCGAAGACCGCGCCGATCACCGCCGTGAGCGCGGACAGTTCGATGCTGCGCACGAAGGCGTCGAAGACGACACCCGTGAACAGGCTCGTGAGGTTGTCGAGCGTGAGCGCGCCGTTCGAGTCCTGGAAGGCGCCGAACAGCACGAGAACCGTGGGGTAGACGAGGAAGATGCCGACGAACGCGAGGAAAGGCACCGCGACGAGCCAGGCGGCCGCAGATGGCCGACCGGCGGCCCCACCCTTGTTCTTGGTGGAGCCGCCGGGCGTCGTCGCTACGGGAGCGACCGAGGTCATCCGATGGCCTGCGCCCAGGTCGCGGTCAGAACGGCCTTGGCCTTGTCGGCCTGGGCCTGCGTCTGGAACACCTGCTTGCCGTCGGTCTTGGGCAGCTTGTCCTTCGCGGCCTTGTCCGCCTTGTCACCCATCTTCTCCAGGCGAACCGGGCGGGACATGCCCTTCAGGTAGAGGTTCTGGCCCTCGTCGGAGTAGAGGAACTCCTGCCACAGGCGCGCGGCCGCGGGGTGCGGCGCGTCCTTGCTGACGGCCTGGTTGTAGTAGCCGCCGATCTGCGCCTCGGCCGGGACGACGACCTTCCAGTCGAGCTTGCCCTTGAGCTTCTCGGTCTGGGCGGCGTTGGTGTAGTCCCAGTCGATGACGACCGGCGTCTGGCCGGACTCGATCGTGGCGGGCGACGGGTCGACCGGCTGGAAGTTGCCGGCCTGCTTGAGCTGCTTGAAGAACTCGACACCCGGCGCGATGTCGTCGGCGGAGCCACCGTTGCCGAGGCTCGCCATGACCACGCCGGAGAACGCGGCACCGGCCTGCGTCGGGTCGCCGTTGAGCGCGACCTTGCCCTTGTAGTCGCCCTTGAGCAGGTCCTTCACGCTCGTCGGCGCGGGCACCTTGGCGGCGTCGTAGCCGATCGACATGAAGCCGCCGTAGTCGCCGTAGTAGGCACCGTCCGCGTCCTTGAGCTCCGCGGCGATGTCGTCCCAGGTGCTGACCTTGTACGGCGCGAACAGGTCCTTGTTCGCCAGGGCCACGTTCAGGCCGAGGTCGAACACGTCCGGCGCGCGGTCGTTGCCCTTGAGCTGCTTGGCGGCGTTGATCTCCTCCTGGCTGGAGGCGTCCGGCTGCGCGGAGTCGACCTTGATGCCGTACTTGGCCTCGAACGCCTTGATGATCTCGCCGTAGTTCGCCCAGTCCGGGGGCAGCGCGATGACGTTGAGCTTGCCTTCCTTCTTCGCGGCCTCGACCAGCTTGTCCATGCCGCCGAGCTCGCTCGCCGACTTGGCGGTGTTCGCGGCACCGGCCGGCGTCTCCTTGGCGGGCGGGGCGCCACAGGCTGCCACCGCCAGCACCAACGCGCCGACACCGATCAACTTCGTGGTGACGTTCCCTCGCTTCAGCACAGGCGGAGGATTCGCGCGGATCGCTTTCGTTGTCAAGCCAGCCGCGCCGGTTGAGACCTTCTCGACTCCAACGGTGAATTCTTCGCGCCCTACGGGTTGCCGCCGAATGCTTCCCGAGCTTCACTCAGGTGTTGCGCGGTGATGCCCGTCGCGGGGTCGACGTGCAGGAGAGCCGTGGTCAGGTGCCGTCGCTTGTGGACGAATTCCCGGTTCCCGTCCCGGTGCAGCCCGAAGTCGTCGTCGCGGCCCTGTCTCGGTGTTCGCCCGGTGACCCCAGGTCGTGGCCCAGGCGAACTCGGCGCCGGTCCTCAGCCAGCCGTCTCAACTGGTGACCGTCATCCGGGCCGAGCCAGATGCGCAGCCTGCGCCACCAGCCGACCCTGATGTCGACGTCCATCGCCACGACTGGCTTCAACTGCCCCAGCCTGCCCGTTTCCCGGGCGCGGAGCAGCGCTTTTCCCTAACCTCCTGACCATGAGACGTTTCGCCCTGTTCGTCCTCCTGTGCGCCGCGCTGGTGGGCTGCGGCGCGATCGCCGACCTGGCCACGTTGCAAGCCCGCATCCAGGACGCCGGCTACAAGAACGTCTCGCTGTACCACCGCTCCCACAACGGCACCGACACCTTGGAGATCACCGCGTCCGCCGAGAACCCGGCGCTCGACGACGAGCGGATCGGCAAGATCGTCTGGGAGACCTACCCCGAACACATCGACAAGCTGACGATCACGCTCAACGGGTCCAAGAACACCTACGCCGAGGCCACCCTGCGCGACACGTTCGGTGAACGCCAGATCACCGAGAAGCCGGACGACGACACCGACGTGATGAAGTCCCTATTCACGTGGCTGATCGTGGGGGTGGTCGTGTTCTTGCTGCTCGGCATCGGCGTGATCGTCCTCATCGTGGTGCTGGTCCGCCGCTCGCGCCACAACTCCCCGCCGCCACCGCCACCGGCCTGGCCGCCCGCCGGACCTCCGCCCGTCGCAAAGGACCCCGCGTGACGCAGCCACCGCACCAATACGGGCCGCCGCAACCTCCGTGGGGCCAGCCGTACCCCGGCATGCCGCCGGTACCTCCCACGCCGCCGAAGAAGAAGTCCGCGGCGGTCTTCCTCGTGCTCGGCCTCGTCATCCTGCTGGCCGCCGCCGGTATCCTCGGCACGGGGCTGATCTGGCCGGGCTGGATGAAGTCGAACCCATCCGTCGCCGTCGACCAGTCCTCGCCGGAAAGCACCGCCAAAGCCGTCGAGGACACGCTCAACCGGCGTGACGTCGAGAAGTTCGTGAACGTCCTGGTGTGCCGCGACGGACGCAACAAAGCCGAGGGCAAGGACATCTCGCTGGTGGAGGAGACCCTCTACCGCGACATCGAACCGCTCAGCCCCAAGAGCAAATCCGGGGACG
Source organism: Lentzea sp. NPDC005914 (assembly GCF_040629405.1). NCBI lineage: Bacteria > Bacillati > Actinomycetota > Actinomycetes > Pseudonocardiales > Pseudonocardiaceae > Lentzea > Lentzea sp. NPDC005914. The sequence goes on along the minus strand of NZ_JBEXVQ010000004.1, from coordinate 21,070 downwards.
TCCAGCCCGTCTTCAAGGTCGACGAGGTCCGCAAGATCAAGCCCAGCGACCCGATCTACAACGACGGCAACAAAGACGCGACCGTGGCGATCATGTCCGTCGGCTACCCGAAGGACAGCGGCCTCTCCAAACAACGCGGCGTCCTCGCCATGTTCGAAGAAGACAACAAGTACGTCGTCTGCGAAATGGGCTTCGTCCCGGTCACCGACTCCGAGGAACCACCACCGGACCCGGACCCGGCCAGCCCGACCGGCCGCATGCAGGCCTTCGCGAAAGCCGTGAACGACAAGGACATCGTCGCCGCACGCCAGTACATGTGCTCCACGGCCCGCGCCGTCAACACGTGGGCGGAGAAGGCCATCGCCGCCGGCGGCAAGCTGCGCCTGCACGCCAAGGTGACCACCACCAAAGCAGAGGACACCGGCCAGGTCCGCATGTGGTACACGCTCGACGGCGCCGAGACCAAAGCGGGCGGCTTCCTGAAAAAGGAGTCCGACGGCTGGTGCCTGCTCTCCTTCAACAACGACGTCAAGTAGTCGAAACCGCGGCATCCTGTTCGTATAAGGGGCATGTTCACCGAGGACGAACTCGCCTACCTGCGCTCACAGCCCCTGGCCCGCCTGGCCACGCTGAACGAGGACGACCAGCCCGACGTGGTCCCGCTGTCCTTCGAGTACGACGGCACCTACTTCTGGGTGGGCGGCGTCGGCGCGCAGGTCCTGAACACCCGAAAGTTCCGCAACATCACCGCAGGCCGCCGCAAGGTGTCGCTGGTGATCGACGATCTGGTCTCATTCGATCCCTTCATCGCCCGCGCGATCCGCGTCTACGGCATCGCCGACGACCCGGCGGAACGCCGGGGCCTCGTGGGCCCGGGCATCTATTGCCGCATCACGCCGACCGAGGCGTGGGCGTGGAACATGGCGGGCGAACCGGCGGGCGAGAGCTGGTACGAACCCCGCCGGTCCCAGCCCTAGAAACTCAGCCGTGCCAAGGGTTTCCGTTCGTCGTCAGCGTCCCCGCGGACGACGGGGTCCCGTCGTGCCACGGGTTTCCGCCGCCGGCGACTGCCGTCGCCCCGCCAGAGGCGGCAACAGCGATACCGAGCGCAATCAGCAGAGCCGCGAAAGCAGCGACAATTCTGGCCATGATGAATCCCCCAACGAAATCGCGATTGATTCCGACATAACCCGCTGTGATGCAGGTCACTTAAAGGATACCCCTCGGAAAACCGCGCTGCCAGGTTTCCGGCGAACGATCACCACCCGCACCCTGAACAGCAAGAAGCCCTCGGTCAGAGTGACCGAGGGCTTCTTGGCTGAAGTGGACGATACTGGGATTGAACCAGTGACCCCTACCGTGTCAAGGTAGTGCTCTCCCGCTGAGCTAATCGTCCGAGCGGATGACGAGACTCGAACTCGCGACCCTCACCTTGGCAAGGTGATGCGCTACCAACTGCGCTACATCCGCGTCGCGCCTCGGTTTCCCGTGGCGCGAGAAGAACTTTATCCGACGGTCCCCAGAACTTCCAAATCGGCTGATCTTGAACTTGAGCCCGAGCCGGGCAGCCCGAGCGAAGCGATGGGCTGAAGCGGGGGTCCGGGGGCGCAGCCCGCCGGGCGGGGTCTGGGGGTTGCACCCCCAGAAAACACTGAGAGGCGAGGTGGTTCGCGCTTTCTGCGAACACACCTCGCCCCTCGACGAACATGGACGATACTGGGATTGAACCAGTGACCCCTACCGTGTCAAGGTAGTGCTCTCCCGCTGAGCTAATCGTCCGAGGCGGAGACGGGAATCGAACCCGTGTACAGGGCTTTGCAGGCCCTTGCCTAAGCCACTCGGCCACTCCGCCAGGAGCATGGATCCTCAGAAGATACCTGCTGGGGAACCACAGAGCGGATGACGAGACTCGAACTCGCGACCCTCACCTTGGCAAGGTGATGCGCTACCAACTGCGCTACATCCGCGTACATCACTGCGTTCGTGATGTTGAAACAAACCTTATACGAGGGGTTCAAACGGGTTTCACCGGGGGTACCCGCACCGCCTTCACGGGCCCCCTACCTCGGATTACTCAGCTCAGGTCGTTCGAGATGAGGTGCGTGAGCGCCTCGTCGACGTTGACCCACAGGTGCTCGTTGCCGGGCACGACGACGTCGTAGGTCCGGTCGAGAAAGTCGGCGAGCTCCTGGGCGGAGGCCTCGAACATGGCGTGCCCGGACGGCGAGCTCAGCTCGATCACGACGACCTCGGGGTCGTCGGCGGCGGGCCGGATCCGGACGTCACCGTCGCCGGCGTCGGCGATGAGGCCGTCAGCGAGCAGGTCGCGGGCGAAAACCCACTCGACCCAACCGGCGCGGCCGGTGCGGAACGCGGCCACGACCGCGTACGGGTCCTTCGTGTCGTATCGCAGCTCCACTTGGACCGGGACCGCAGGGGTCCTCGGCGCCAGCAGGTCGAAGACCGCTGTCGAGCGGAGCGTCACGTGGTCGTTGCGCATCGTCGTTACCCTCTTCTCCCTTCCCGGTCAATGAAACGACCGAGCACCTTAGTTGTGACGTGCATGTGGCGAGGAACGCTCGCTAATCGGACGCAGATCACCCCATCGGGTCAGCTTGACTGCGCACGGCGACCGCTTGCACGCGCTCCGTGTCCTCCTCGCTCGTTAGCCCGCGTTCAGCGACTCCCATCTTGCTGGGTCTAACCTGAACCCGGTACCGGCTGTTGCGCGAATGTTGGACGTGAGGACATCTCTGGTGGCTGACTCGCCCGGCCCACCCGTTGCATCACGCGACGGCCGGCCGACCGATTCCGGGCTCGTGCAAAGACTCGCACAGGGCGATCGGTCGGCGTTCGGTGAGCTGTACGACAGGTACGGCACGCCAGCATATTCGCTGGCCAGACGCATCTGCGTGGACCCTGATCTAGCCGAAGACGTCGTGCAGGAAGCCTTCCTCGCGCTCTGGCGGCATCCCGCCAGATTCGACCCTACGCGCGGAAGTTTCGGCACCTGGCTGATGACTCTGGTTCACCACCGCGCGGTGGACGCCGTACGTAAAGAGAACACGCAGCGTCGTCGGACTGTTCCCCTGACCGACGACATCTCACCACCGGCCGAGGGTTCTGATCACGAAGCGTTGGCGAGCGTCGTGGGCGCGGAGGTCAGAGCCGCCCTGCGCACGTTGCCGGAAGAGCAGCGCCAAGTCATCGCCCTGGCCTATCTCGGCGGCTACACGCAGTGCGAGGTGGCCAAGCTGACAGGCGTGCCGCTGGGGACTGTGAAATCGCGCACGTTCGCGGCGATCAGACGCCTCAGAGGCACGTTGGGGAACTTGTGGGCCGGCGAGACCGGCGAGACGACAGGAGTTCACCGGTGAACGGCGAGTTGTGTCCTCACGAGGAGCTCGCGGTCGGCTGGGCGATGCACTCCTTGGAACCGGACGAAGAAGCAGTGGTCCGCGACCACCTGCCGACCTGCACCACGTGCCAACGCACGGTGCAGGCGACCCAGGAGGTACTGGCGGGCATCGGCGGCGCCGTCCGCCAGGAGCAGCCCCCGCCCCGCCTGCGCGCGAGGCTGATGGAAGAGATCGAGCACATCCCCCAGGACGTGCCCACCCCGCACCGCCCGCGCCACGCGGCCCCGACCACCCTGCGCCCGCAACACCGCCGCCGCACCGGTCGCATCCTGCTGGCCGCGGCGGCAGCTCTGGCCGTCCTGGCCGGCGGCGGCTACCTGGGCCTGCGCGTGAACCAGTTGTCGGGCCAGGTGACAGCCTCCGAGGCACGCACCAACGAGCTGAACAAGGCCCTGTCCCTGGCCGCCGACCCCACGACGAACAGGGCGGTCCTGCGCACGGGTTCAGGCGACGAGGTGGCCATCGTCCTCTCGAACCCGACCTCAGGCGCCGTGATGCCGATGAACCTCAAGCCGAACGACTCGGGCCACGTTTACGTGGTCTGGGGCACCAGCACGAAAGCGCCGGTACCGTTGGCCTTGTTCGACGTGCGCACGGGCTCGACCGACCCGCAGCTCCTCAGCTGGGGTGCCGACGCGCACAAGCACACCAAGTTCGCGGTGTCACTCGAACCGGGCCGGTCCGCACCCCCACTTCCCTCAGAGGTGGTGGCAGGAGGCCAGGTTGCACCCGCCTCAGTCCCAACAGGATGATCGACACATGACGAAGCCCGACGCAAAGCCCGACGAGCACAAGGGCTGGCGCCACTGGTTCCACCGCAACCCGGCGCTGAACCTGGCCTACCGCATCGGCGTGGGCGTGATCGGCGGCCTGGTCCTGGTAGCGGGCCTGATCATGATCCCGTACCCCGGCCCGGGCTGGCTGGTCGTCTTCGCGGGCCTGGCCATCCTCGCCACGGAGTTCGAGTGGGCGGGCCGAGTCCTGAAGTTCGCCAAGCGCTACTACGACCGCTGGGTCGAGTGGCTGAGGCGCCAGCCAGGCTGGGTCCGCGCCCTGGTGATGGCAGGCGTCTGCGCCATCGTCCTGGCAACCCTGTACCTGCTGAACGCGTTCGCGCTGGTCGGCGGCTGGTTCGGCGTGGAGTGGAGCTGGCTGCAGAGCCCGATTTTTGGTTCTCGTTGATGATGTTGTAGGCTATGGCCACACCGCGAGAGCGGGGCAACACAACAGAACACGGGCGTTTAGCTCAGCGGGAGAGCGCTTCGTTCACACCGAAGAGGTCACTGGTTCGATCCCAGTATCGCCCATAGAGAATCACGCAGGTCAGCCCCGACTTCGGTCGGGGCTTTCTTGTTTCGTGCCAGATGCGTGCCACTTGCCGCACGCGGGTTCCTCATCTGAGGAACCTGTGCCGCTCGAAAAGTCATCGCTGCACGTCATGCGGCGTATCTGTACTCGTTGATGAGTCCGCCGAGGATCCGGGTGCGTAGCAGCCTGCGGTTCTCGAGGTCATGCACGGTGGCGGGTTGCTCTTGAGCTTCGGGCGGTAGCTGGCAGCGGGCCTGGTGCGGTCGGTGCTTGTTGTAGTGGATCTCGTAGGCGGCAAGGACTTGACGCGCGTGGGCTTCTCCGGTGATGAGGATGTGGTCGAGGATCTCGCGCCGGATGGTGCCGATGATGCGTTCGCAGTGGGCGTTCATCCGGGGTGCTTGCGGCGCACTTTTGATCACACGTAGTTCCTCGGCCTTGAAGACGGTGTCGAACGCCTCGTCGTACTTGTCGTCGCGGTCGCGTAGCAGGAAGCGCAGGGACTCCATCGGTGTTCCGAGGTCGGCGGAGAGGTTCCTCGCCTGCTGCGCGGTCCAGGCCTGCGTCGGGCGGGCGGTGACTCCGGTGATGTGCAGGCGTCTGGTGCCATGCTCAAGGAACGCCAACGCGTACAGGCGTCTGCCGAGCGCGGTGTCGACATGGAAGAAGTCCGCGGCGATGATGCCCCTCGGCCTGGGCTGCGAGAAACTCCCGCCAGGTCGGCCCGGATCGACGTGGTGCTGGGTCGATGTCCGCAGCATTCAAGATCTTCCAGACGGTTGAGGCGGCGATCCGGTGGCCGAGTCGGGCCAGCTCGCCGTGGATCCGTCGGTGTCCCCACCGTGGGTTCTCTGCTGCGAGCCGGAGTACGAGTGCCTTGATCGCTGCTCGGGTGGGTGGGCGTCCGGTGCGTCGTCGCGCGGTGTAGTCCCATTTCCAGGCGATGAACCTGCGGTGCCAGCCGAGCACCGTGCCGGGCGTGACTGGGAAGATCTCGTGCCACCGCGAACGAGGTATCAGCCTGGATAGCGCGGCGAACCAGAATCGGTCTGCGGGCTCGTAGCGGACTGGGCCGGCCAGTTGCCGGCGGAGCACGGTGTTCTCGTGCCGCAGCACGAGAAGCTCCGCGTCCTTCGTCGCCTCGCTGCGGAGCAGCACCGATGCGGCGGACAGCAACTTCCACGTCACCTTGTACATCAGGGACACGATCACCCGAGCATGCTCTCAGCCTGGGAGGATTTCGCTGGCACGCTGCGGTGACGACTTTTCGAGCGGCACACCGTGAGTTGCTGAGCACGGGCCGCGCGCTGCGGGCCCGTATCGGCACCGAGGACGACACACCGGGCGACGGCTTGTCGAAGCGCGAACGCGCAGTCGGCGAGCTGCTCGTGGAAGGCTTGACCCACAAGGAGATCGGCGCCCGGCTGTACATCTCGCCGAAGACCGCCGAGCAGCACGTGGCGAAGATCCGGCAGAAGCTGTCGGTGGGCGGCCAGGCCGAGCTGATGGCCTCACTGCGCGCGATTGGCGTGAAGCTCGTTCGCGCCGGATCGTGCCGCCGCTCATCGGCTGTGCTTGCGGTTGGGCAACACCACACGGCATGGGCGTCCGGGCGAAGATCGCGTGATCTTGTTGTGACGCCCGTGCATCGCCGGTATGCAGTGATCGTGCACCGCGATGGGGGAGCAGGCGGACAGGACTTGTCGTTCGGGTTGCTGGGCGACGTGGAGGTGCGTCTGAGAGGCGTGCCCGTGCCGCTCGGCCACGCCCGGCAACGCGCCGTGCTGGCCGCGCTCGCGGTGGACGCCGCACGGCCGGTGTCGACGGATCGCCTGGTCGACCGCGTGTGGGGCGAGCGCGTGCCCACCCGCGCCCACTCGGCGCTGCGGACCTACCTGTCCCACCTGCGTCGGGCGCTGGCTCCGACCGGTGTCACGATCGAACGGGACGGGGTCGGCTATGTGCTCGGCGTCGCGCCCGACGTGGTGGACGTGAACCGTTTCGGTGACCTGGCGGCGCGGGCCCGGCAGGAGGGCGACCCCTGGCGCGCGGCGGCGCTGGCCGAGGAGGCGCTGGCGCTGTGGCGAGGCGAACCGTTGGCGGAGCTGGACACGCCGTGGGCGTCGTCCGTGCGGGAGCGGCTGAACCGGGAGCGCGCCTCGCTCGACGCGGACCGCATCGACCGGACCCTGGCGCTGGGGCGGCACGACGAGCTGCTGCCGGACCTGTTCGCGCGGGTCGCCCAGGACGGGCTCGACGAGCGTGCGGCCGGCCAGCTGGTGCTCGCGCTGTACCGCTGCGGCCGGCAGGCCGACGCCCTGGACCAGTACCGGCTGGTCCGGCAGCGGCTGGCCGAGGAGCTGGGCATCGACCCCGGGCCGGCGTTGCAGGCGCTGCACCAGCGCGTGCTCACCTCCGACCCCACCCTGGCCGCCGGCGAACCGCTGGCCGAGACCACGCCGGTGCCGCGCCAGTTGCCCGTGCCGCCACGGCTTTTCACCGGTCGCGACGACCATCTCGCATCCCTGCTCGCCGCTCTCGACGCCCCCGAGGACGGGACAGTGGTCGTCACCGTCAGCGGCGCGGGCGGTATCGGCAAGACCTGGCTGGCGCTGCACTGGGCCCACCGGTACGCCGACCGGTTCCCTGACGGGCAGCTGTTCGCGGACCTGAGGGGGTTCGGTCCGGACGGCTCGCCGCTGCCGCCGGCGGTGGTGGTGCGCGGGTTCCTCGCCGCGCTGGGCGTGGACGCCGGCCGGTTGCCCGCCGACCAGGACGCCCAGGCGGCGCTGTTCCGCAGCACACTCGCGGACAAGCGGGTGTTGTTGGTACTGGACAACGTCGCGGACACCTCCCAGGTCACGCCGCTGCTGCCCGGCGGGCGGACCTGCGCCGTGCTGGTCACCAGCCGCAACCACCTGCTCGGCCTGGTCACCGCGCACGGTGCACACCACCTGGCGCTCGACGTGCTCACCGACGACGAGTCGCGCGCCCTGCTCATCCGGCGGCTCGGCGCCACCCGCGTGGCTGCGGACCCGGAGGCGGTGACCGGACTGATCGGGCTGTGCGGCGGTTTCCCGTTGGCACTGGGCATCATCGCCGCGCGCGCCCACACCCAGCCGCACATCCCGCTCGCCGAGTTCACTGGCGAGCTACGCGAGCTCGGCCTGGACGCGCTGGTCGACCAGGAACCAGCTGCCAGCCTGCCCACCGTGCTGTCGTGGTCCCGCCGCGCCCTGACCGACGGGCAGGCCGCGTTGTTCTCGTTGCTCGGCCTCGCGCCGGGAGCGGACATCGGGCTGCACGCGGCGGCGAACCTCGCCGGCCTGCCGATCGCCCGCGCGCGAGCGGAGCTGCGGGCGCTGGAACAGGCGTCGCTGATCGGCCACGGCGCCCGCGGCCGGTACCGGATGCACGACCTCGTCCGCGCCCACGCCGTGGAGCAGGCCCCGACGGCGTCGCCGGACAGCCGTGCCGCCCTCATCCGCCTCACGGGCCACTACCGGCACGCCGCCGCGGTCGCCATGGACGTGCTGTATCCGGCCGAGAAGCACCGGCGGCCCGCCACTCCCGCGTTCGACGGCCCGATGCCCAGCCTGGCCACGGCCGACGCGGCGCGGGCGTGGCTGGACGCCGAGCGCGACAACCTGATCGACATCGCCGCCCACGCCGCCGACCACGGCCTGCACGAGCACGCCGTGCACCTGGCGGGCACCGTGTGGCGGCACCTCGACGTCACCGGCCAGATCCCGGCGGCCCTAGCGCTGTGCGGGCACGGGCTGCGCGCGGCGCGCGCGGCGGGCGACCGCGTCTGGGAGGCCCGGATCATGCTCCACACCGGCACCACGCGGGTCCGTGAGGGCTGGGGCGCCATTGTCGGGGACCTGCGCTCGTGCCTGGAGATCGCCCGCGAGACCGGCGACGCGGTGACCGAGTCACAGGTCCGCAGCCTGCTCGGGTGGACGCTGGCCCAGGACGGCAGGAACGAGGAAGCGCTGGACCACCTGCAGCGGGCATTGGCGCTGGCTCGCGACCTCGACGACGACGGCGCCGTCGGCCGGGTCCTCAACAACATGGGCGTCGTCTACCACCGGCAGGGCCGCTACGAGGAACTGCTCGTGCTGCTGCGGGAGGCGCTGGAGCAGGCGCGGTCGGCGGGCAGCCGGGTCACCGAGGCCAAGGTGCTGGGCAACATCGGGGTGGTGCACGTCGAGCGGCGTGACCACGCGCAGGCGCTGGACAGCCTCGAACAGGCCATCGTGATCCACCGCGAGACCGGCAACCGCACCGGCGAGGGCATCGCGCTGATCAACACCGCGTCCGCCCGGCACCACGGGGGAGACCACGAACACGCCTACCGCGACATCGTCGCCGCGCTGACCATCCTGCGCGAGACCGGCGACCGCTCGGCCGTGGAGTCCGCGCTCAACGGCGCCGGCGAGGTGGCGCTCAAGCTCGATCGGCCCGACGAAGCGGCCGGTTTCCTGCACGAGGCGCTGACCCGAACCGAGGAGAGCGGCAACCGCTTCACCCACGCGCGCGCCCAGGCCGCGCTCGGCGACGTGCATCTCGCCCGGGACGACGTGCGCGAGGCCGAGCGCCTGTGGCGGCTGTCGCTGGCCACCCTGACCGATCTGGGAGCGGCCGAGGCCGACCACGTGGCCAAGCGACTGGCGGACCTCGGCGAGCAGTAGAGAACGCGGCCTCGCGTCATCCTCCGCGATACCGATGACCAGGCGATACAACGCTTCCTTGGCGCTTGCTTGGCGCGGCACCTCGAGTCTCGGTGACGTCCGAACCCGATCGGGGACGACACCGGACGACGGAGGGAATCACCATGTCACGACAACGAAAAGCGGTCCGGATCCGCTCCGGGCCGCCACCGGAAGAGTTGACGGCGACGGACAACTCGCGGCTGTGGCTCACCAGGGCCGCGCTGGGCCTCGCGGGTCTCGCGCTGGTGGGGATCACGGCGTTCCTGCTCGGTCACCAGCAGGGAGCGGACTCGGTGATCGGCGCCTTGCAGAGCAAGGGCATCCAGACGGTGCCGAACCAGCCGGACACCAACCCGCCCGGCGAGCAGGACCAGGTCCCCGTCGACGAGGCGCCGGTCGAGGACGGCACCAACGAGCAAGCGCCGGCGGAGCAGGAAAAGCCGGCCAGCCCCGACTCGGGCGTCGAGGCGGTCGACGCGGAGGACAGCGGCACCGACGAGGACTCGGGCGCGGTCGAGGTCAGCGGCACCCTGTCAGTCGGTGTCCCCTCAGACGTCGCGCCGGACGCCCCGGTTGCCGTGCACGTGTCGGCGACTATGCCCGTCAGTGACAGCAGCGCGGCGGAGGCTCCGTCCGAGCCGGTCGGTTCGCCGGAACCCGACGCGCCGGTCATGTCCGTGGACACCGAAACGACACAGCCGGAAACCGCGCGGCTGGAACAAGAACTCGCGGAACTGGCCACACAACGGCAGGTCGCCGCGGCGCCAGAGGCCCGATCCGAGCTGTACGCGCAGACGGAGCCCGCCGAGTTGCGCGCGGCCCCGCCGGTGGCGGAACCGAGGCTCCACAGCGTCGACCCGAAGCAGGTGGCGCCACAGTCCGGCACCGCCGTACCGGGCCGGGTCGAACCGCAGGAGATCGGCACGAACACCGTCAGCACGATCGGCGCGAACGAGGTCGTCCTGGTCGCCGGCGGCTGAGCCGGGGAGGAGCCCGCACGGCCACGTTCCACCTCGGCCGTGCCGGCTCTGCTCCACCTCATCCACGGGAGGCACTTTGCCGTGCCCTGACACCGAAAACCGCACACCGACCTCATGGAGGCGACATGCGAACACTCGTCAAAACCACCACCGCGGGACTCGGATTCGTGGTCGCCGCGGCAATCGGCGTGGCCCTGCTGGGCTCGAAAGCCGACCAGCCGGCCGTCAGTACCGCGCTGGAGCTGGTCGCCGCCACCGACTCCGCGGACCCGAAGACCCGCGAGGAGATCGTCCGCATCGCCGAGCGGGAGCTGAACGGCAAACACAAGGTCGAAGGCGCGAACAACTGCAACTACTACAGCGGCAAGATGGGCGGCTCGAACTGCCAGGCCTGGTGTGCCGACTTCACCCGCTACGTGTGGGATCAGGCGGGCGTGAAGATCACGGGCACCAACTCGGCGGCCAACAGCTTCCGCAGCTACGGCATGGCCAACAAGACCTGGAAGAACGGCCCGAGCGCCAAGAGGGTCAAGCCCGGTGACGCGGTGACGTACCGCCTGAACTCCGGCGGCGTCAACGACGACCACGTCGGCATCGTCACGAAGGTCGACAACAGAACCGGCAAGATCACGGTCATCTCCGGCAACAGCGGCACGAACAGCGACCGGATCTCGAAGCGCGTCATCCTCGACCCGAAGTCCACCGACATCACCGGCTACGCCTCGCCGGTCGGCAAGAAGGCCACGAAGCCCAGCGGCGACACCGCCAAGACGCGGGCCAAGGCCCAGAGCAAATCCAGCCGGTCCGACCGCACACCGGCCCGGCCCAGCGAGACCTCCGGCCAGGCCGAGCCCTACGTGGCCGAGAACTACGCGTTCGTCACCGGCCGGTGACCCCGTACCACATCCCGTTACCGACAAGGAGGAAACACGTGAACCGCTCTGTCCTCAAAACACGCACCACACGCCTGGCGCTCGCCATGACCGCGCTCCTGGGAGTGGTCGCGCTGCCCCCGGCGCTCGCGAGCCCCGACCGCACCGCCGACGTGGACCTCGTCGCCGCCGAGTCGAACGTCTGCAAGGACGTCGTGCTGGTCGCCTACGTCCAGCTCCCTGACAAATCCAGGCCTACGAACATCGCGTCCGTGCCGTACCGCGTGCGACCGTGCGGCAACCAGCATCCCGGATCGTGGGTGGCGTTCACCAGCGCTCCCACCATGACCGCGCCCGGCCAGGCCCTTGCCTTCGAACTGCAGGGCATCGACGTCCGGCTCGACGGTGTCGGAGCGAACAGCAAGACCGAGTCCTCGGCGCACTACAAGGGCGTCGTCAAACTGACCCAGAAGATGGCGAACGTGCCGCTGCTGCCGCTCGCTCCGCTGACGCTGCGCACGATCACGCTGGCGATCAGGTTCACCGTGTACCACCAGAAATCGGGTGGCAAGACCAAGGGCACGAACGTGAAGCTGCCCAACTTCATCAAGGTGGACTCCATCTGGAGCAGCCATCCGGATCTGGTCAAGTTCGACTGGCAGAAGAAGGGCTACGTCCGCTGAGCACCCGCGGCGCCAGCGGTGGTCTGCCGCTGGCGTTCGGCTCCGGCCAAGGACGACCAAGCCGATCCCGGCGTGTCACGGGCGGTTGCGGGGAGAACGTGCTGTGGTTCTGATCGATCGCCAGCGTCCGATCGACTGCGGGAACCGCCCGCTGAGCGCACCCCCTGCGGACACGTCTTGCAGCTATACCCTTCGTACCGGGATCGGTCGAGGCTGACGTGGCTGGAGGGCGTCTTCCACGACGGCTCCACGGGCGAGCCGGCGGAGGTGCATCACCTGGTCGAGAGAGCCCGGCACACCAGCAGCGAGCAGGACGTCGATCTCGCCATGTAGCTCCTGGTCGGCGCGGCGCGCAGGGGTGCGGTGGCGCGACCCCGGTGGGAGTCTCCGGCACGAGATCGTCGAAAGCGGCACAGGGCAGCCCCTGCCCTTGGGCGAAGGCCAGCGGCTGCAGCAGATCCCGGGCCCGCTGGGTAAGGTACTTCTGGGTGGCTCACACTCTCCTACGGGACCTGCTTCTTCTTGCGCTAGACGCTCCACCCACGCGGAGTCATCACGGGTGATCGTGACCTCGGAACCGTCCAAAGTGGTCACGGTGACGAGACGCGCGATCACGGCGACGGGCTGTCGCGCCACATGCGCCAACCGGCCGCACACGCAGCCAATGCACTCGATACCCGTCGCCGCAACAGCCGCCAGTGGCGCCGGCCACCCCAGACGCTGGCTGAACAGTTGGAACTGCCCCCACCGGGCACCGACCATCGCCAGCACGATCAGGACCACGATCACCCGGTCTGCCAGCCACCCCAGTCACGCGCGCCGACCAAGCCGCCGCCGCACCCGCCGCTGTTCGGCCTTGCGGTCCCGGCGCTCTGCCCCCTTAAGGCTCGTCGCTCTTTCGTCTCTGCAGCCGAGCTACGGCCCGCCTTGGCCGACTATCAAACACACTCGGCAGGATGGCTGCATGCATCCATCCTTGCGCAATGTCCGCTCATCGGCAGAAGCGGACGTTGGCCAGGAGGCCGTCAGCGGCATGACAGGGCGTTGGTGCATGTCCTGGGCAGTCCGCTGCGGCGTTAGTGGTCGCCCCGACGCAACGACCGCCCACAGCGAGATCTGACTGGCCTGCGCAACCCACGTGCTGTGTGACTCCCAGGCGATCGCGACCACCGGGCGCACCAATGCGGCTGTCAATGGCGCGCGAATTTTGGATCTGGCACGGTTTCCGTGATGACCGTCTGTAGTTGATCATGTTGTGTGTTGATCACGGAGTTGCTCGGTGTCGTGTTCCCTCAGCTGCTCGGCGTGCGGATCGAGCGGGTGTTCACCGCTGGCCGGTCGGTGCGGATCCAGGCGAGCACTCAGGACCAGGACGTCGCGTGTCCGGCCTGTGGATTCGTGGCGCGCCGGGTGCACAGCCGTTACGAGCGTCGGCTGTCGGACCTGATGGTCGGTGGCCGCGAAACGCTCATTCAACTGCGGGTACGGCGCTTGTTCTGTGGCAATCAGGACTGCTCACGTGCGACGTTCGTCGAGCAGGTTGCCGGGCTGACCACCAAGTACGGTCGGCGCAGCGTCGGGCTGGGTGAGGCGCTGCGACGCATCGCACTGGCACTCGGCGGCCGCGCCGGCACGCGCCTGGCCGCCCACCTCGCCACCCACGTGAACCGGATGACTCTGTTACGGCTGCTGCGGGCACTGCCGGACCCGCTGACCAGTGCGCCGACGGTGCTGGGCGTGGACGACTTCGCGCTACGACGCGGGCATGTGTACGGCACGGTGCTGGTCGATATCGAATCCGGGCGCCGATCGACGTGCTCGGCGATCGCACCGCCGAGACGCTGACCGCATGGCTGCAGGCGCATCCGGGAGTGCAGATCGTGTGCCGGGATCGCGCTGGCGCCTATGCCGAAGGCGCCCGCCTCGGTGCCCCGGAGGCGGTGCAGGTGGCTGATCGGTGGCACGTCTGGAACAATCTCGCCGCCGCGGTCGAGCGCACTGTCGCCCAGCATCGAGTCTGTCTGCAACCGGAGCCCACTGCGACGACTCCGCCTGAGGTGCAGCCCGTCGCCGCGCCGCGGGCACCGCTGGCGGACGCCGCCTTATCTGAAACCGATGGTGGACGGTCCGATCGGATCGCGGTGCGCACGCGGGAGCGGTACGCCGCGGTGCAACGGCTGCGCGGCAAGGGACTCAGTGTCCGCGGCATCGGAGCTGAACTCGGCCTGGCCAGAGGAACGGTGCGCCGGTTCGTGCGCGCCGGCACGGTGGAGGAGTTGCTGGCCAACGATGGCACCGGCCGCCGGCCGAGCCTGCTCGACGAGTTCAAGCCTTATCTGCATCAACGGTGGAACGCGGGCTGCACCACCGCGACGCTGCTGTTCGAGGAGATCAAGGCCCAGGGCTTTCGCGGCCAGTGTCAGGTCCTGCGTGACTACCTGCGTCCTTTCCGTGTCAGCGCACAGGTTCCCGAGCCCGCGCCTACCGCGCCGAAGGTCCGCCGGGTCGTGGGCTGGATCATGACCAAGCCCGAGAACATGGCCGACGACGACCAGCGGCAGCTGGACCAGATCCTGGGCCGAAGCCCAGAACTGACTGCGCTGGCAGGACATGTGCGCTCGTTCGCCACGATGATGTGCACCCTGCGCGGCGATCGTCTCGAGGAGTGGATGGCCGCGGTCGACGCCGACGCCCTGCCCGCGTTGCGCTCATTCGTGATCGGCTTGCGACGCGACCAGGACGCCGTCACCGCGGGACTGACACTGCACTGGAACTCCGGCCCCGTCGAGGGACACGTCAACCGCATCAAGATGCTCAAACGCCAGATGTACGGACGAGCCAACTTCGATCTTCTCCGCAAGCGCATCCTGCTCGCTGACTGACGCCGCAACCTGGCAGTTCACGGAAACCGTGCCAGATCCAGTTTTCACGCGTCGCCGACAGCGGCCTCACGGTGATGACCAGTGGCATCGACCGGACCGGCGAAGGCTGTCGGGATTGCATAGCGTGCGGTTGAAACGAATGTGCACTATTACGCTATGACGTTCTGGCGGCATGCTCATCTCATTGTGATCTTCCTGGTGGTGTCGGCCGAGAAGTCGCCTGATTCGCATACCCGCTTCAGGACGGGGCCTACGCGGGCGACCACGTCTCGGCCGTTCGCGGTGGCCTCGGCGCCCAGCGATGTGCGCTGCTTCCAGCGAGGTCGCCGGTCGCGAGGCTCCAATCTCCGTATTTCTCGGCGATCGACAAAAATTATGAAATTCTCTCCGAGGCCTAAATCGGCACCGCCAACTGATCCCGGTGTTGAATGGACGACTGAGTGTCCGAGCCGCAGGCACCCGTATGACCGCAAGCTCACTGGGACGATCGGCCGGCTCGTCAAAAATTCCCTGCCGAGTGGGTCAAACCTGGCGCTTGCCCTCTACCTATTAGGTGGATGTCGCAACACTTCGACTGCTGCTTTGCTGTCTTGTCGAACGACAACCACGCGAAGGAGCGATATCGATGAACGCGACGTTCCGACCGATCAAGGCAGCCGCCGCTGCCCTGCTGACACTGGCCGCGATCCTGCTGCCACCAGCGGCCCCGGCGATGGCGGCACCGGTGACGATTCGGAACATCGGCACCGCGGACTGCCTGGATCAGCACTACAACTCCAGCAACCAGCCGACCACCACCGTGTACGTCTGGCCTGATCCGTGTCACTTCGTCGGCAACCAGCAATGGACGTTCGAATTCGTCGGCGGAGGCAACAACTATCGAGTGATCAACGCTCGCAGCGGCTGGTGCCTATCCGCACCGAATGGCGCAGGCAGCCGGGTCTTCACAGAGTTCTGCGTCAGTCCACTGCCGAACAAGCAGAAGTGGACTCCCGTGCTCAACTCGTTCGGGTCCAACCTGCTCGTCAACGCGCTGTCCGGGCAGTGCTTGCGGCAGAGTGGCGCGGACGCGTACGTCGCGGCCTGCGATGAGAACACCACGACCCAGCGCTGGTACTGGAGCTGACCAATCAGTCGACGAACAGCATTGCGGCTACTGCCTCCACTGTCAGCCGGCTGACCACGATGGCGCTGACGACGATGGCACTGACGCTCTTCCTCCTGCACCCGGACCTACTCGTCACGAACTTTGCGGTGTACGTGCTGTCCCGTTTGCTTTGATGTGGCTGGCGCGCAAGGAGTTGCGCGAGAATCCGGCACGTGACCTGGCCCATGCAGGCCACGTGCCGAATCCTCGCGCGGCTGCTCGTCAACGCCGGCGACCGCTTCGTGACCATGCTGGTGAGCGATCGCAACCACGGCCGCCGTGGCGGGCCCGCGCCGCGGTAGGTCCTGCGGTTCCAGACAAGTACCTCGACGGCCGGGCCGCCGCCGCAGTCCTCGGCGCCGACCTGCCCGATACCACCAGTGACCGAGAGGAGTGATCACCCTGTTTCGCCGCCTCCGCGCTGCCGCTGGAAACGCCTTCCACGCCGTCACGCGCCGCGCGCCTAGCCCGCCCCGTGGCCGTTCCGGAAGCACGCGCGGCGCAAGCTCGTCGGCCGTGTGACCGATGTGGTCGACGGCAAGCTCCACGTGCAGTCGCGGGAGGGCGAGGTGAAGCTCGACGCGGCCCACACATGGATCGAGTCCAACCTGGCCAACTTTCAGACAGTGCTCCGGAAGGCGTGCGGGCGGTCGTACGAGCGCGATCTGGTCGCGCTGGACGGCAAGATCGCCGCGTTCAACAACGCCGAACGGCGCATCGCGGACACGGACAGGATCGCGAACGCACTGCTGGACCGCGGACCGCTCGACGTCGCGGCCGGGATGACGGCACACCTGGCCAAGCCGCTGCGGTTGAAGGGCAACCAGCATCCGCACGTGCGCACGTTGAGCGAGCCGACCTTCGTGTTCGACCAGTCCGGGGACAAGACGGATCGGTACCTGGAGGATGGACTGAATAGGTTCGGTCCTTTCGACACGGAGTCGTTCACCCCGAAAGCACCGATGATCGCCGTGGTGGTTCCCCGCCAGTTCCAAGGCCGCGTGGAGACCTTCCTTACGAGGTTTCGCGACGGTGTCCGCGGTTCGAAGGCATTCCCCGAAGGGTTCGTCCGGAAGTTCCGCCTGACCGACTGCACCTTCACCTCACCGGCTTCGGGCGGCGACGTGCAGGATGCGAGCGCCTACAAGCGTGCCCGCCTGAGCGCGCTGGAGGCCAAGGAGAAGATCGACCTCGCGTTCGTCTTCACCAGCGCTGCCCAGGAACACCTGGCGGGCAACGAGAGTCCCTACCTGGTGTCCAAGTCGACCTTCATGAGCCAGTCGATAGCGGTCCAGGAGTTCCAGGTCGAGAACATCACGGACAGCCAGAGCATCGCGTACCCGCTGAGCACAATGGCGCTCGCCGTCTACGCCAAGCTGGACGGGACGCCGTTCGCGATCAAGGAGAACGGCAGCCGACGAGGCGAGAGCTGATCCTCGGCATCGGCAGCGCACAGGTGTTCGAGGACCGGTTGGGCAAGGGGGAGCGTGTCGTCGGGATCACTACCGTCTTCAACTCCGACGGCACCTAACTCGTGTCGAACGTGTCCAGGGAAGCGCCGTATGAGCAGTATCCGAAGGCGCTGCAGGACGCGCTCCGGGTGTGTCTCACCGAGGTCAGGAGGCGCCAGGGGTGGAAGTCCAACGACTTCATCCGGCTGGTCTTCCACGTCTTCAAACTCCTGAAAGACGAAGAGGCCCAAGCCATCAAGGAGCTCGTCCCGGGGGTTGACGTCAGATTTCGCCGGTGTCGAGTTCGCGTTCGTGACTGTCGTCGACGACCACCCGTGGATGATCCTCGACGAGAACTCCAAGGGGGTGAGCGCGGGGCGGGGCAGCAAAGGGAAGTGCGTGGCACGACGCGGTTTCGCCGTACCGATCAGCAAGAGTGAGATGCTGGTGACGGTCAAGGGACCGCGAGAGATGAAGAGCGAGTCGCAGGGCGCGCCGAAGCCGTTGCAGCTCAAGCTGCACCGCGAGTCCACGTTCACCGACATCGACTACCTGGCCGGACAGCTCTTCAGGTTCACGGCGATGTCCTGGCGGAGGCCGTACCCCTCGACGAAGCCGGTGACCATCCTGCACTCCGACCTCATCGCCGGCTTGTGCCGTGATCGCCGTACGCGTCCGTTCAGGGCCGTTGACCTGCGGTTTGATGCCGTTGGGCGCAGTTCAGGTCGATCCGAGGACTCCTTCTGTGTGAACTATGGCACCGATACTGCGCTGACCTGCGGAAACGAGACTCCTGCAGGTCGGCGCGGTTCCGTTCAGGTCCATTGAGGACAGTTCGGGCACGTTGAACGCACGGAGTTGCTCCCAATCTGCTCCCACTCCGTGCTCCCAAGGCTCATCGGCTCTGTCCGTCTGAGGTCGGCGTGCGAGCACGACTACCGCGAACTCAAAGAAGGACTCGGCCTGGACCACTCCGAAGGCCGCGCCTGGCTCGGCTGGCACCACCACGCCACCCTCGCCGCCGTCGCCCAGGCCATCTGCACCTAGCTCCGCCGCACCCCAAAAGCCCCTGCGGAGGCCTGAGCTTCTACGCGGTCCTGCGCGAACTCCAGGCCCTACTCGCGGTCTGGACAGGCGTCTGCCACACCTGCCGGGCGGCATCGTCAGCTTGAATGCCCGGTCTCGCCGAACTCGAACTGGGCCGACTTCCCAGCTGTGTAGGCGGCCTGAAGGCGCGGCGTTGCGTGGCCAAAGCTTGGGTACAGCAGGTGGTCCTCGGGTAGGTCGTCGCCGCGGTATGGGCACCACCCGATCTGGCCGTGGACCTTTAAGATGATCCGGCCGCAGAGGCTGCAATCCGTCCACCACCAGGGCGAGGTGCCGGGCTCTGCACCTTCTTGAGGAATGATCATGTAGGCAGTGGGTCCGAAGCCAAGCTCCCATTTGGCAGGCCCGGTGAGGAAAGGTGCCCACCCGATGTCGTCGACCCAGCGGTACTCCGGCACATGGTCCACGAACTCGCTGAGGCTCATGTTGGTCAAGCTGGCTGGGGCAGGCAAGTCCACCTCGCCGAAGTAGATGCAGGTCCGGAGACCCGTTCCAGTGCTTAGCGCCTGCGCCTTGCGGACCTCGACGTCGGTCGGGAACTCGCCCTTCACCTCGAGCCACATCGCCAGCTCGGTGTTCGGGTAGAGCTGGAAGTCGGGTAGATACGCTCCGGCATCACCGAGGCTGAAGCCCTCGGGCTCGTAACGCCATGGGATACCGAGGGTGTCGAAGAAGACCGCCCACCTGGCCTCCCGGCGGGACCTGAACCGGTAGCCGGCGTAGCGAGTCTTGATCGGGGTGATTCGCCCCATGGACCGTCTCCTCGAGATAGGTAAGAGGTCGCGCAGATTGGGTGGGGCGGCCTCACCCGCTATGAGGAGCAGGCACGGGCTTGGTGATCACGAAGCTGAATACGATTCTTGATCACCATAGGTGTGCCTGCGCGTTGCCATCATGGCTGACTGCCACACCGTGGGACCAGTTTGGCGCGCTGATCCCACTTCGACCAGTGATCGATCCCACCCGTCCGCTGGGCGGCCACCGGCGCCGGATCTCGGATCGGATCGTGTTCGAGAAGCTCGTCCAGGTGTTGCGGTTCGCTGTTCGTACGAGGCGATAGCCGACACCACGTGCTCGGCGTTCACGATCCGCAACCGACGCGACGAATGGATCAAAGCCGGATTGTTCACCCAGTTCAAGCAGATCGCGCTGGAGGCGTACGACCGCATGGTGGGCCTGTTGCTGGAGAATATCGCGGTGGACGGGTGCATCACCAAGGCTCCAGGCGGTTCGCGCGCCGCCCACCCAACAGCGGCGGACTCCTCCACACCAGCGCACCCGCACTCCCACTCGGCGGCTACGAAATCCGTGTCACCGGAACCCATCCCGGCTCACCCATCATGCCCGTCACCGCCCCGATTCTCGTCTGGGACCGTGCAACCGCCGCTGTCTGAAGCCCCGGCACGTACCCGTACGGCGTCCGCTCATCGGCATGAGCGGACGTTCGGAGCAGAGAGATGTGGTCACGTCGCCTGCTCCTGGAAGTAATAAGCACTCACCTGTGTCGTGATCGCCGTACGTGTCCGTTCAGGGCCGTTGACCTGCGGTTTGATCCCGTTGAGCGCAGTTCAGGTCGATCCGAGGACTCCTTCTGTGTGAACTATGGTGATGAGATCGCGCTGACCTGCAGAAATGCGACTCCTGCAGGTTGGCGCGGTTCCGTTCAGGTCCATTGAGGACCGTTCAGGCATGTTCAACGCACGGAGTTGCTCCCAATCTGCTCCCACTCCGTGCTCCCAAGGCTATTGCTCTGTTCGCCTAAGCCTTCCCTCACTGCCTGAACAACTCCAGCGATGAAGATGGAAAGCAGGACCAGCACGTACACGACCTTCAGGGTGAAGCGGACCGGCCCGTCCCCGGCAACATCGGTCCAACCGATAAGCGGTGCGATGACCGGCTGGTCTCGATATGCACGTGGTTCAGATCACATGCGCGGCACTCCCGACCGCGAGGGTGTCTTCCACGACAACGCCGTGCAGTGTTCGGTATGCACACATTGGTGCAGGCCATGATCCGCTCAGGAGAGCGGGCACACCCAACGTGGTGCATCCAGCCTCTAGCCCGGAAAGTGCTCAGGCTCTGACCGACCTCGTGCGTTGGATCCGTCGTCTGCCGGAGCCTCTGGGCGTGAGCTTCAGCGAAGCGTGAACAGGCCCACCTGGTCGATCTGCGGACCGAGCGACGCAATACCGGCGGAGAGCGGCTCGCCAATCCGACTGCCTCTCCGGTTGGCCAAATCTGACGCAGTACATGTCAGGCCTATCCCACAGGACGGGACGAATTGCCTTGCCTCGGCCGCAAACACGAACGCTGAGCGCATTCGGGCAGGTGTCGCCTACCTCGCCCGCAAGGCCGCTGAGGAGCGTCCAGAATGGGTCGAACAAACTCGGACCGGCACGCGAAGGCGTCGCCTAGTGTCTCGTGATCCTGTTGGTTTTACTTTGCGTTGTTGTCGACCAGCTTCTTGACGGTGGTCTGGACGACGCGGACCTTGGCCAGGATCTCG